>VGYC01000249.1 GCA_016873095.1 Planctomycetota bacterium | reverse complement strand
GCCTGCTTCGGCAGACCCATCATAGGCTCGACCGGAGCCTTTTATATTGACCTGCATCGGGGCACGCCTCGTCGGTCTGAGGCGAAGCCTCGCTAGCCAGTTATCTTACAACACGCGGCGGGGATGAGGGCCCTTCGATGATTTTTGCAGACGTGCGACCGATGGGGGAATTCTTTCCTTTGCATCCTTATCGTCAGCGGCGAAAAAGATTCGTGACTGGTCTGCCGTTGACGATGAAGTGCGGCCGACCGGCCAGATCGCTGACCTGCGTATCGGGGCCGTAGCCGAGAGCGTGGTAGATGCTGGCCACGAAATCACTGACATGAACGGGATTGTCCGCGGGATCGGCAGCAACGCCGTCGCTGCGGCCGTGGACCTGGCCGCCACGGATGCCGCCGCCGGCCAGGACCGTGCTATACACGCGCGCCCAGTGGTCGCGGCCCGACGGATTGTTGCCGTTCATGGACGGCGTGCGGCCGAACTCGCCGGTCCAGGCCACCAGCGTTTCATCGAGGAGACCGCGGACTTCGAGATCTTCCAGCAAGGCGGAAAAGCCCTGGTCCAGCGGCGGCAACAACAGGTCGCGTGTGTGCTCCAGGTGATGCGAGTGTGTGTCCCAGCCGCCGTGAAGGACCGTTACGAACGACACACCTGCTTCGACCAGGCGACGGGCGACCAGGCAGCAGCGGCCGAAGGAATGGCTTCCGTAGCGGTCTCGGATGCGCGGGTCTTCATCGTTGATCGATAGCGCCCGCCAGGCCTTGGCCGAGGTCAGTACCTCCAGCGCACGCGCCTTTTGCGAATTCCACTGGCGCACCGGCGCGGGCAGATCGCCCGGGCGTTGCTGCTCCAGGGAGCGGAGCAACTCGCGTCGCTGTCCCAGACCGGCGGCGCCAATGTCATCGCGAAGCAGGAACGACGACGGCAATGTTCCGGGCGTGCCCCCGTCGCGATCATAGGCCATTACCAGAGGATCAAAGTTCCGGCCGAGGAAGCCGGCGTTCTGTCCCGCCCATTCCTTGCCGGGGCCGTCCTGGGTGATCCACATGGGCAACTGCATCGCCGCCGGCAAGCCATGACGCTCACCGCGCAACTGCTGCAGAACCGCTGCGATGGAAGGCGCGTCGCGGCGATCGAGCAACGGCTCGCCCTCGCGCGGAAAGTTCGGCCAGCCGGTCAGGTTGTAATGCACGCCGGCGCCGTGGAACAACGCATTGCCGCCGTGAAAAGTCGAGCGGATGATTGCCAGGTGATGCGCCTGCCTGGCCAGCCTGGGAAGGAGTGAGCAGATCTGGATACCGGGGACGGACGTTGCCGTCGGCGGAAACAGGCTGCGCGGCCCGGCGGGCGCATCCGGCTTCAAGTCGAATGTCTCCTGCTGCGGCGGGCCGCCGAGCATGTACAGCATGATGCACGACCGGGCTGTGCCGCGCCGCGGCCGGTCCGCTGCACGACCTTCTTGCCGGCCAAGCAACTGTGACAGCGTCAGGCCAAGGGCGCTAATGCCGCCAACCTCAAGAAACGTGCGCCGTGGAACACGAAGCGCTCGCCGAAAAGGCTCCAGGTAACTGGCTGTATTTACCGCCATGTAGCACCGCCGCCATTCTAGCGGCGGCAATCTTGTAGAACAGTCAAAATGACTCCTGCAACAGCGACGCACTGGCTTGATCGGCACCGCGAGCAACTCCTGGCCTTTGCCGCCCGTTTGATCGCGACACCAAGCCCCAATCCACCAGGCGACGAACGTGCCGTTGTGCACGAGATCGTCACCGAGATGCACAACCTTGGCCTGAGCGACACGGAGATCGCCGCCAAGGTTCCAGAACGTCCGAACCTGATCTATCGGCTGCGCGGCGGCAAGACCGGGCCGGTGCTCATGCTTTGCGGTCACAGCGACACCAAACCGGTTGGCCAGCGCGGCGAATGGCGGACCGACCCGTTCGAGCCGGTGATCCATGATGGCAAGCTGTACGGACTCGGCGCCACGGACATGAAAGGCGCCGTGGCGGCCATGGTGTACGCGACCGCGGCGCTCAGGCAGTCGGCCGGCGAACTTGCCGGCGACCTATTGCTCGTCATCGACGCCGACGAGGAGCGGTCGATGAAGTTCGGCGCGGAATACCTTGCGGGAGAATACGGCCTCCGCGCGGACGTGGCCTTGCTCGGCGAGCCGTCCGGCATTGCCGGACCGGAATTCGAGTTTCTGCACCTTGTGTCCCGCGGCGTGGCCTGCTTCAAGGTTCGCGTCCACGGCACGCAAACGCACAGCAGCCTCACCGATCGGCTGTCGGCCGTCAACGCCAACCAGCTGCTGGCCGAGGTCATCACCCGGATGCAGCGCGAGCTACAACTGACCTTTCGCCCGCATCCCTTGTGCTCGGCGCCGACAATCAATCTGGCTGTCCAGGTAGAGGGCGGCGTCGGTTACGGCGTATGTCCAGGCGTGGCCGAATTCCAGTCGGATATTCGTACTTTGCCAGGCATGACCCGCGCTCAAGTTGAAGACGACCTGGAAAAGTGCCTGAACGGTATTCGCCGATACCATCCACGACTGCGCGTGGAATTGCAGTTCGAGGAATTGCCGCTCGGCTGGATCGCGCCGACGGAAGTATCGGCCGATCATCCACTGGTGCCGGCCTTGCTGCGCTCGGCCGAGGAGGTTCTCGGCCGGCGGCCCACACTGAGCGCATTTCCGGGAGGAAGCGACGCCGCCAAGTTCCAGGGCCTGGCCGGCATTCCCACAATTCCCAGCTTTGGTCCAGGCTGGCTCAACCTGGCGCACGGTCCGAACGAATGTGTCGGCGTCGCCGCAATCCTTCAGGCGGCGCACATCTACGTCCGCGCCGCGGCGACTTTCCTCGCGTGACAGACGCGCTACACTGTCCTGAAAGTCGAGTTTGCTTGCCGGAAGGCCCGTTGCAGAGGAGTGCCCATGTCGGTTGCATGGCGGTGCGTGCTGGAACTGGACGAACAGATGCAGATCACATCCGGTCAGCCCGAGGAATTGCGTGCGGCCATCCGCCGCGGCGCGGACCTGCGCATCTATTCGGAGTTTTACCACGACGAGCACATCGAGCCCGGCTCGACTGCGCACGAGCTCGTCCAGGAGTCCATGGATATGCGCGTCACCTATCTGATCGACGATCGCTGGTGTGCTGGTGTGCTATCGCTGCGGCAACCGGTGCAGCTACCCGATCGCTTCGGGCCCCGACCGTCGTTATCGCTGTTTCTCTACAACGAGGACGGTCAACAAGCGATCGCCCGGCCGTTTCTTGATGGCGTCGCTGCAAGCCCAACGTCGGGCACCTCGGCTCCCGCAGACCATTCCCGGATGCAGAAGTATCGTGAGCTGTCGCGCTTTGACGATGGTACCAACGCGCCTTCGAGCAACTTTGTTTATTCATTCGAGCGGCTGCGCTACCTGGTTCGCGAGGATTGGCGTGAGCTGTTGCGACATCAAGCCGACGGCCGTGTCGTCTCCGGCTCCATCAACGAACTTGTGAACGAATTCCGGAATGGCGCCGAATTCAAGATTGGCATACGGGATCTATGCGCAGACTTGACCTCATCCGGTCCCACACTTTCGCACGAAGTCTTCGTGCAGCTTGGCTCGTGCTACCTCTACACGGATCAACAGCTGTTCATCGCCGCCACGCATCCCATTCCGCGCGTGCGTCCGGCGCTTCCGATGACCTACGCCTCGCGGAACTGGGACTACTCCTGGCTCATCGTGCGCAGCGATGGCCACGCAGCCCTGCTTGTCTACGATCCCTACTCGCTCCAGCCCAGGCGACAGTTCGGTCGCTTTGAACTGAGGTGGTTCTGCAGGTGAGAATTGACCGGCAGTTCATGGGCGCGTTCAAAAGAGGGCGGAAGAGAAGCCGCCGTCTACCGGCACGGCGATGCCCGTGACGTAATCGCTGGCCGCACTTGCCAGCCAAAGGGCCGTACCCGCCATGTCCGCGGGTTGACCCCAGCGGCCTGCCGGAATCCGTGCCAGCACGCGCTCGTAGATGCCCGGAATCTCCGCCCGGGCCCGATCGGTCAGTTCGGTCTCCAGAAACCCGGGCAGAATCGTGTTGACCTGGATGTTGTCCGCCGCCCAGGCCAGGGCCAAACTCTTGCCAAGCTGGACAATGCCCCCCTTGCTGGACGCGTACGGAGCCGCATAGCCGGCGCCGAAGATCGAGGTCATGCTGCCGATGTTGATGATCTTGCCGCCGCCGGCCTTCTTCATGGCCGGATACACGGCTCGCGACATCAGGAACGCACTCGTCAGGTTCACATCCATCACCGTGTGCCAGTCGTCAGGGCTAAGGTCCTGTGGCGGCTTGCGAATGCTCGTGCCCGCGTTGTTGAACAGGATGTCGACGCCTTGCAACTGTTTCAGGACGGTCTCGATCGCTGACGAAACCTGTTCCGGTCTGGAGACATCGGCCATCAGCGTCAAAGGCTCACGGCCGCTTTCATCCATCAAGATCCGAGCGGCGGCCTTCGATTTGTCGGCATTACGGGCAATGATCGCCAGCCTGGCCCCTGCCTCTGCCAGGGCACGCGCGATTCCCAGGCCGATGCCGCCATTGCCGCCGGTGACGACCGCAACCTTATCCGTCAAGTCGAACAGTTTCTTCATGGCCGTGAATCGTCCTCTCTACAACGGGTGCCCTCGAAACTCGCCGCAAGTCACCGACCGTTATCCTATCGCGACCGAAGATCTCTGGAGCCAGCCAGCTGAAATGTCACCAAGAGCCGGCGTTCAACCTAATGCGGTCGCGGGATGGTAGGGATGAGGTCACAATCCGTAACGTCCATTCTTATATGGCGTTGTGTCAGCGGACGCGAAGCGGATTTCGTTTGGGCCTGGCGGGCCCACTCAGCTCAATCGCGCAACTTTCTCAAAAGCAGAGACTTAGGTCACGCGCAATCAATTGCGCACTCATGCGCTGTTTGTTGCGCTGAGTTTCCGATCCTGCAAACGTGCCCCTGCCCTGTGTGATGTGTAAGTGAAAACGCCGTAGCGCTGGCAGCGCTACGGCGCGGTCGAAGACAGGTCTCCAAGGTTAGCACGGCGTCAACACGCTGACCGTCTGGAAATTGACCAGCGTCACGTTGCCCGGTACGGCGGGCAACGGCGTGAGGAAGCGATTGCCCGGAGGGTCGGTATCGTTCTGTCCGCCGTTGATGACTGCGGCCCCGTTGATGACCGCGGCCGCATGGTAGCAAAAGACATCGTCGCTCCAGCCGAGGTGGACATCCACGTCGTTCACCGTGAACGAGTCGTCGAACTCGACGAAGTCGTTGCCGAAGCGCGTCAGCAGGTTGAGGTTGTTGGTGATGACGCCGTTGAAGCGGATGGTGTCGTCGCCGAAGCCGATGTCCAAGTTGACATCGTTGCCGACCGTGCCCGCGATGTGGATGTTCTTGTCGCCTGCGAAGATCGCGGACCAGATATTCAGATTGTTGTCGACGTTTCCGTTGAGATCGATACTGTCATTGCCGGCCTGCACTCCCAGGTTCAAGTTCGTCGCGACGGTGGCGGTGGCGCCCATGTTGACCTTGTCGGCGAAGATGGAACCGCGGAAGAAAAGGCTGCCATTGATGTCGCCGTTGATATCGAGCCGATTGCCAAACGGGCCGCCTTGCACGAAGACGTTCTTCACACAGGTGCTGCCGGCATCGAAGAAGACGCGTTCCACGAAGGTAGTGGCGACGACTGACTGCAGCGTGACGCCACTGCGGACGAAGAGATCGTCCGTGCCGGTCAGCAAGTTCACGCTGGTGGAACCGTTGACGGTGAGCGCGCTGCCGTCGCCC
The DNA here is from genome assembly GCA_016873095.1 of Planctomycetota bacterium. GTDB lineage: Bacteria > Planctomycetota > Planctomycetia > Gemmatales > Gemmataceae > VGYC01. Next base: position 4,028 of record VGYC01000249.1, on the reverse strand, counting down.
CCGAGAAAGACGCGATCGCGGCCGGTGCCGCCCACGATGTTCAGGGTGCGCTGGATGGTGCCGTTGTGAACGTTGACGTCGCTACTGCCGGTCCCGAGAAAGGCCGCGACGTGGTTGATGGTGTCGAAGCCGTTGAAATCGATGTTGAGTCCCGTGTGTCCATGGGGCCCCAGAACGACCGACAGGTTGCCGGTGACGCCGGAAACGTTGCTGACCACGGCGCCGTTCTCGCGAACTTGAAAGGAATTGGCGTTGGTCTGGACGACATCCACCGTTGCGGAATCGATGGAGACGACCACCAGATTGCCGCCGATGACATTGGTGAAGACCGCCGGGCAGTCGCGCGCTTCAAGCTGTTCAAAGGTCAAGATGTTGCGCCTGGCTGGTTTCATGGGAACCTCCACTGGTTTGGTGAATGCGTGACACACGCTTGACACACACGTCGCGCGCTCCGTGCGTGCGCCAAGGCCGGGCCAGGTCTTGCAGATCACGTCGCAAACGCACCAGCGCGCGGAAGATCAATACGGATCAAAGCGACGCAAACGATGCGCCAATCAACCGTGACTGTTGCCAAATATCGCTGGAAAACATGGAGGTGACATTTGCAAAACTTGGTTGGGAACTTGGCGCGGCGAAGTGTTCAGATCGGCACATTGGACGTAGTCGTTTCGGAAGGAAATCTCCAGACAGAAAGCTGTCGTTCGGCGGTAGTCTGCCCCGGCAGCCCACGTCTTTGACTGGCTTGTCGAAATGATTCGAGCCCAGCACAATCAACATGGGCCGCTATCCCTGGCCCCTGGGGCGAACTACAACCCCCGAAATCAATGGAGTGGAACTTCGATGAATTCACATCCCCATGGCGCTGTCCTGGTTACACAGACCAAAGACGAGGTGCTGCGTCTCATCCTGAACCGGCCGGAGAAACGCAATGCGCTTTCAAGGGAGCTTCTGCAAGTGCTGGACGCCACGCTGGCGCGGGTTGCCGAGGACAGGACGGCGCGCGTCGTGGTGATCGCTTCGACTGGAGCGGTATTCTGCTCGGGCCATGACCTGGCCGAAATGGTCGGCGCTTCCGCCGAGGAGTACCGCGACCTCTTTGCCCTTTGCTCCCGTGTCATGATGCGCCTGCGCCGCTTGCCGCAACCGGTCATCGCCCGCGTCCAGGGCACGGCTACAGCGGCAGGATGCCAGCTGGTGGCAGCGTGCGACCTGGCCGTGGCCGCCGAAGCCGCGACGTTTGCCACACCCGGCGTCAAGATCGGCCTGTTCTGCACGACGCCGATGGTCCCGCTGGTTCGTGCCATTTCGCCCAGGGCCGCCCTGGAGATGTTGCTCACCGGCCACCCCATCACCGCACAACGTGCGCTGGAACTGGGCCTGGTCAATCGCGTCGTGTCCGCAGCCGAACTCGATGCGGCCGTGCAGGCGCTTGCCGATGCGATTCGCGCGTCCAGTCCGTTGACCGTTCGCCTGGGGAAGGCCGCTTTCTACGACGAACTGGCCATGAATGAGAGCAATGCCTACGAGCATGCAACGCCTGTGATGGCCGAGAACGCCATGTGTGCGGATGCCCAGGAGGGAATGCAGGCGTTCCTGCAAAAGCGTGCCCCGGTGTGGAAGGGCGAATAGGAATGAACTTGCGAGGCCGTCACACCTGGATCGGGACCGCCTGCGTGTGCCAGATGTCGCGGCAGTAGTCGCGGATGCTGCGGTCAGAGGAAAACCGCCCCATCCGGGACACGTTCAGAATCGACATCCGCGACCAGTGCTCGTGGTCCTGGTATGCCCGGCTGACCTCCTCCTGACAGGCGACATACGCGGCGTAATCCGCCAGGACCAGGAACGGATCCCGGTGCAGGAGATCGTCGAGCAGCGGGCGGAACAACACAGTGTCGCCGCCGCTGAAGGTGCCGTCGGCAACTCTGTCCAGGACCCGCCGCAGCTCGGCGTTGTCGCGGCAGATCGAGGACGGGTCGTAGCCGCGCGTTTTCCAGTCGGCGACCTCCTCCGCGGTCAGGCCAAAACAGAAGAAGTTCTCCGGCCCGACGGCGCGGCGGATTTCAATATTGGCGCCGTCAAGCGTGCCGATGGTCAGCGCTCCGTTGAGCGAGAACTTCATGTTGCCCGTGCCCGACGCTTCCTTGCCGGCCGTGGAGATTTGCTCGGAAAGGTCGGCGGCCGGGTAAACCTGCTGCGCCGTCATGACGTTAAAATCGGGCATGAAGGCGACGCGCAGCCGGCCACCAACGTCGGCGTCGGCGTTGACGACCTCGGCCACGGCGTTGACAAGCTTGATGATCAGCTTGGCCATGACGTAGCCGGGGGCCGCCTTGCCGCCAAAGATGTACGTTCGCGGCGTGATGTGGGCCGCCGGGTTGTCCTTGAGCCGCAAGTATTGCGTGATGATGTGCAAGACGTTCAAGTGTTGCCGCTTGTACTCATGGATGCGCTTGGCCTGGACGTCGAACAGGGAATTCGGATCCGCGGCCACGCTGGTGCGGGCGGCCACCAGCGCCGCCAGGTCTTGCTTGGCCGCGTGCTTGACTTCCCGCCATTCGGAGCGGAAGCCGGCATCCTCGGCGAACGGTTCCAGCAGGCGCAGCTCGTCCAGGTCGGTGATCCAGCCGGGGCCGATGGCACGCTCGATCAGCCTGGCTAGCCGGGGATTGCTGAGCACGACAAAGCGGCGCGGCGTGACGCCATTGGTGACATTGTGGAATTTGTCCGGCTCCAGCTCGTAGAAGTCGTGCAACACTTCACGCTTGAGCAGGTCCGAGTGCAACTCGGCGACGCCATTGACGGCGTAGCTGCCCACGCAGGCCAGGTGAGCCATGCGCACCGAGCGGCCGCCGCGCTCGTCGATGAGCGACATCCTGGCCACCCGGGCCTCATCGCCGGGCCAGCCCGCCCGCACCTGATCCAGAAAGCGGCGATTGATCTCGAAGATGATCTCCAGGTGTCGCGGCAGCATGCGGCGAAACAGCTCCAGCGACCATGTCTCCAGCGCCTCGGGCATGAGCGTGTGATTGGTGTAGGCGAACACCCGGCGCGTCGTCTCCCAGGCCGGCTCCCATGCCATCTCATATTCATCCACCAGCAGCCGCATCATCTCCGCAATGGCGATCGACGGGTGTGTGTCATTGAGCTGGATGGCGAACTTGTCGGCCAGCTGATCCAGGGTCAACGCTCGCTGCCGGAAAATGCGGATCAGGTCACGCAACGAACAGGACGCGAAGAAGTACTGTTGTTGCAGGCGGAGTTGCTTGCCGCCAAGCTGCTCGTCGTTCGGGTAGAGAACCTTGGTGATGTTCTCGGAGACGATCTTCTCGTTGACGGCGCCGTAGTAGTCGCCGAGGTTGAAGGCCTGAAAATCGAACGATTCGGTGGCCTGGGCCTGCCAGAGCCGCAGCAGGTTGACGGTATTGACGCCGTAACCGAGGATCGGCGTGTCATAGGCGACGCCGCGCACCACCGATTCGGGGGTCCAGGTAACGCGAAGGCGACCGGCGGCATCCTGGACAGCATGGGTCTGGCCGCCGAATCCGACCGGATAGGCGATCTCCGGCCGAGGAATTTCCCAGGGATTGCCGTAACGCAGCCACTTGTCGGTGATCTCGACCTGCCAGCCATCACGGATGGCCTGGTCGAAGATGCCGAATTCATAGCGGATGCCGTAGCCAATCGCCGGGATCTGCAAGGTCGCCAGCGAGTCCAGGTAGCACGCGGCCAGCCGCCCCAGGCCGCCGTTGCCCAGGCCCGGTTCCTCCTCCTGTTCCAGCAGGTCAGCTAGCGTCCTTGATCCCCAGAAGTTATCTCGTTTGAGTCAAGTTTCATGCAGGCACTTTCTGGGCCTCGATCCAATGGTCGATGTCTGCGTCAAGGCGTTCGAAGCTGTGGCGTAACGGATTGTCACTGTCAGGTTCGTCGGCGCAGACGTGGGCCAGGCCGGGGCGCAGGATGCGGTTATAGGTGCGCGTACAGAACATGGCGGTGCGCCAGCCCTGGTCTGTGACGCGGTAGCGGTGGGT
>VGYC01000248.1 GCA_016873095.1 Planctomycetota bacterium | reverse complement strand
CCAACAATGCCGCCGAGCAAGCGCTGCGGCACGCGGTCATCTGGCGGAAGCTCTCGTTCGGCACGCAATCAGCGTCCGGCAGTCAGTTCGTCGAGCGACTGCTGACTGTCATCGAAACCTGCCGCCGCCAATCCTGCAACGTCTTCGACTGGCTTGTCGAGGCAGTCCAAGCCCACCACAATCAACAAAGGGCAATATCTCTATTGCCCGCGCCGTGAACCAATACCGAAGGCACTATTACCAATCGTCAAGGAACGTTTTTTGTGCCTGGCCGCTTGGTGCTTGAGTGGCAATCGCGGTCGGATCGCGCTGCTTGTCTTGTTCTGTTCCACAATGGTCGTTGGCTTGTATTTCCTGCTAGCAAAGAGTGGAAGAGAGTCCGTGGCCCAGGGCAAGCCGATCGCGCAGCAACCTGAGAAGCCGTCGAATGACCCGCCGGTGACAGGCAAGTTGAGCGGGCAGCAGATCTACGAAAAGGTGCTGAAATCCACGGTTTGGATCAACAACCCAGGCATTGGCTCGGGCTCGGGGGCCCTGATCAACGCCCAGGAACGACTGGTCATCACCAACTACCACGTGGTCTTTGGAAATCGTAACCTTCCTGCGCCCCTGCGAGTTTTCAACGCGACGTTGACTGGCGCCGACCCACGGGAACCCATTCGAAACCATCCCCACAAGTCCTACAAATACAGTTTTCGCCGCAAGAAAATTTATTGGATCGACATGGAAAGCCGGCAATTCGACTCCTATCTGATCGTTCAAGATACACGTGGCAACGTACTAGCGGCCGACGATGACGGCGGAGGTGTCTTGAACGCCAGGATTCGCTTCGAGCCGCCGCACGATGGGACATTCCAAATTATTGCTACCTCATTCAATGGCGGGGCGGGGAATTTCAGCCTTAGAATATCCGAGATCAACCTTCAAGGCGGCCTCGTGTCATCCGATTCCTCCGTAGCTTCCTTTGTGTGGGTCAATTTTCCCACTTTCCAGGACGGCAAACCGGTCGCCGACAAAGAACAATACCTGAAGGCAAACGATGCGGACCCGGAAAAAAACCAAGCCAAGGTCGTGGCGTCGAGTTCTACGAAGGACCTGGCCGTGCTCCAATTAAACAGCCTTCCTGAAGGGATCCAGGCCATGCCATTGGCCAGGGAAAGCTGCCGGCCGGGCCAATTAGTGCATTCCATCGGCAATCCGGGAAGCAGCGGCGCTCTATGGGTCTAGACCTCGGGCAACCTCTACTGCTCGACCGCGTTTGCAACACCCAGCCCCGTGTTCTCGCTCGATGAGCTATTCAAGCAAGCCGGCGGCAAGGACAAGCTCGACGCCTACCTCGCCTATTGTCGCAAGTCGCCGACGGTCCTGTCGGTGACGCCCGGCATCGAAGAGGCATTCGGTCTGTTCCAGGGAGCAACGTCGCAACAGCTCGAAGGCATGCGCCTGGTAGTCGACTATCTTCGCAAGGGAAGCGGCAAGCCGGTCATGGTCGGTCATGGCGGCTACTGGAATCGTCTCGAATTCGAAAAGGCGCCGTTTTTCGACATCTACGATCCAGAGACCGAGCCGCTCTTTCCCGCCAACCTGCACACCGATCTCGCGCCGCTGGTGCAGGGCAAGGACAAGGTGGTCTGGCTCCGGCCGCAAATGTATGAATCAATCCCCTATGAGCGCTGGCGGTTTCACACCTTCGTCGAGCTGATGCGCGGGGCCCGCGGCTGGCAGATCGCCCATGGACCGGGCGACGCCTCGCTCTTTCGTGGGCTGCACGGTGAAATCGAATTCTTCAAGCCCATTGTCGCCTCGAAGGATCGCGGCCCCAAAGTCGAGATCGAACCGTGGGTCGAACACTGGTCGCGGCGGCACAACGGCAAGACTTACATCATCGCCGCCACGACGCGCGGAATTCCGCTCGGTAAATGGGAGACGAGCAGCGACGCCCCGCCCGGCCAGAAGGCGAGCCGGGTCACCGCTGATCGCCACGAATTGCGCGACGAGACCAATGCCTACGCCATCGGCCAGAAACCGGAGGTCGGCGGCAGCATTCACGGTATCCAGTATCTGCCCGACGCTCGCGCCTGGCCCAAGGGCAGCAAGCTCGTGCAGTGGGTGAAGATCGATGACAAGAATGCGGCAAAAGGCCTTGTGGTCCTCCTGAAAGCGGACGGTCGTTGGACCCACGCCGCAAGCTTCGGAAAGACAGATGTAGCCCAACTCCGCGCCAAGCCGGAGATCGCCTATTGGTTCCTCAACAGCTTCTATCGCCACGCCAAGGGTTTCCTCGGTTGGGGCATGGACCTGTTGCCCAAGTCGCTCGACTATATCCCGGGCCAGAGTATCAACCAGGGAGCGCTACCCAAGGCCGGTGAATGGATCAAACTCGAAATTGCCCTCGATCAGCTTGGCGTCACCGACAGGCTGATCGACGGCGTCGGCTTCCTGCACGAAGGCGGCCGGGTGTCCTGGGGACACACGACCCTGGTCGCGCCCGGAGGCGTGAGCAAGGTCGTCTGGGGCGACAGCGTCGCACTGTCGCGGGAACAGCTTGCGAAGGTCAAGGTTCGAGTCGAGGGCTTGAAGGCCGCCGCAAAGGTCCGCGTCTTGTTCGAAGACCGCGAGATCATGGCGAAAGACGGGTATTTCGTCGATAATCTGCGCGGGCAGGACTTGTACCAGCGCTACGGGGGCGGCCACGGCACGGGCTATGGCGACGATCCGGTCGCGCTGCGGCTGTATGAGGTGCCGTGATCCTGAGCTCCCCTCCCCCGGCTCAAGATCCAGAGATCGTCTGCGCCGGGGGCGCTGCGAGTTCAGTAGTCTTTTTTCCCCAGCATTCGGCAGGCGTAACCCAGCGTGATGGCACTGAAGCCCACAGCGGTTGCGATGCTGGCTTCGGGGCTCCAGCTGGTTCGGGCGGCGGCCATCTCTGGCAGACTCGAGAGCGTTGCCATGTAGGTGTCCGCATTCAGGGCGCGTTCCAAAATCATGACGAGATCGGCAGGCTTTGGCAGAATCCAGTAGGCTGCGTCGATCAGTGTTGCCGTGAACGCCGAGAGAGGCGGCATCGTTGGCGCCACAACTGGCAAGGCGATGGCGGCATCGCGGCCGAGATTCACGGCCAGGCAAAGTGCCCAGAACAGGATCGAGCCGAGCGCGCACGCAATCGTGCTGCCGGTGCTGACCGCAAGCAGCGCCGACACGCTGTAGATGGCGGCAAAGTGCACGACCAGCAGAGGCACCCCTGCCAGGTAACCGGCCGACCACACGCCCGTGCGCAGTCCCAGCGCCAGCCAGGTGCCGGCAAAAAAAACGCTCGCCTGAAACGCCACCAGCAAGGTGACCGCGAGATACTTGCCGACGAGAAACAGCCCGCGCGGCGCTGGCTTGGCAAAGAGCACCGTTGCGCTCGCGGGTTGCAGCGCTTCCGGGATGAAGCCGGCCGTCCACACCAGCGTCACCAGCAGACCGATCGCGCCGGCCACCCAGGAAGCAAGAATGACCTCGACGTGCTGGACGGCCGACTCACGATCGCGCGCCAGGCTGACGCGGAAGGCGCCGAAGAACAGCCGTAGCGTGCCAAGATCGCGGGCCGGTCCGGCAATCGGTTCGTTGGTCTTCGGATCGATCAGGAAATCCCCATCGGGTCGGAGATTGTCCCCGCCTTCGACGGAGAGGCCCAGGCAAAAGACAACGCACAGCGCGCTGAAGCCGAGCATGATCCAGAAGATGCGCGTGGTCCGGGACTGACGAAACGTGTCGCGGACCAGCCAGCGAAGAACGTAGATGATCTGCGGACTGTCCATGCGTCAATTCGTTGAGTGGTAGATCGGTTCGAGCGCCTGTTCGAGCGTTCGGGTAACGCCTGTGGCGACATCGGTGGTCAGCGCTCCAGCGGGGCCAAAAAAGCGCAGTCGACCGGCGACCAATACACCGATGCGATCACACACTTGCTCGATCTCGTGGAGCAAGTGCGAGACGTAGAGCACCGTCCGGCCGGCACGGCGCTGTTCCGCCATCACTTCGCGCAACAATTGCCGTCCGGAAAGGTCCAGGCCCTCGCTCGGTTCATCCAGCACCAGCAGTTCCGGATCATTGATAAGCGCCTGGGCCATTCCCAGACGTTGCACCATCCCCTTGCTGAAGCGTGAGATCGGTTCATCGCTGCGGTCCGCAAGGGCCACGCGCTCGAGGAGCGCCGGCACGCGCTGTTTCACGACCGTCTCGGAGAGCAAGCTGAGGGCGCCGTAATACTCGAGCAAGGCACGGGCGCTGAGATAACGGGGAAAGGCATGGTTCTCGTGGACGTAACCGACACGTGCCAGACTGGCCCGCGAGTGCGCCGGTTGACCGAGGCGCTCGATGACGCCGTGCGTCGGCGCACACAGGGAGAGTAGCAGCTTGACAAGGGTGGTCTTGCCGGCGCGATTGGGTCCGACGAGGCCGAAGATCTCGCCTGGCTCGACGCACAGGCTCACGTCATCAAGAGCGCGCAACGATGTCCGGCCGAGCAGCCCCACACGATAAATCTTCGTGACATGGTCGAGGACCATGGCGGGACGGTCGCTCATGTTATTGGTCGCGATGTTCGCTTCTCGTGGTTGGTAGCTTCTGGGGTTACTCGATCAACGACACCTGCACACCGCTCTGCATGATCTCGGTGAAGGCGGCGCGAATGCGGTCGATGCGCTGCTGGTTGGTGCCGTAGATCCGTCGTGAGTCTGGGAACGAGCCGCCGCTGCTGGAACTGGCGGTGCCGCCGTAGTAGGCGACGCTCTGCAGGAAGTTCAGGGCCGTGGTTTGCGTGCCGCTGGCATTGGCCGGGTCAAACAGCGAGCCATAGCCGAGCGCGTAAACCAGCGCAGGCTTGCGAACTGTCGAGTAGCCGGGCGGGCTGTCCGTCTCCAGCTTGCAAATCTGCTTGACAACGTCGAACACCGCGGAATCGCTGTAAGCGCCGCTCGACGATGGCCATTCGGTGTTGCCCGAATCGCTGTACTTGTTCGGATACTTGATGCGTACCTGGTAGTACGCATCGCCGCCGGAACCGCTGAGGGTGGCATAAGCGCGCGTGTTGGGAGCGCCATCCGTCTCGAAGATGACGATGCGGCTGGCGCCTTTGCGCCCCAAGCCGCCGGTGCCGCCTCGATACTGGGGTTGCGGCTGGGCATACAGTCGCAGATTGCTCGTCGAGTTGCTGAGCACGTTGTAGGCAAGCATGAAGCCCATGCCGGGGGCTGTCCCTCCCTTGGCGCGCGGCACTTGTTCGAAGTCATCGTCATAAGGCGTGATCTCGGTCGCCGTACCCACCACGGTTGATGGCGGGAACCACAAGGAGTCCTTGAGCTTCTGGTAATCGCGGCCAAGCGGGACCACGGTGCGATTGTATTGCCCCGACTTGTCCGTCTGCGAATTGAGCGGATTGCTGAAGAACGCCAGCGCCAGGAAATCACTGGGATGATTGTTCTTGATGTCGTCGATGGCTGCTTGCACGCCGACCTTGCAGGCCCAGCACTGAGCTTCGTGAACGTTGCCCGGCCACCAGAAGCGCTGTGTGTTGTAGTTGCCGAGGTAGTCGACGAACGTCATCGGCCCGAACCAGAACTGATGTCGCGGCCGGTACGGATTGTCGTTGTAGTCGGTTGACCTGGGCGTCGCGTGAAAGCTGACCACCTCGTTGTTGGCGATCGCAGCGATCAGACCCGTGTCGAGCGTGATGCTGGTGACATTGGAGTTGGTCACCTTGTAAGGGTAATGCGGATGGCTCGCGAATCGGACATACGAGTTGTTTTCGGGAAGCGAAAAGCCGACGGCGGTGTCGAGGTTGATGGTCGTGGTCCCGATGGCGTAGCCGCCGCTCTTGTTGATCAGGGCGTTGCCGTAGCGGTCCGGCTTGGCCGACACCTGCACGGTACCCCACGGGAAATAGTCCCCATTGCCGATCAGTGCCGAGAGCGGGACGTCCGAGAGATTGTTGCCGTCCGGATCGGTGTTGACATTGGCATACGTGCCCGCGCCGGTCCCCTGCAAGCCGAGGACGAAATCGATGTAGTCCTTCCAGAAGCGCTCGTTGCTGTCGCTGAGCGTGGCCGTGGTCCACCAGCGATTGTTGAGGGTGGTATCGCTGGGGTCGGGGATGGCGTTGTAGTACTTGATGCGGCCGGCCCGAAGCTGCGTCGGGAACGGCTTGGGATTCTCGTTGCGCAACCAGTACAGGATGGCGGCATAGTTGATGCGGTAGCGGTAGCTGACGCTGGCGCCGTTCTCCGTGATGTTCTTGCTCGAGTTCGGCAGGCGAATGATGGGCGTGGGTGTGGTGTTACTGTTCGTCGCTGGCGAACCGCTGCTGCTGAAGAGCAGGTTCGTATGATCCAGCCAGCCCAGCGTGTTCGTGGCGGTGTTGTACTTGAAGAAGAAGCGCTGCCGCCAGTCCCTGGCGCCGTTGTCGGCGTGATTGGCGGCGTTGGTTGGATCCAGCGTCGAGCCGCGCGGGTCGGGGGGCCAGATGAAGAAGGTCTTGCCCCAGTATCCGGGGCCTTGCGTGTAACCGTTAAAGGTCACGCCATATTCTCCGTAGCCGTTGCGTTCGAACTTCAGGTCCTTGTCCGTGCCGCTGACGATGTCGTTGGCGGTCTTGCCGACGGACGCGCCGGTGTTGTTGGTCGTCTTCAAATAGGTGTCGCCACCCGGCGTCGAGGCCAGGCTATCCGCGGCTCGCGAAAAGGCGCCGTTGCCGGAACCGGGGGCCACGCCCGATGCGTTCTGATAAAAATCGGCGATGATCGGTGGACCGGAGTTCGTCGTCGTCGAGATATTGGCTGGATCGACCATTTCCGCGCCGGTCGAATAGCTTGAACTCCCGGACAGGGCTGCCGCTGAAGTGTCCGAGTAATGACCGAAGGTCGGATAGACGCTTTCCGGGTTGAGGGACACCGTGCGCGGCCGGCTTCTGGATGATGGATTGGCGGTGCCGGAATTGACGTTGATCCCCGGCAAGCTCTGAAAGCGCATCGAGCCGGACAGGTCCATGACGATGATAACATCACGTGGCCGGTGAACGGAAGTCGCCGTCGCGCTGGTGTTGAAGGTTGTCGAGCCAAAAACGCGGGCAAACGCTAGGCCGCTGGTGTTGGTCACGGTGGCGCGCACGGCGCTGTATGGCTCGGACGTGTTCGTCCTGGGAATCTGCAGCTTGAAGCCCTCGTTCTTCGAATTGTTGTCGTCGTAGACGTAGTAGTAGATGCCGGAGTCGATCTTTACCTGGCCGGTCGAGAAGGATTGTCCGTCGCCGCTGGTGGTGTAATTGCCTGCGTCTCCCTGGACAGACTGTCCGAGAATCTTGTTGGCAGCGGCGGCGGTGATGGCCTGGGCCGGCATGTTGGCGAAGTTGTAGTTGACCGTGGAATTGCCGTTGATGGTGCGACAGCCGGCCGTGGCGGCCGTATCCGCCGCATTCTGGCACTGGCTCCGAGCCACGGCAATCATGCCGATGTCGATGGCCAGCGCCGTCAGGCCCACCAACCCCACCAGACTGATGGCCACCAGGGGAACAATGGCGCCCCGACGCCGTCCTCGCTGTGGATGCTGCATCATGGTCCCACTCCCTGTTCTCTGCTGAGCTCAGTTTGCTTCGCTGTACATCAACGCCTTGCTGCTCAGTTTGAGGGTCTTGCCCATGAAGAGCAGCGACGGCAGCATCGGCTGATAGTCGGCATCGACCTGTACCGCCACGTATTGCCCGAAGGCGGCATTCCCAGCCGCGCCGATGTTTTGGCCGTTGTTGTCCGCCATGTACACCTGGCATGAGTAGTTCTTGAGATTTGCATCCTCGCCTGCCATCCGCGTCTTGACATAGGCCTGTGTGTCGCTCACGATCGTCGAATCAGTCAAATTGACGACGGCATAACGAGCCCCCTCGCGAGCAGCGTTGAAAATCACCTGCCGGGTGAAGACGAGGCGGCCGTATTCCAGGACACCGAAGAGAAACATGAAGAAGATCAGCGCCACAAACGCGAACTCCACCGCGTGCACTCCGCGCCGCTGACTCGTGATCTTCCTGGCAATCATGCTTGGCCTCGGACCGGATTGGATCCCGTCATTGCAAGGGAATATTTGCATCCACGGTGATGGGAATATCGCGCATCGAATACCACTCCGACGACGCCGTCAATGTCTTGACGCTGCTGACCTGACTGAGCAGCACCCAGCGAACGCTGTCAAAAGGGATGGAGACGGACACGCGGAACTGGTCGAGCTGGTTGGCGGCGTTGGGTTCCGGCCGGGAGCCGCTGGTAATGTTGGTAACCGAAACATCGCTGGCGGCAACGGACTTGATACCGTTCTGCTGCAGGTAGCGGACCACGACGTCCGTGACCTCTGACGACGACTTAACGCCGGTAGAGGCTTGCCGGCCGCCCTCACGCGCCGCGTTGGTCAGCAACTGCTGCACTTCCACCAGCCGGCCCACTTCCCAGATGCCAACGAGTAGCAGGAGCACAACCGGCAGGACGATGGCCATCTCAACAGCAGCGATCCCACGACGTGGTTCGCCACGCCAAACCATGGCAGACCTCATCAAAAATGATGAAAACTTCAACTAAAACACACTAGTCTTTGAATGTAAATCAGTCAAATTGTCAGGAAAGAATAATGGTTGCTAGCGTGTTTTTCTTTTGGCTTGTCACTTTTTTCGCTGCTAAAGTCTATCAGGTGTCATGGTGAACACTAGATGATTGTTTCGTAAGTCCGTGAGCAGTGTTCAGTGACGGGAGGGCGAGGCTCCTGCCGAGCCGTGAACCCGCTTGCTTCTTGTCGCTTCACGGCTCGGCAGGAGCCTCGCCCTCCCGAAATTCGCCTGGCGCTGAGCAGCGGCAGCGCCGTCAGCTCGGTCACCGATAGCGCCGGCAACACCTACACCGTCGATGTCAACATTAGCACTTCTGCCGGCAGTCCGCTCATGCGGACGGTTATCTTTTCGAGCCGGTTGACCACGGCGCTGACATCCGGACAGTCGATCACGGTGAATTTCAGCGGCGCGCCCTCAGCGGTTGCCGCGAGCATCAGTGAGTTCACCGGCATCGCGGGATCGCTCATCCTGGACAAGGCAAAGACGCGCATCGGCAATAGCTCGAGCCCGAACACGACGAACACCACGACCACGGCACAGGCCAAGGAAACTGCTCTTCGGGTCCATCGGTACCAACAGCGTAAAGCGCTCATAGCCATGATGGATTGCCGCCAAGCCGCCGACAATTGCCAGAGGGATGCCTCCTTGCGCGAGAGCGTTTGCAACGTTAGCCGAGCCCTGGCAAACTTCGATTCCGGCACATGTTGTCCATGCACGGCGGCAACGATCCTTTCGATGGTGGCCATTGAGGCAGCAGCGTCCATGAGTTTCATGGTCATGATGAGGCCGGGCTCGACGGATTCGAAGTTGGCCACGAAAGAACCAAAGCAGAGCACAACCAACCCCACGCATGTTACCGCGGCCTTGCCGCGGCACATCGAGACCTTTGTTACGGCCTGGCTGGCCGAACGCGCCGGATCGCACCATTCTGCCTTGGCACGCCACAAGATTGCCAAAGACGTGCGCGCCCCGGTTGAACAGATGTTGTCCCTGGTGATCAAAGATTTCCGAGGGCGGGGACGTCCGCACAAGCCACGCCGCCCTTTTGTCGAGGCGGCGCCTGGATTCTTCGACTATCTTTGCGAAGAACGTGGGCTGCGCGATAACACGGTCAGGCAGTATGCCCATCAACTGCGACGGTTTGCTGCATATCTCAAGACGACTGGAATTGTATTGCTAAGGGTTCCTGGGAATCGGCGTGTGTGAGTCTTTGGGCGGTGCGGATAGACTATGGTCACCGAGCCCGAAGGAGTCAAGCTCATGCCGAGACAGTCGAACCTGACCGTGGCCCAGCGA
>VGYC01000247.1 GCA_016873095.1 Planctomycetota bacterium | reverse complement strand
GTCCCGATTTGGGCTTGGCTGCTGGCTTCTTGTAATGCGGATGCGTGGTCGATGGCGGCTTCGACGAGTTGCTGGGATTCTTGCCGAGCTTGGCTTCGAGTTCCGCCACGCGCGCGGTCAGCACGCGAATCTGCTCCGCCTGCCACTTGATCAAAGCAAGGACTTCAGGCGGCAGCGATGCCAACACTTCTGCCGATACTGTCGGTGGAGCATCCATGCCAACCGCAACAGTACCCGAAACCACGATTCCGAGCTATATCGACCCGTGACCGGTTACCCTGGTCTCGAACAGGCCATAGCTCTGGTAGTTGTCGCCGTAGACCCAGCGTCCTTCGGCTTGCGGCCCGGGGCGCAGGAATGCCTCGTCCCAGCGATGAAAGACCCGACCGTCACGACTCGACATGAAGACGCCGTCGGTCAAATCGGTCCCGACGCGCTCGTCGGCGGCAAGCAGCAGCTTGCGCAGAGGGACGGGATCGAGTTGCTGGACGTGCCTGGTGAGCGTGCGTGCGACGTAGCGGGTCGGGAAGCCGAACAGCACATGGGGCGCGCGAAAATACGGAGCCACCTGATTCGTGTACATCTGCTGCGGCGGCGACTGCGGATAGCTCAGGCCAACCGGGTCGGACCACGTGTGAAAGTCCTTTGAGTAGCAGACGCCGATCGAGCGCAGGCCCTTGAACTCGCCGTCGCTGAAAAAGCGAACGTACATCACGTAGCGGCCGCGCGCGGCGTCCCAGAAGGCCGTGTTGTGCGAGTCGAACGCGCCTTGCGTGACGACCGGCTTGTCGCTGAGCCTCGACCAGCGAATGCCGTCCGCCGATTTGAATGTGAGCAAGCCCTTGCTGGTGACCGTCCCGCCGATGGCCTTGTAGCGCTGATCCGGCGGACAGGCCGGGTTGGTGTCCTTGAAGGGCGCGAAGTTGTGCGTCTCCGGACTGCCACGCCAGATGATGTTGTTCTTCTTGTTGCCGCTGTTGTCCCGGGTCGCCGGCCAGTCGAACAGGCCGAGGTCCGGCCGTACCCAGTGTATGCCGTCGCGACTCTCGGCATAGCACACGACTTCCGACTGCGCTTGCCGCAACGGCGGCTTGTCGATGATGTAGCGATGGCCACGGTAGTACATCCGGTAGATCGGGCCGTCCTGGAAGACGGTCGCATAGCCGCTGGCGTTGCCCTCCCAGGGCTGATCGAACTTGAAGGCGATCTCCCGCGGTGTCGGATGATGCAGACGCAGCACCGCCTTGCCCGCGAACCGGTCGATGAGATGGCGGTCCACGAACAGCTCACGGCGCGCGCCGATGTCCGTTGCCGGCAACGATGCGCGCATGAAGGCGGCCATGTGCGCGATGGCTTCCCTGGCCTCGGGAAGCAGCGGCTCATGCGACTGGAAGACATGGAACATGCCGGGCCAGACTTCGAGCTTCACCGGGATGCCGTCCAGGCGCGCTTTCCTGGCCACGCGGATGCTGTCGTCGCGGAGCATCTCGTGCTCGCCCGCCTGGATCAGCAGCGGCGGCAGACCGCGGTAGTCGCCAAACACGGGCGAGGCCAGCGGGTTGCGCGGATCGCCCTTGCCCAGATAATGGTCCCGGAACACCGGCATGGTCCTGGCGCTGATGATGGGATCGCTGGCCGTCTTCAGGGACGCGCTGGCCAGCGTGAAATCCGTCGTCGGCGACAGGGCGATTCCAGCCGCCGGCAGCGGTCGGCGGCGGTCGCGCAGCGCCAGCAGCGTCGCCAGCGTGAGGTTGCCGCCGGCCGAGTCCCCGGCAACGAACGTGGCGCGCGCGGGTGAAGCGCCGGCCGGTCCGTTCGCTCTCATCCATTCGTGAGCGCGGACGCAGTCGTCGAGACCGGCGGGAAAGCGGTGCTCGGGCGCCAGCCGATAGTCGGGGAGCAGCACGGCACATCCGGCCGCCTTCGAGATGTGCGCCGCCAGCGCGAGATAGTAGGCGCCCGATCCGGAGACAAAACCGCCGCCGTGGATGTACAGCAGCCGCACATCGGCATCCGCGCCGGCCGCCACGACCCATTCGCAGGGCATGTCGTCGATCTTGACCTTGATGAGCTTCACGTCCTTGATCGTGGGCAGCCGTCGTGATCCCATGCCGGCCCGCAGCGCCTCGAGATTGAACTCCCTTTCGCCGAAGGGCGTCCGGTTCTTGCGTAGTTTTTTCAGGTACTCGATGCCGGCGTGCGAGACGTCGCGCTTCATCAGTTCCGGGACGGGTTCGTCTGCCCGGATGCACCAGGGTGCGAATGCCAGCAACGATGCAAGTCCCACGGCGGTCAAGGTGCGTCTCATGGCGTACGTCCTGAGAGAATGGGTTTCGATCTACGAGCAGCGACCGTCAGGTGCCCGCCCGGCCCCAGGGCTCGTGCGAACTACTCTGGTTTTACTCGGGCACTGGGTACAAGCAACCTATGCCAGTCGTTGGGGAGTGCCGATTGCCTATTCCCGCCTTCTCGGCACTTCATACACTCTCACCAAAGGATTTCTCTCCTTCAAGGAGGACCGCATGTCCGAACCCATTCTGGGCATCGACCTTGGCACGACGAATAGCGAAGTGGCCGTGGTGCGTGACGGGCAGCCGCACGTGTTTGCCGAGGACGGCGATCCGATCTTGCCCTCGTTCGTGGGTCTTTCCGAGGACGGCCGGCTGCTGGTGGGCAAGGCGGCCCGCAACCAGTGGGTGCTCGCTCCCGAGCGGACCATCAAGTCGATCAAGCGCAAGATGGGGCAGGACGTGAAGATCCGGCTGGGCGATCAGGAGTTTCGCCCGCAGGAGATCTCCGCGATGATCCTGCGGGCGCTGCGCGATCGGGCCAGCGCGCAGCTGGGCGTGCCGGTCCGCAAGGCCGTCATCACCGTGCCGGCATACTTCAACGACGCCCAGCGCCAGGCGACGCGCGAGGCCGGTGAACTGGCCGACCTGGAAGTGGTCCGCATCCTCAACGAGCCGACGGCCGCGTCGCTCACCTACGACCCGAGCCAGCGTGAGCTGCAACGCGTTCTGGTCTATGATCTCGGCGGCGGCACGTTTGACGTGTCCATTGTCCAGTCGCAGGAGGGTGTCATCGAGGTACTCGCCAGCCATGGCGACACCGCCCTGGGCGGCGACGACTTCGACGACCTGTTGCTCAAGCACGTCGTGGATAAATTCAAGACGGAGCACGATGTGGACCTGTCCGGCAACCTGGCGTCGCGCGCTCGCGTCCTGCGGGCCGTCGAGGCGGCCAAGCGGCAGCTGTCCTACCATCCCTTCGCACGCATCGAGGAGGAGTTCATTGCCGAGAAGAACGGCCAGGCGTTGCATCTCAATGTCGAGATCAGCCGCGAGGAGTACGAGGCGATGATCCGGCCGATGCTGGACCGGACGATGGACTGCGTGCAGCGTGCCCTCGATGATTCACGCGTCGTCGGCTCGGCCATCAACAAGGTCGTCCTGGTCGGCGGCAGCACGCGCACGCCGTTGATCTCGCGGCTGCTCGAAGAGCGACTGGGCCAGCCGACGCATCAAGAGGTCAATCCGGACCTGTGCGTCGCCATGGGCGCCGGCATCCAGGCGGCCATGATGGGTGGCGCCAGCGTGGGCCCGGTGCTCGTCGATATCACGCCCCACTCCATGGGCATCAAGTGCCTCGACCTGTTGCAGGGCTTCGACTTCCCGTTCCGATTCGCTCCCATCTTGAAGCGCAACACGCCGCTGCCCGCCTCGCAGAGCGAGATTTTTCACACGGTCCACGACAACCAGGACGCGGTGGAAATCGATGTCTACCAGGGCGAGCGCGAGGACGTGCGGCAGAATTACCAGGTGGGCAAGTTCACGATCTCGGGGCTGTCGAAGGTGGCCGCCGGTAATCCCCTGGTCGTGCAGCTTGACCTGACTCTCGATGGCATCCTGAAGGTCTCGGCTCGGGAGCGCGCCACCGGCCTGCAAAAGCAAATCACCATCGAGAACGCCCTCGCCAAGTTCGAGCGCGAGGAGCGCGATGTGGCCCGGCAGCGGCTTGACCGGCTCTGGAACAACGTCGAGCGCCCCGAGGCGGACTACCCTGCCGATGAATGGTCCGACGATGCGCCGCCGAGCCGTGAAGCGCCCGAACTGGTCGCCGGCCCGCGCGAGGGGCAGCGCGAAACCGTGCAGGCCCGCGCCCTTCTCGAAAAGGCCGAACGTCTCGTCGGCAATCTCAACGCCGAGGACAAGGAGGAAGTTGATCGCCTGATGGAGCAGCTGCGGACGGCCCTCACCGATCGCAAGTGGAACGACGTGACCAGCGCCTGCAACGAACTGAGCGATATCCTGTTCTATCTGGAAGAAGTATGACGCTGCGCTGCCCGGTGTGCCGGGCCGACAACGCCGCGCCGGCCACGTGCCGTCGCTGCCGGGCCGACCTGTCGTTGCTCTGGTCGCTGGAGGGGCGGCGGCACCAGCTGCTTGCCGGGTGCCGCGCCGCCGTCGGCGCCGGCCGCGCCGACGAGATCCTGCGCCACGCCCAGGAGGCGCATGCGCTGCGCCACGACGAGGACTCACGCATGTACCTGACGCTCGGCCATCTGCTCGAGCGCAACTTCCTCGACGCTTTACGCACGCTGTGCACCGCCTCGAATAGTCAGGCACCTCAGGCGGCGCCCCGGGTTCCGCGCACGGAGGGGCCGCACGACCTCTCGTCGCCGCCCGCCCGCGAATGGTGAACCGGTGAGTGAATTCAGCAGCCATGTCGGCCAGCCGGACCAGCTCTTCAAGCAGATTGTGGCGCATTACGACGTGCCGGCTTTCGCCCGCCGAGCCCGCCGGGTCGAGGAAGCGCACGCGGAACTTCTCGAGCGCTGTCGGGCCCAGCGCGAGGAATGGCTCGAGGTCGTGCGCTTGCGCGTGCAGCACCTGTGCACTTCCGGGAATACTGACGAAGAGCTTTGCGAGCTGGCCGCGGCGCTCGGGGTCCCGTTGTCGGCGGCCGGGGCGACGAACGGCCAGCGCCAGTCGCAGCGGGCCCGTGCCGCGCTGGTTGACAGCATCGAACGCTTCAATCGCCGCTGGACAAAGTTCCTGGATTCGCTCGATCTCGGCCCGCTGAATCGCCTGCGCGAGGACTACAATCGCTACTACCTGCTGGAGAAGGAATGTGCCCTGCGCTCGGCGCGGCTAGCTCGCGTCGGCTTCGTGCCGTTGCGGCCGATTGGCAGACACGACCTGGCCGCGCAGTTTCCGATCTTGCTCGTTCCTGGGCAGCCGAGAAACTGACATGCCGGCCCCGGCCCATGCGTGTGCCGGCAGTGCCGTTGCAAAGACGATCAGAGGGTGATGGGTGCCGGCATCGCTCTTGACGCTGCCACCCTTGCCACCGCTACCCTTGCCACCGCCGCCTTTACCGCCGCCGCCACCCTTGCCTCCTGCACCTTTGCCGCCACCGCCTTTACCGCCGCCCTTTCCTCCGCCATTGCCGGGCTAGCCCTTGAACTGTGGCGGCACGGGCTTGCCCTGAAATTTCGGCATCGTCGGTGCCGGCGGCGGCTTGGCCGTCGTCCGACGGGTCTTGCCCTTGGGCGCGTCAACCTTGATGGAAATCGGCGCCGTTCCGGTCGCGGCGGCCTGGGCCCGCGTCTCCGATTCGCGGCGGTTCTGGCTCATGAGTCGAAACTGGTTCGCCTCCCTGCGATGATCGGCTATCTGGACGTTGGTGACCTGCTGCAGCTTGATGTTGCCGCCGCGCCACTGATTGACCGGGGCGCCGATCTTGATGGCGTTGCCGCCGACGACCTGCTTCTGCTGCGAGAGCGTCCGCGGGGGGACCGGGAGCTTGCCATCGCGCCGTCCGGCATAGACCGAGCGCAGCTGGTTGTCCCAGCGCGGTTCGTTGCGGTTTTGCCAGCGATAGTAACTGTAAATCGGGTCCTGGAAGCGATCGCCGATGCGATAGTCGATCCACGGGACGAATCCCTGGGCCGCGTAGCCGGGGCGGTAGTAATCGCCGAAGTAATACCGGCCGCCGGCCACGCGGGTGAATAGCGAGCCCAGCAGGAAGTCGCCATACAGCGCATAGCTGGGACGATAGGAAAAGCCCGGCTGCGCCAGCAGTTGCGGCCCAATCAGCGCCGGCGCAAACAGCAATCCGCGGCGATGGAAATCATGATCCCAGAAGCCGTCGTTGAAGACGTAGCCTGCCGGAGTCAAGAAGTAGCGGGCCGGCGTCCACACCCAGCCCGGACGGTAACCGAGCCAGAAGCCGGGCCGCCACCAGTACTGCTGCCTCTGGAACACCCAGCAACCTGGCACATAGTAGCTGTCTTCGGCCGGCGCAGGCGCTACCGCTTCGGGAATCGGGTCCGGTGGAACTGGGTACAGCGGCACTTCCGTCTGGTCGTCGGGGCCCCAGTAACCGGGAACCCAGGCCCAGCCCTCATCAGTTTGATGCCAGTAGCCGGGCACCCAGCGCCGGCCAGGCGGCTCATCGCGCCACAGGCCGCTCACCCACACGAAATCCTCGCGTTCGTCTTCCCAGGCCCAGTAACCGGGTATCCATTGAACGTCGGCGCCAGCCGGCTTTTGCTCGGGCGGCAGTTCGGGAACCGGCTCGGGCGGCCTGCGCGGGACCACGGGCGGCGAACCGGGCCGGCGTATTACCGGCTGCGCAAACGCTTCATGGATCGGGCCGCGCGTCAGCACCTCTGGATCTCGGCTGGATCTCTCCTGTCCCAGGATCCCACCGCTCGAGGGCAGACCAAGGACGGCAAGCGCCACGCCAGCCGCTGAACATGCGAGGAGTGTTCTCATTTTGAACTCGTTGCTTCGAGGGACGGCACGCTGGTACAAGGCGAGACAGCGAATCGCGTGCCCGGGCATACAAACCGCGGCGGATTTCGCGAAGATCAGGACTCGGGCTGGTTGGGCACGACATCAGCGTTTTCGACGTGCTGTTCCACTCGTGACTTTGAGCGAAGGCTTGCCCATGATTCGGCATTCCGTTGCCCTGAAGAACTCGCTTGGCGGCCAGGCGTGAGCCGACCGGGCCCGTGTTTCGGGCAACGCAATATGATAGAATGCCGACTACGAGTGGATGCGGAGGCTTCTCGATGAACATTGCCGCGTGCCTGATGATCGCGTCCAGCGCCGCCGCACAGCCGGCCGTCAGCGCACGCGACGCCGATTTCTTCGAGGCCCGGGTGCGGCCTGTTCTCGTCGAGCACTGCTTCAAGTGCCATGGCCCGAAAAAGCAGAAGGGCGGGTTACGGCTGGATTCTCGGGCGGCCGTCATCGAGGGGGGAGATACCGGGCCGGCGCTGGTTCCCGGCAAGCCGGGCGACAGCCTGCTCGTGCAGGTCCTGCGCCACGATGGGCCGATCAAGATGCCGCCGGACCGCAAGTTGCCGCAGGCCAGCATCGAGGCGCTTTCGGTCTGGATCAAGATGGGCGCCCCCTGGCCGGCGGACAAGAACCCCGCGAAGACCACGATGCGCGACGCCTGGAAGCGGCACTGGGCGTTTCAACCGATCGGCAATCCGCCGACGCCCGCGGTCAAGAAGGCGGACTGGCCGGCCAACTCCGTTGACCGCTTCGTCCTGGCGCGGCTGGAAGACAAGGGGCTGTCACCGTCGCCCGCTGCCGACCGCATCACGTTGCTGCGCCGCGCAACCTTCGACCTCATCGGCCTGCCGCCGACGCCGAAGGAGATCGACGACTTTCTTGCCGATAACTCCGCCGACGCCTTTGCCCGCGTGGTGGAGCGCCTGCTGTCGTCGCCGCATTATGGCGAGCGCTGGGGCCGGCACTGGCTCGATGTGGCACGCTATGCCGACACCAAGGGCTACGTCTTCTTTCAGGACTCGAGCTTCACCTGGGCCTACACCTACCGCGATTATGTCATCCGTGCGTTCAACGACGATCTGCCTTTTGATCAGTTCATTCGCGAGCAGCTTGCCGCCGATTTTCTGGTGGGCAAGGCGAGCGATCGCCGCGCGCTGGCGGCCCTCGGCTTCGTCACGCTCGGCGGGCGCTTCATGAACAACCAGCACGACATCATCGACGACCGCATCGACGTCGTCACGCGCGGCCTGATGGGCTTGACCGTGTCCTGTGCCCGCTGCCACGAACACAAGTACGACCCGGTGAGTGCGAAGGACTATTACGCGCTTTACGGCGTGTTCGCGAGCTGCCTGGACCCGGAGGTGCCGCCGCTGTTCGAGCCGCCGCCCGCGACCGATGTTTATCTCAAGTTCGACAAGGAGCTGAAGACCCGCGAGAAGAAGCTGCAGGATTTCATCGACGGGCGTATGAACGACCTGGCCCGGACCGCGCGCGTGCGCGCCGCCGATTACCTGCTCGCCGCCCATGCCCTGCGCGGCCAGCCCGGCTCCGAGGAGTTCATGCTCATCGCCGACGGCAAGGACCTGAATCCCACCATGAGCCAGCGCTGGAAGGCATTCATCGAACGCTACCGGCAGACCAGCAACCCGGTCTTCATCCCGTGGAGCCTGTACAGCGATCTGCCGAAGAAGGAGTTCGCGGCCAGGGCGCCCGCCATCACCGCCAGCCTGGCAACAAGGAAGGACGTCAATCCGATCATCGCGAGGGATTTGCTCGCCAAACCGCCGGCATCCATGAAGGAGGTTGCCCAGCGTTATGGCGAGACGCTCAACGCCGTCGAGCAGGAATGGCAGACGTTGAAAAAGGCGGGCAAGCGCCTGACCGATCCGGACAAGCTGGCCTTGCACAAGATCTTTCATGGCAGCGACGCAGCCCCCGACCTGAAACCCGGCACGTTCAACGATCTGCAGCTGCTGCCCGATCGGGCATCGCAAGGTGTCTTCCAGAACTTGCGGAAGGAAGTCGAGAAGTGGCGGGCGACCGGGCCGGGAGCGCCGCCGCGGGCCATGGTGCTGGAAGACCTGCCCTCCCCCCGGCAGGCGCGCGTCTTCATCCGCGGCAATCCCACCAACCTGGGAGAGACGGTGCCGCGGCGCTTCGTCAGCTTCCTCGCCGATGGCCAGGCACGACCTTTCAAGAACGGCAGCGGCCGGCTCGAACTGGCTCAGGCCATCGCCAGCCGCGATAATCCGCTCACTGCCCGCGTCATTGTCAATCGCGTCTGGCTCGGGCATTTCGGCACGGGACTGGTGCGGACTCCCAGCGACTTCGGCCTGCGCAGCGACCCGCCCAGCCATCCGGAACTGCTCGATCACCTGGCGACTTGCTTCATGGACAGCAACTGGTCGCTGAAGAAGTTGCACCGGCTCCTGATGCTCTCGAGGACGTATCAGCAGAAGAGCGACGAGCGTGCCGACGCTCAGGCCGCCGATCCGGAGAATCGCCTGCTGTGGCGGATGCCGCGCCGCCGGCTCGATTTCGAGTCCCTGCGCGACGCCATGCTGGCGACGGCCGCTCGGCTTGATCCAAAAGTCGGCGGGCCATCCGTGGGCGACATCACCGCGCCGGCCTCCACCCGCCGCACGCTTTACGGACACCTCGACCGCTTGAACTTGCCGGGCCTGTTCCGCACCTTCGATTTCCCGAACCCGGACGCCACCAGCCCGCAGCGCGACGTGACCACGGTGCCGCAGCAAGCGCTGTTCCTCATGAACAACGCCCTCGTGCAGGAATGTTCGCGCAATCTGCTACGCCGCCCGGAGATCGCCGGCGAGAAAATCGCGGCCCGCAAGGTGGAACGGCTGCATCGCCTGCTCTATGGCCGGATGCCGCTGGCCGCTGAGCAAGCGCTGGCCCGCGAATACCTCGCCGCCGAGAATCACAGCGACGCTGTCTGGCAGCGCTACGCACAGGCACTGCTGCTGGCAAACGAGTTCGCGTTTGTGGACTAGCCTGGCTTGATGGTGTATTCGGGAGGGCGAGGCTGGGCTGATGAAAAACCAGGCGTTCCGTCATCCCGGATTTGTTGCGCTTGGCAGTGTCTCACAGCCCCGTTCCACGGGGCTTTCCGCGAAGCGGTTTAGGCCCGCCGTTGACGGCGGGTACAACGG
>VGYC01000246.1 GCA_016873095.1 Planctomycetota bacterium | reverse complement strand
AGGTGATGCGAGCGCTGAAGAAGGGCCAAGCCGCCTTCTGGCAATATGGCGGCGGCATCATGGGAGAGGTGCGTCTGATCGAGCGGCAGTTCGGCATTTATGCTGCCTGATCTTGAGGGCGGGTGAACAACTCTGCAGTCACGCCGCTATTTGCAACAGAGCCGACTTTTGACTGCATCATGGCCGCTCCCCCTGACAACAACCTGATTGCGCCACGAAGGTTTGAAAACAATCAAAAATCAATCAATCCCTTGAACCCGCCCTAGCTCTGACTGTCTACAACCTTGCCCGGTGCTTCTGGCGCGCTCCTTTAACGTGGGAAGGCAGCCGGGATACCGCCGTCGACGGGAAGCATGGCGCCCGTGGTTTTCGAAAGCGCGCCGCCAACGAAACAGAAAGCCGCGTCTGCCACATCCTCTGGCAGGACCTCGACCGACAGCAGCGTGCGCTGGGCGTAGTGCTTCGGCAGGTTATCGACCGTGACGCCATGGGCCCGGGCACGATCCTCGGCCCAGCCCGCCGCCCAAATGCCGGAGCCGCGGATCACCGCATCTGGATTGATAGTGTTGACCCGGATACCGAAACGGCCGAGCTCCGCCGCAAGCAATCGGGCCTGATGAGCCTGCGCCGCTTTGACGCTGCCATAGGCAACGTTGCTGGGACCGGCGACGACGGCATTCTTGCTCGCGATATAAAGGATATCCCCGCCAAGCCCCTGCGCCTTCAGGCGACGGACAAACGCCTGCGACAGAAGCAGGGAACCGCGCGTCATCACGTCATGCATCAGGTCAAACTGGTCAATCGTGAAGACATCGACATCACCCGCAATGGACAGCCCGGCATTGTTGACCAGCAGATCCAACCCGCCGAGAGCCAGGGTTGCTCCTTCGATGGCTGCCTCGATGGCTGCCGGATCACGCAGATCGGCGACAAAGGGGGCGACATTGTCCGCCCCAAACCGGGAGGCCAGTTCGCGGGTCGTCTCGGCCAGCTTCGTGGCATCGACGTCGAGCAGAGCCACGGCAGCGCCTTCGGCCAGGAAACGCCGGGCAACGGCAAGTCCAATGCCGCCGGCAGCGCCGCTGACCAGTGCCGCTCGTCGAGCCAGCGGCCGTTCAGGCGGTAGTCGCTTCAGCTTCGCTTCCTCGAGCGCCCAGTATTCAATACTAAACGCGTCTGCCGGCGGCAGCCCCTGGTAGCCTCCAAGGCGCTCCGCCCCTTCCATGACGTTGACGGCGTTGATGAAGTATTCGCCGGCGATACGAGCGGTTGCCGCATCCTTGGCGAACGTGAACATGCCGATGCCCGGCCATAGGATAACCACCGGCTGAGGATCGCGCATGGCTGGCGACCCGGCGTGTGCATGAGCCTTGTAGTAGGCGGCGTGGCTATCGGCATAGACATCGAAGAGGGGCCGCGAACCGTCTGCCAACGCCTTGGCGCCAACTTCGGGCTCGAATGGCAGCAACAAAGGCGTGACTTTGGTGCGCAGGAAATGATCGGGACAGCTCGTGCCAAGAGCCGACAGACGCTGACAATCGGCGGAGGCAGCAAAGTCCAGAATCTGGTCACTGTCGACAAAGCGCCCGATCTTCCGCGTCTGGCGCGACGCGAGCCCGCGCAATACCGGAAGCGCCGCCGCCGCTATAGCACGGCGCTCAGCGGGCGTCGGTGCTGCCGCCAGCACCCGCCCACCGAAACGGGGACGGCCTCTGCGGGTCGCTAGAAAGCTCACGGCCTGGTTGATCAAACCAATCGAGCGGCGATAGCACGCCTCCGACGTATCGGCCCAGGAGATTATCCCGTGTCCGCCCAATATCACGCCGACAAGTTCGGGATTGGCCGACGCCAGATCGGCAATTCGCGTCGCCAGCTCAAAGCCCGGCCGCACCCAACCCAGCCAGCCGACCTTGCCGCCGAAGGCCTCACGGGTGATGGTCTCGCCGTCGCGGGCTGCGGCTATGGCGATGACCGCGTCAGGGTGCAAGTGGTCGACATGGCGCGCCGGGATCAATGCATGCAACGGCGTATCGATCGAGGGGGCGCGGCTCTTCGGGTGAAAAAGACAATGATCGTAGAATGCGACCATCGCATCCTCGTCGCCGGAGTCCCGATAGCGGGCACGCAGCGCCAGCAGCCTGTCCATACGCAGCTGGGCCAGACCTTCGTGAGTCAGCGTACCCAGGTCACCACCTGATCCCTTGACCCAAAGAACAGTAACCGGGTCCCCGGTGACCGGATCGGAGGCTACTATCTTGCCGCTGGTGTTTCCCCCGGCAAAATTCGTGATCCACAGATCGCTGCCCAAGAGATTGGAGCGATACACCAGGAGACCCACCGGGTCATCGGCCAGAGCCCTGGCCAGGTTGACGTCCCAGCGGTCTTCCACGATTTCGTCGATTGTCGCCATGGCTATAACCCCGTTGCGCGTCGAAACCCGCGCTGCCGTGCAGTCTCATGCCGGTAGCCGGCGGCACGGAGCGCGGCCAACGGATCCAGGGCGCCCCCCTTTCGGCGCCGCACTTCGCACACAAGCGGCCGAACGTCGCTGCGAAAGGCACCTTGCAGAGCATTCTGGGCCAGCGTTGCATCGTTACGGGCGCGAGCTTCGGCCAACACGCCAGTCTCGAGAATCAGCGCCTGGGCATAGGCAACCAGAATTGCCTCCGTGGACTGGAGAATATCCTCCATGGGGTCCTTTACGTTGTGACTGGCGTCGATCATCAGATCCGGCGGGTGTCCCGCAAGGAGCCCCTCGCGCTCTGCCTCAACCAGCTCATGGCAAATGAGGAAGAGCTGGAAAGGATGGATCGAACCGGTGGTCAGGTCATCGTCGCCGTACTTTGAATCGTTGAAATGAAAACCGCCCAGCCTCCGTTCATGCAGGAGCGTGGCGACCACCTGCTCGATGTTGGTGTTGGGAAGATGGTGTCCCAGGTCAACGAGGCATCGGGCCTGTGGGCCCAGCTCGCGGGCGATCAGCAGGCTGGTGCCCCAGTCCGGGTTGACCGAGCTGTAGAAGGCAGGCTCGAACGGCTTGTGCTCCGTGTAGAGCGACCACCCTTCCGGAAGAGCCGCATAGACCCTGGACAGGCTGTCGATAGTGCGATCCAGGGCTCCCCGAAAACTCGTCTGCCCCGGATGGTTCGTACCGTCCGCCAGCCAGACGGTGAGCGCCCGGCTGCCCAAGGCTTCGCCAAGCGCAATCACCCCCACCATATGATCGACAGCGCGCGCCCGAGCCTCCTCCCAGACATTGCTGACTGACCCGTAGCGATAGCTGGCGCGGGCATCGTTCGGCGCTTCGCCATCCTGAAAGGTGTTGGAATTGATCGGCCCGCAGACAATGCCGCTGGCCGCCAGGCATTCCTTCAGACCCGCGGGATCATCGGGCCGGTCCCAGGGGATGTGCAGGCTGATTTCGCCATTGGCGCGAGTCAGGCAATCAATGGCCGCCACATCCATCACTTTCTGTTCCACGCTGTGCGGCTCGCCGGCTTGCGTAAACCGGCCAAAACGGGTTCCCCCCGCTCCCAGGGCCCAGCTGGGCACAGCGATACGCAGGCCGGAGAGGCGCGCGACCACCGCTTCCACATCAACTCCACGGCGACCGAGCTGCCGGGCCAGATGGTTGAAATCATCGTCGTGCATCGCACCGTCGCGACTCTGCTGGCGTCTGATCTGCTCGGCCAGTGCGTCAGTCACGGTGTCGTTTCCTTTCCGGGCAACGGGCACGCCGATTCACGGACAATCAGCCGAGTAGGAACAATTGCGGAAGGCGGGTGTCGCCCCGTGAGCTGAGCGTGCAGTGCCGTGAGCGCTGCTCGCGCAATGGCGGGCACGTCCTGGGCAATATTCGTCAACGCCGGATTAAAGGCCTCGCTCAGCCATAGATTGTCGTAGCCCATCACAGAGAGGTCTTCAGGCACTTTGACGCCGCCCCGCATCGCCGCCGCCATGAGCCCCAGGGCCATCAAGTCACTGGCCGCGACCACGGCCGTTGGTCGTCGCTCCAGTGCCAGCAGCGCACGGCCCGCCGCCTGCCCGCCGGCGAAGGTATAGGCTGCACCGAAAAGCCACTCCGGCCTGCAAGGCAGCCCGATATCGGCCATCGCTTCCCGATAACCCTCTATGCGATCCTGCCCGGCGCCGATACTGGACAACGGACCGACACAGCCGATATCGCGATGACCGATACTGGCCAGGTATCGGACGGCAGTGGTTAGCGCCTGCCGCCCGTCCGAACGGATACTGCAAACGCCGCCGGTAGTGTCGGTCTGGTCAAGGATTACGGCTGGATAGCCGTCGAGTTCGGTACGCAGAGCCGGCGCCAGCTCATCGACTGACTGCAATGGCGACATGATGACGCCGCTCACACCGCGCCGCTTCAGACCGCGCACCAGCCCCGGGAGCGTATCCTCCTGCCCTGACAGCGACGCGACGAGAAATGTCATGCCCGCCTCGCGGAAGAGCGGCTCCATTTCTGCCAGGAGCTGGTGGAAATACGCGTTGAGAAAGTCATTGACAATGATCGCCACGGTGCGAGCGGCCGCGCATCTGCCTGGCAGCAAACCTCGGCACGTAGCCGAGCGAAGCGATCACGCGCTCGATACGCGAGCGCGTCTCCTCAGCCACGGGGCCGCTGGCGTTCAGGACGCGGGATACCGTGGCGGGCGATGCGTCAGCCAGACGAGCCACGTCCTTGATTCTGGCAGGCTTCGAGCTCATCGAGAGGTCACCGCCTGATGCCACGCCGATCGATAGATAGCGAGACGCGGATCGTCGAAGGGGATGGCGATCTGAAATCCCTCGCCCCCTCCCCGTCGTCCACGCGCCAGCAGCGCCGCTCCCAGGGGAGTTCCATCCGCTGCCGTATCGACAAGTACACGCGCTGCCGGTCGAAGAGCTGCCAGGACGGCGCCAAACAAGGGAAGCCCGGCAAACGGGCCAGTAACGTATACGGTGTTGCCGCCCCCTAACCGCTCCAGACACCAGTCGCTGACCAGCGCCGTATAAGCCACCGCGAGCGCTGCACGGCCCGCCATGTCCAGTCCGTCACCGCGGATGATCGTTCCGGAGCGGTCGCGGAAAGGCCCGCCAGCGGTAGCAAAACACGGCAACGCCATGGCCCCCGCCGCCAGCACCGTCCCCATGGCTGAAGCACTCGCTCGCGACAGCGTATCGGGCTCTGCAATGGCGGCGGCCTCACGTCCACCCATGAAACGGATACTGGGAACCAGCGTGCCATCAGGCGCCACGTTTGCCAGCATGTCGCAACCGGGATCCAACCGGTCAGCCACGCCACCGGGACGCAAGGCGACAAACCAGGTGCCCGTTGACAGCACGGCGGCAGAGCCGTCGCCAGAGCCGATGCAGCGCCACGCCGCCGCATTACTGTCATGAAGACCGCAATGCACCGGACAGCCCTGCGGCAGCCCCAGGCGACGCGCGAGATCGGGGGTAACGGTGCCAACCACGCCACCTGCCGGATGCATCGGGGCAAATATCCGGTCCCAGCCACGCCGCCTGGCAAGGCTGGAATAGCGGCCCTCCCTGGGATCCCAAAGATCGGTATGGCAACCAAGCGACGAGACTTCAGTTGCCGCCGTACCGCACAGCTTCCAGGCCCAGAACTGCGGAAACGGCACGAGTGTGCGGGCCGAAGCGAAGAGGCCAGGCGCCGACGCCTGCATCCAGGCAAGCTGTCGCCCCAGATTCAACCCGGCAGGCAGACGCGGCGATAAGGTCTCCGTGAAATCCGGGGCCTCGGCATCATAAGCAGCCGAGATATCGGCCGGCGGCTCGGCTTCGTAGTCCATGACCGGAAGAGCGAGCTCATGTTCGTTCAGGAGAGCTGCTGCGGCACCATGGGCAACAGGCATCACTCCCAGGGGGGTCACTTCCCGTCCCATCGTCGCAAGTCCGTCACACAACGCGTCGAAGGTCCCCTCGACGTCCAGGTGCGGATAAGGCCCGCCGGAGCTTTGCGCATTGCAGGAATGGCGTCGGCTGAAAACAATCTCGCCGCTCGCTGTCACCGCCACTACACGTGCGGTCGTCTTGCCGACATCCAACACCGCGATGGCGTCCGCGCGCTTCATACCAGCGCGTCCTCCTGCTTTCCGAGGAAGCGGAAGAGCACCACCAGCGGCAGGAATGTCAGAAGGATCAGTATCGTCCCGAGCGCCGAAGCGGTACCGAAGTTGGCGTTCACCACCTCGGTGAATATCTCGACACTCAGCGTGATGGTGGAGCCGGATTGCAGAACCAGGGTGGCGCTGAGCTCACGAATGGTATTCGACCATGTGAGCAGCACGCCGGAAAGGATCGCCATGGCGAGCAGAGGAACGGTGATCCTCAAAAAGGTGCGTCCGGGCCCGGCCCCAAGATTGATGGAGGCGTCCTCCGTGTCGCGGGAGAGTTGCTGCAGCATGCTGACGGCCGAGCGGACGGAGAACGGCAGACGACGAATGAAGAAAGCAAGGATCAGGATCGCCGCCGTGCCGGTCAGTATCAGCGGCGGCTCGTTGTAGGTGACGATCAGTCCGACCCCGAGCACGATGCCGGGCACCGCGTAGGAAAACATGACGACGCCGTCGAGAAGCCCGCCGAGGCGGCCCGGCCGGCGGACGATGATATAGCCAACAGCGGTACCCACGACGGCGCACAGCACTGTCGCCGCGGTCGTATAGAGCAGGGTATTTGTCAGCGGCACCGCAACGGTACGAAGCAGGCGGATGTAATTATCCAGCGTCGGCTCGAACAGCAGCAAGGGTCCGTTTGCCTTCAAGAAGGACGAGATCACGATGTTGATGATCGGCAGCAGGGCCATGCCCACCAGCAGAAGAACGTAGGCACTGGCCAAAAGGCGCTTGAGCGGAGGCTGCTCCCGCTGCATCAGGGGACGGATCGCCGCAGTGCCGTGGGCGTGGCGCCCGGCGTACCAGCGCTGTACCAGGAGAGCGCCGGTGGTAACCGCGAGCAGGAGAACCGCCAGCGTACTGGCCAATACTGGCCTGCCGCCAAATTCGTTGACGAACTCGCCGTAAATCAGCACAGGCAGCACACGAAACCGCTCGCCGATGATGATGGGTGTGCCGATATCGGTGAAGGCAGCCACGAAAACCAGAAGCGCTCCGGCGCTGATCGAGGGCACGAGCAGCGGCAGAAGTACCGTGAAGAATACGCTCAACTCGCTACTGCCCAGATTGCGGGCCGCATCCTCGATGGACTGGTCGATGGATTTGAGGCCGGAAGACACCATCAGGAATACAAAAGGAAAGAACTGGAGCGTGAACACCAGGACGATGCCGGGCGCACCATAGATCGATGGCAGGGGTATGCCGATCTCGGCCAATGTCGCCGTGACCAGGCCACTGCGACCAAAAAGGATCACCCAGGAATAGGAGCCGATGAAGGGGGGCGAGACGAAGGTTAAAACGACCGCCGCGCGCACGAAGCCCCGCCCCCAGATGTTGTAGAGGGTCGCGAAATACGCCGCCGGCACGCCCAGCAGCACAGCCAGTATCGTCGCCGCAGAGCTGACGATCAGGCTGTTGATCAGTGTCTGATAATAGAAACGCTCCGCGAAGAACGTAATGTAGTTGGCCAATACGCCTGGCTGGTCATCCTTGCCCGACAGGCTGAGCCCGACAATATTTATGACGGGCAGCACCAGAAGCGCGACCAGCGCCACGAACGCAAGGGCCGTCACCACCGGCCAGAAGCCGAGATGGCGGGAAAGCCAATTGGGAGTCACCGTGTACGCCAGCCCCGTCATTGCGGCTTGGCCGGAAAGATCCATGGCGATTGCGAGTGCAGCGACAGCCCCACACGGCTCCCGGGGGGTGGCAGGGTCTGGGCGGCCGCCCCTGTCAGCGCGGCCTGCGCGAAGACGTTGGGAGCCAGCTCAAGAACGAGACGAACCGTTGCACCATAGAACTGCGTATCGGTGACTGTCGCAGTCCAGCCATTCGTTGCCGGACCGACGATCAGATCATGGCTGCGGAACGCAACCTCGGCCGGGCTGCCGGCAGCTGACGCCTGTCCCGACGGGACGGCAAGGCGCCCGCCCCCCGGGACATCATAGAGCGCGGTGTCATTGCCGCCGGCGCCCAGGCGCGTCGCCGGGAGGAAGTTCGTCTCGCCGATGAAAGCGGCAACAAAGCGGGTCCGCGGCCTGTGAAAGATCTCGGCAGGCGTCCCGACCTGCTCCACGCGGCCGCCGCTCATCACCGCCACCCGGTCGGACATCATGAGCGCTTCCTCCTGGTCGTGAGTGACGTAGAGGGTCGTGATGCCGATCTGGCGCTGGAGCGCCCTGATCTCGCCACGCAGATGGACGCGCATCTCGGTATCCAAATTAGACAACGGCTCGTCCATCAGCAGGACGTCAGGCTCGATGACGATGGCGCGCGCCAGCACCACACGCTGCTGCTGGCCGCCGGACAGCTCGCGCGGGCGGCGGTGGCCGAGATGCTCGAGCCGCATCATCGCCAGCATCCGGCCGACACGCTCGTTGATCTCGCCCGCCGCCAGCCCTCGCGCTCTCAGGCCGTAGGCGATGTTCTCCACCACCGTCAGGTGCGGAAAGATGGCGTAGTTCTGGAACACCATGCCCGTATTCCGGCGATGGGCAGGAACGGCGTCGATACAGGCGTCACCGAACAGGATGCGCCCGTCGCTTTGCGGCATGAAACCCGCGACGATACGCAACAGCGTGGTCTTGCCGCAGCCACTCGATCCGAGCAGCGTGAAGAACTCGCCCTTGGCTACCGACAGATCGACCCTGTCGACCGCCGTGACTTCACCGAATCTCTTGCTGACAGCCTCGATCCGGACAGACGTCGACGTCATCTTCACGCCTCGGAGAAAACTTTAGGTACAGCGCCGCTCCGGCGGCTGCTCCTCAGGCTTGGATCGCCTGGGGAACGCCGCCGGCAATGAGGGCGTTTATTGCGTGCGGATGATGACCTGCTGCATCCGGTCGAGTATCTGCTTGCGGTTCTGCGCTGCCCAATTTTCGTCGTACTCGATCACCTTGAACTTGTCGGGCGCCAGCATTTCGGCGTGGGTCGTGACGCCGTTCAGCGTCGGTCGGCGCCCCGGAAACTTCGTCGCCAGATCCGTCTGCGCGCCGCTTGTCAGCAGGTAGTCGGCGAACAGCCGGGCAGCACGCGGATTTGGTCCGCCTTTGACAATGAACATACCCTCAGGCTGCAGCAACGTGCCGTCAGCCGGGTACACGATGCCGGCGGTACCAGCGAGCACGTAGTTGAAAGCACCTTCTTCGTAGGTCACTCCAACCGGGTATTCACCACGCCCGACCTGCTGAAAAACGAGGCTCGAGCGCAGCACGATGTTCATGTTGCGGGTCATGTCCTCGACCAGTTTCCAGGCCGGCTCACCCTTGCCGTAGATCTGCAGCCACGTCGTGAGTGCGCCCAGCGCCGAACTGGCCTTGGAAGGATCGGCGTGAACCACCTTTCCTTTCCATTCCGGCTTCGCCAGATCGGCCCAGGTCTTCGGCGCCTGGTCGGCTGTAACCAGCTTCTTGTTGTACATGATAACCATGGTGCTGGCGCCGAACGGCGTGTTGTAGCCGGAAGGATCGATCATCTTCGGCTGGACGTTCGCCAAACCCGGGGAGCGGTAGACATCGAAGAGATCCGGCGTCGAAGACCCGGTATCGGAGAACCCGCCCCACATGATGTCGCCCGCCGGCCGGCCACGCTCGGCGCGGATACGGTTCAGAAGTTCACCTGTACCCGCCTTGACGGTCGTCACCTTCACACCGTTCTTGTCACCGAAATCCTTGATGAAATAGTCGACCATTTCCGACGGATGCGAGGCATAGACGACGAGCTGCTTCTCGTGGTTCTGCGCCACAGCGCTCGTTGATGCGATGGCAGAAAGCGCGCCGGCCAGGACCAGCGCTCCGATTGATTTCATCACCGGATGTTCCCTCCCGAAACTCGATTACAGCCCGTGAAACTGCCCGAGGGGAGTCGCTGCGAGCCGACATTTTTTGCAGCAATAGCGTGTATGAAATCGGTTCCACTGTCCAGCGTACACAGCCCGCCACACCAGAAGATATTCCTTTCGCGCCGGCCGTCATGGCTGCGCCTCATGTTGTCCGCCACCTCACTAGCCGAGCTTATTCACGATGATTT
>VGYC01000245.1 GCA_016873095.1 Planctomycetota bacterium | reverse complement strand
CTACATACTCTGCTCGCTGCTTGCCGGCATCGGCGGCGTCCTGTCCATGCTGGACCTCGAGACCGCGTCGCCGACGACCACCGGTCAATGGCTGGAGCTGTACGCCATCACCGGCGCCGTGCTGGGCGGCTGCAGCCTGCGCGGCGGCGAAGGGACGGTCGCCGGCATGCTGCTGGGCGCCGCCGTCCTCCCGCTGCTGTGGACGCTCTGTAACTTCACGCGCGCTCTCAACGGGGTGCAATTCGCCGTCATCGGCGCCGCCCTGCTGCTCGGAACGGTCACCGACGAGCTGCTGCGACGCCGACGAAAGTGATGACGAGCTGACAATTCACGATGGAACGCCCTCGGTTTGCATGACGCAACATTCTGAGTCAGGCAGTTGCATCTCGCCGACACCGCAGGTAAGATCACGTCACCGGACTTGCGAAAACCTTCAGAGGTGGATGACCATGAAAAAACTCCTGCTTGCGTTGGCGGTCACGGGGATGCTTGTCGCGGTGGCGCTCTCGGGCGGTCAGAAGCCGGTCGTTTCTGATGGCGCCGTGCAAGTCAGTGTCGAGGAACGCAATCCCTGGACGCATCTGCGGCTCAACCAGGGGCCGGACATTTTCAACTTCGTCGTCGTCAGCGACCGCACCGGCGGGCATCGGCCGCGCATCTTCTCGCAGGCCATCGAGCAGATCAATCTCTTGCAGCCAGCGTTCGTCGTGTCCGTCGGCGATCTCATCGAGGGCTACACCAAGGACGGCGTCAAGCTTGGCACTGAGTGGAAGGAATTCCAGAGTTACGTCTGCAAGCTGCAGATGCCGTTCTTTTACGTGGCCGGCAATCACGATGTCAGCAACGACTACATGGAGAAGCAGTGGCACGAGCGCTTCGGCCGCCGCTACTATCACTTCGTCCATCGCAACGTGCTGTTCTTGATGCTGTGCTCTGATGATCCGGCCTCGTCGTCAGAAGGCGGCATCAGCAAGGAGCAGAGCGCGTACGTGAGCCGCGCCCTCCAGGAAAACCAGGGGGTGCGCTGGACCGTCGTGGCCATCCACAAGCCGCTGTGGAACCAGAGCAACGTCGAGAAGAACGGCTGGCTGGACGTGGAGAAGTCGCTGGCGGGCCGGCCATACACCGTCTTCGCCGGACATGTGCATCGTTATCAGAAGTTCGTCCGCCAGGGGATGAACTACTATCAGCTGGCCACCACCGGCGGCGGCAGCCGCTTGCGCGGCGTCAAGTACGGCGAGTTCGATCATCTGGTCTGGGTCACCATGAAGAAGGACGGTCCGGTCCTCGCCAATCTCATGCTCGACGGCATTTACCCCGAGAGCCTGAAGCCGCCCGTCACGGCCGAGGAGGGCGTGTCCATCGCCAACCGCAAGCCGGTTTACCCGGTGAAGGGCAAAGTCCATTTTGACGGAACGCCGACGCCCGACGCCGTGGTCGTGTTCTATCTGATCGACGGCAAGAAGATGACGCGAGCAGCCGACGGCCTGGTGGAGGCGGACGGTTCCTTCGCACTCAGCACCTACAAGGCATTCGACGGCGCGCCGGCCGGACAATACGCCGTCGCCGTCTCCTGGCGCGAAGCCGGCGCTCCCAATCGCTTGCCGGCGCGCTACGCCGACCCCGCCACCTCTGGCTTGCGCGTCCAGGTCAAGGCGGAAGCAAACGATGTCTCCCTGGATCTGACAACGCGGCCGGTCGAACCGAAGGAATCCGCGAAATAGCATGGCAACTCTCGTCATCTTCCGCGACCTTCAGGATTACGACGTCTTCATCCTGGCCGTGGTGCGCCTGGGTCTTGCCGGCCTGCTCGGCGCGATCCTGGGATACGAGCGACAGATCGAGGGCAAGTCGGCGGGGATGCGAACGCACATGCTGGTGGCGCTAGGCGCCGCGCTATTCGCCTTCGCGCCCCTGCACGGCGACATCCAGTCGCCGGAGTTGGCGCGTGTCATCCAGGGTATCGCCGCCGGCATCGGTTTCCTCGGCGCGGGGACCATTCTCAAGGCCGAGAATCCGCTGAAGGTACAGGGGCTGACCACGGCAGCCAGCATCTGGCTTACTGCCGCCGTCGGCCTGACGATCGGCGCCGGCTTTCTGTGGCCCGCGCTGCTGGCCGTCGCCTTCGGCTGGATCATCCTTGAAGTGGTGGGCCGGCTGGAATACCGCTTCCGCAAGCTATTCGGGCATCTTCCGAGGGATGAGCAAGGCCAGCTGCCAGTCAGGCAACCCGAGCAACGCCCCTGAACGCCGGAAACCCTGAAACCCGGCGAACAATTGCGTCTTGCCCGGGCCGATGATAAGATACACGCGTCATGCGCGACCCATTTACCTGGTCCTTTCCGATTGGGCGATTCTTCGGCATCAACGTGCGGGTGCATGTCCTGCTCGTGGTGGTGTTCCTGGGATTCTACCTGCGCGTCGCCTACGACAAGGATTATCCCGTCGGTGCCGGCGCCGATGTGCTGATTCTGCTGGGATTGCTGTTTGTTTCAATCTTGCTGCATGAGTTCGGCCACTGCTATGGCGCCCGGCTGATGGACGGCGACGCGCAGGAAGTGCTGCTCTGGCCGCTGGGAGGTCTGGCGTCGGTGGACGTGCCGCACGCGCCGCGCGCGCACGCGGTGACGACGATCATGGGTCCGGCCGTGAATGTCCTCCTTTGCGCTCTTGCCGCCGGCGCTCTGGCGACGGCGTCGCTGGCGCCTCCCTGGCCCTGGTGGTATCCCTTCGAGACGCCGCTGCACAACTGGTCTACCGGGGTCACGCAATACAACAGCAAGTATTTCCTCGGGCAGATTCCGGGGCAGGCGCTGGATTGGTGGCAGGTGCTGGCCGGGCGAATCTTCTTCCTGAATGCCAACCTGTTCCTGTTCAACCTCATCCCGGCCTATCCAATGGACGGGGGGCGCCTGTTGCAAGCGCTGCTCTGGCCGCGGTTGGGCTATGCCCGCGCCACGCTGTGGGCCGTCTTCGTCGGCTTCTGCTGCATGTTCGTCATGGCGGTCGTGTCCTTTGCAATCAATGAATCGCTGCTGCTGGGTCTGGCGCTGTTCATCTTCTTCTCTTGCCGGCAGCAGTGGCTGCTCCTGGAAGTGGGCGGCGAGGAAGGGGCGTTCGGTTACGACTTTTCCCAGGGCTACACCAGCCTGGAACGCGATCAACCGATGCCGCACGTCAGGGCGAAGCGGCCGAACTTTTTTCAGCGCTGGCTCAAGCGCCGCGCTGACCGCAAGCGCCTTCTCGAGGAACAGCGCCGCGAGGAAGATGAGCGCCGCATGGACGAGTTGCTGGAGAAGATCCAGCGCCAGGGCCGGCAATCGCTCACCGACGAGGAGAACCGCTTCCTCAAGCGCGTCGCCGACCGGTATCGCAATCGGAGCTAGTCTTCAGTTTTCAGTGTGCAGTCGGTAACTGCCCGGCACGCTGCCTCAGGGAGTGTCGATGACTATTGTCGCGGAACCCGAAACCATCGAGACGGCTGACTGGAAGGAGACGCTGGCCCGCCTCCTGCCGGCACAGGGATGCTGGTCGGAAGAGGAGTACCTGGTACTCACCGAATCGACGAATCAATTGGTGGAGTACACCGATGGCTTCATCGAGGTTTTGCCCATGCCGACGCCGCGCCATCAGCTCATTCTGCAATACATGTTTCTGGCGTTTCTGCGATTTGTCGAGCCGCGCGGCGGCCGGGTTCATTTTCCGGTTCTGCGCGTTCGCATTCGGCCGGGAAAATTCCGTGAGCCGGACTTGATGTTGCTTCTTGACGCTGCCGATCCGCGTCAGCAGGACCGCTACTGGGTGGGCGCCGACCTGGCCCTCGAAGTCGTCAGCCCAGACAAGCCTCAGCGCGACCTCGTTGACAAGCGCTTCGACTACGCCGAGGGACGCATTCCCGAATACTGGATCGTGAATCCCTTGAACGATACCATCACCGTTTATCGACTGGAAGGAGAATCCTACGTGGAAGCCGGCGTCTACGGCCGCGGGCAAAAGGCGGCGTCCGTGTTGCTCGATGGATGCATGGTCGATGTGAATGCGGTTTTCGACGTGAAATGATGTCGCTTTCGCCGCAGTACGAGGGCTGAGCGCAAGCATGGCAAAACCACGGACCCCCCGGCAACAAATCCGGCAAGCGACCACCAAACATAAACTCTTGCACGGTCGTCGGTTACAGAGTCGCGTATCGGGCACAATTCGTTGCCAGGGTAGTGAGAGGGGGGTGGCAACGCAACGAATGTGTCTTCGGCAGCCGTCGATATCAAGGCTTTGAAGTGATTTCTCTGAAAACTGAACACTGAAAACTGAACATTTGAGAATGATCCAACCCCGCACCCTCAAAGGCTTCCGCGATTACCCACCCGAGCTGATGATGCCGCGCGAGCATCTGCTGGAGCAGTGCCGGCGCGTGTATCGCTCCTATGGCTTTGCGCCCATCGATACGCCGGCGCTGGAATACGCGGAGACGCTCCTGGGACAGGGTGGCGAGGAATCGGACAAGCTCATCTACCGCTTCACGGACCACGGCGATCGCGACGTGGCCCTGCGCTTCGACCTGACCGTGCCGTTCGCCCGGTTCGCCGCCATGCATGTGCCCAAGCTGGGCACGCCGTTCAAGCGCTATCACATGGGGCCGGTGTGGCGCGGCGAGAACACCGCTCACGGTCGCTTCCGCGAATTCTGGCAGTGTGATTTCGACACCATCGGCACGACGGCCAACGCCGCCGACATCGAGGTCGTTCTGGTCATTCACGATCTCATGCTTGCCCTCGGCCTGGAGAGATTCTGCATCCGCGTCAACAACCGGCTGGTGCTCAACGGCTTGCTCGAGGAACTCGGGCTGGCCGGCAAGACGCGCGAGGTGCTGGTCGCGCTGGACAAGCTTGGCAAGATCGGCCGTGACGGCGTCGCCGGCGAGATGGCCGCCAAGGGAGTGGACGCTGCCCAGGCCGAGCGCATCCTGAACCTCGCCGAGACCAGGGGCAGCAACGCCGACATCCTCGACCGGCTGGGCGCGGAATTCGGGCAAAACGCCAAGGCGGCAGAGGGCATTCGCCGCCTGCGCGAGTTGCTTGACGTGACACGGCAGGCCGGCGTTCCGGAAGAACGGCTCGGACTGGACGTCGCCATTGCACGCGGGCTGGACTACTACACCGGCACGATTTACGAGACGTTTTTGACCGACTTGCCATCAATCGGCAGCGTCTGTTCCGGCGGGCGCTACGACAACCTGGCCGGGCTGTTCACGAAAATGGCGCTGCCCGGCGTGGGGGCGTCGCTGGGTCTTGATCGGCTGCTCGCAGCCCTGGAAGAGATGAACCGGCTGGAGAAGGTGGCGACGCCGGCGCCGGTCCTGGTGATTCAATTCACGGCCGACCGCCTGGGCGACTACCAGCGGATGGCTCGCGTTCTGCGTGGCCAGGGCATTGGCGCCGAAGTGTTTCCCGAGGCGAAGAAGGTTGGGCAGCAGTTTCAGTATGCCGAGAAGCGCGGCTTCAAGGTCGCCCTCATCGCCGGCCCCGACGAGTTCGCTGCCGGCACGTGGAAGATCAAGGACCTCGCCAGGCGACAAGAAACAGCATCGCCGGAAAGCGAGGTCGTCGGTGTGATTCAGCGGCTAGTCCTGGAATCAAGTTCTTGAGTTCAACGATAGCAACCAGGAATGCAAGGTGCCACATGAGTCGACTCATGCGCCGGGGTATTGCGTTGGCCGTGATTGCCGTGGTCTCGACAGGCAATCTCATGGCCCAGGAGCCAGCGGGATCTCGCTTCGTCGATCTGTCACTTCTTGTCGCGCCGGAGTATCCCTGCACGTGGCCGCAGGGCTGGCCGCTGTTTCAGATCAATCATCATCGCAAGATCGGCAGGGATAGCGCCTACAACTGGGACATCCTGTCGATCGATGGCAACACGGGGACGCAGCTGGATTTTCCGCCACACTCGATTCCCCGGCCGGGGTCGGGTTTGGCCAACGCCGGGCCGCTGGGCAATGTCTTCAGCGAGAAGGCGCCGGCCTGGCAGTTTGGCGGCGAGGCCTGCGTCATCGATTGTCGCAAGCATCTCGATGCCGCGCCCAAGGGTCGCAGCGATCTCATCAAGAAAGAAACCGTGATGGCGTGGGAGAAGAAGCATCGGCCCGTCGGGCCCGGCGACGTGGTGCTCTTTCACAGCGGTTACAGCGACAAGTACTACAAGCCGTTGCCGGCCGGCCGCCGCTTCCTCGCCGACCCACTGGACAACAAGGCTCCCGCCTGGCCTGATCCTGATGAGGGATGCATGGAGTACCTCGGCACGCGCAAGGTCATGACGCTCGGTTGCGACAGCCCGAGCATGGGGCCGATCCCCGATCTTGCCGAGCCGGTGCACATTGCCGGCCTCAAGCACGGCATGATGTGGACCGAAGGTGCTATTGGCCTGGGCCAACTTCCGGCCACCGGGGCGTTCTACTGCTGCATGGGGCCCAAGCACGTCGGCGGACCGTACACCGAGGCGCGGGCGTTTGGCGTCGTCGGTCCGCTGGCGGGCAAGCTCAACGAATCGTTCCGCAAGAAGCGCGTCGTCGATCTGTCCGTGCCGCTCGCCATCAACTTGCCGGTGACCTGGCCGGGCACGGGCGCGGGCAACCATCGTCATCCGTACCTGAAGGCGGACCTGATGTTCGCGCCGAACCTGGGGCTGTTTCATCACACGCACATGCTGGATAGCCATTGCGGCACCCATCTGGTGCCGCCGAGCTACGCGCTGCCGCGCAAGGGCTTTGAAAATGCCGGCTATTCAAGAGATGTCCAGCAATGGCTCGCGGACTACGAGAAGAGATACGGCCCGCGCAGCACCAGCGACGTGACCACCGAGCAGGTGTCGCTGGCACAGACGTGCGGTTCGGCACGGGTCATCGATGTCAAGCACTTGCTGGGCAGTACCGCCAGGCAGGATTGGCCGCGCTCGCCGGAGATCACCGTCGCGGACATCAAGAAGTACGAGCAGAAGCACGGCGACATCAAGGCTGACGACATCGTCCTGTTCCACAGTGGCTGGAGCGATCGCTACTTCAAGCCGTTGCCGGAAGGGAGCGCCTGTCTGGCCGATCCGCTCAATGGCCTGCGCGAAGGCTGGCCGGCTCCGGGCCCCGAAGCGGTCCTTTATCTCGCCAGGAAGCGCGTCCGGTGTCTGGCAACGGACGCCCCGACTCTGGGCGGCGTCGAGCCGCGCCGTGCCCTCATGACGTACTGGATGCTCGGCGACCAGGGCATGGTCGGCGTCGAGTATCTCACCAAGGTCGGCGACATCCCGGCGAACGCGTACTTCCTGTTCGCAGCCATCAAGATCCGCGGCTGCCACGGCGGGCCGGGACGGGCCATCGCCGCGTACTGAGTTCGCCGGAGTTAGCCGCGACGCGGAGTCTTCGGAGCGGAGCGCGGACGTTGCCGATGTCTTGGAGCTTTTACCATGATCGTCGGCCACCACGTCATTGTCGGCGCCTACGGATTCTGGTTGCCGAACGATCCGCGCGGATCTTGGTCGGAATGGGTCGGATCGTGGGAGCTGTTCTGTTACGGGCCGGCCAACAAGACCATGGAACGTCGCTCGCTCGCTGGTCGGAATCATGACCATGAGCTTCGGATTGCAGCAAAGCGGGCGCTCAAGCGGCCGGCGGTGGTATTCACTGGCCAGCAAGCGCGTGCCGTGGCGGAGGGATTCGGCGAATATGCTCGCAAGTCAGGGCTGCGGATCTGGGCGTGCGCCATCCTGTCCGAACACATCCATCTCGTCATCGGCCAGACCGACATGCACATCAAGCAGGCGGTCATCCAGCTAAAAGGCGCGGCGACCGAAAGTTTGGTGGAGCAGGGATTGCATCCGTTCGGTCACCTCAAGGATAACAAGGGCCGAACGCCGAAGTGCTTCGCCCGAGGCCTGTGGAAAGTGTTCCTCAATCCCGACGACGTGCCTCGTGCGATCCGTTATGTCGAAGACAATCCGCGCAAGGAAGGCAAGAAACGCCAGCGCTGGACCTTCGTAACCCCGCCGAATTACAGTTAGCCGCGACGCGGAGTCTTCGGAGCGGAGCGCGGACAGGATCGCGTGCATTGGCAGTGCGTTGTGACAAGCGCCGCGCCCGCGCTCCGCTCCGAAGACTTCGCGTCGCGGCTAACTACTTCTCCGTGCGCGGGAACGGCGGCGCTCCTTCCGCGATCCAGCGGCGGATGACAGCGATCTCGCGCGCGGGCACGCGCGGCTCGGGCGGCTTTGGCATGACCTTGTCCTCGTCTTCCGACATCAAGTCTTGGTAGAGCTTGGAGTCATCAGGCCTGAAGGGAATTACAACCTTGCGGTCGTTGACCAGCCGCCGATGGTCGAGAATCTTGATGCCCCCCTTGGCGACATCGTACTTGTGGCACTTGTAACAGTGCTGTTGCAAAATCGCCTTGGCCTCGGCAGCCAACTCGGAGCGCGTTACGACCGGCGGCGTGGGATGAGCGGGATCCTCCGGTGGCAACGGCGGCGCGCCGCCCAGCACCCAGTCTTTCAAGATCGTCAATTCGGTTTCCGTGACGCGGGGAAGGCGGGTTTCCTCTTCTTCGGGCGGCATCGAACCGTCGGCGATCCGTTGAATCAGACGCGAGTCGGCGGGCGACCCTGGTACGACCACTCGCTTGCTAACCATCTGGGCATGGTCCAGAATGTTTAGCACCTTTTTCGCGCTGCCTTGCTGGCCATGACATTCGAAGCAGTTGCGCTTTAGGATCTCGCGGACCAGGGGCGCTTCCTCCTCGGCCTTGCGGCGCAGTGCCTCGGCCTGCATGCGAACTTCGCGGTTCGCCAGATAGTCGTTGAGCCAGACCAGGCCGAGCGCGATGACGACGGTTGCGAGCATCAACACCGCCATTTGTGGATGACGTTTCACGAAACGCCAGCCACGCTGCAGCGGGCCGATGTGCCGTGCGGTCACCGGCTGGAATTCAAGGAAGCGGCGCAGGTCGTCGGCCAGCTCCTGCGAGGTGGCATAGCGTTGGCGCGGCGACTTCTCCAGGCACTTGAGACAGATCGCTTCCAGATCGCGTGGCGCCCCGGGCCTGAATCGCGAGGGCGCCACCGGATCATGCGTGGTCACCAGCCGCAGCCAGTCGAGGGCGTTGGCCCCCTGAAAGGGCGGACGTCCTGCAAGCATCTCGTACAGGATTGCGCCCAGGGCATAGACATCGGTGGATGGCCCGATCGCCCCCTTGTCGCCGGCCGCCTGCTCCGGGGCCATGTAGTTCGGGGTGCCGAGGACCTCGCCGGTCTGCGTGTGGTTCGATTCGTCGTCGAGTCGCTTGGCCAGTCCGAAATCGGCGATTTTCGGCACGCCGTCCGCGGTCAACATCACGTTGGAAGGTTTGAGATCACGGTGGACGATGCCGCGTTCGTGGGCGATGTGGATGGCCCGCGCCAGCGTCTCGGTCATCTCGGCTGCGCGGCGTGGCGTGAATTGATTCTTGGCAAGATACTGGGCGAGGCTGCCGCCGCCGACGAACTCCATCGAGAAGTAAGGCCGGCCGTTGACCTGGCCGACCTCGAACACCTGCACGAGGTTGGGGTGCTGCACGCGTGCGGCCGCCTCCGCCTCGGCACGAAACCGTGCTACCATCCTGGGCACGAGCCTAACGCCGGAGATCATCTTGACCGCCACGGTGCGGCCAAGGTCTGTTTGCCGAGCCTCGTAGACCACGCCCATGCCGCCCTGATCCAGCACCCGGGTGACCTGGTAGCCGGGGATGCTCGGCAGAATATCGCCGTCGGCCGTGAGCGCGGCAATCGAGGCATCCTGAGGTCCCGTTTGCAGGGCATCGAACTGGTTGACGCCAAGAACGCGCTCCATGTCCTCGATCGCGCGAATCTGCGCACGCAGCTCGGCTACCAGTTCGGGACATTCGGCGCAGAGTTCCTCGACAGAGAGCACGCGGCCTTGCTGGCGCGCCGCTTCCCAGCGAAGCATCAATTCATCGATGTTGTCGCTTGGGGACATCAGGGGTCTGTTTTCCTGCGGCTGGTGCTGATATCAGATCGGTCTACGGAGTCGTCCCTTCGGGGTAAATGTCATAGTATCCGTCAGCAATCGCCTCTCTACTAGGGTTCTTGCCTCGCAAGACTCATAGTGAATGAGTCAAGTTTTAAGCAACGAGTTTCTCCTCATGGAGCCATTGTTCGATGGCTTCATCCAATTGATCGAAAGATCGGCGTAAGG
>VGYC01000244.1 GCA_016873095.1 Planctomycetota bacterium | reverse complement strand
TCGGGACCATCACCGCCATGCGGTAAAACGGGCCTGCTTCGGCAGACCCATCATAGGCTCGACCGGAGCCTTTTATATTGACCTGCATCGGGGCACGCCTCGTCGGTCTGAGGCGAAGCCTCGCTAGCTGTTCGCTACCCTTGAACCACACCTTGACGCGTGTCGCCGCATCCGCCCCCTTGATCGTGAACGTGCGCGTGCTGAACTCCAGCCCCGCCTTCACGTCGGCGACTGTCAGCTCATAGTCGCCCGCCGGCAAGGCGGCCGTCTGCCGGGCCTTGACGAGGAACTCGCGGCCTGTCGTCTTGTCGATCAGCTTCAGCCCGCCCTGCTTGTCGATGGCCACGGCGACCTGGTCATCATCCACTTCAAGGATGAACTCGCCGCCCGGCGCCTGCACGCGCATGATGACAACCGCCGCGACGATGGCCGCCGCCAAGGTCAGCACCCCGGCGATGAGCGCGACCTTGCGAC
The DNA here is from genome assembly GCA_016873095.1 of Planctomycetota bacterium. Classification (GTDB taxonomy): domain Bacteria; phylum Planctomycetota; class Planctomycetia; order Gemmatales; family Gemmataceae; genus VGYC01. The sequence continues at coordinate 9,753 of VGYC01000244.1, read as the reverse complement.
GGCTCTTTGGAGTGCGGCGTCCGTCGCCGCTTTGGATTTTTCGCGACGTCGCCGCCGGAAGATCATCGACCTGCGTCCGATCGCCTTTCTCCAGTTGCGCCAGCGCATCGGCCACCGCCTGGGCCGATGCCGGCCGGTCGTCCGCTCTCTTGGCCAGCAACTGCATGATGAGATTGGCCAGCGCCTGCGGCACGGCAGGGTTCTTGACGCTGGGCGACGGCGGCTCCTCGGTGGACACGGCCATCAAGGTCGAGATTGTGTCCGTCCCCTTGAACGGCAGCACGCCGGTCGTGAGTCGATAGAGCACGCAACCCAGGCTAAACAGGTCGCAGCGCCTGTCTACGGTGCGGCCGGCGGCCTGCTCGGGAGCCATGAACGCCGGCGTGCCGACGATGGCGCCCGTCTGGGTGAGCTGCGATTCCTCGCTGGCGGCGCGGGCCAGGCCGAAATCGAGAATCTTGACGCGAGCACGCCGGCCTTCGAGCCAGACGTTGCCGGGCTTGATGTCGCGATGAATCAGCCCGCGCTCGTGGGCCGCCTCCAGTCCCTCGGCCATCTCGCGGCCGATGCGCAGCACCTCGGCGATCGGCAGCTTCCCGGCCTGTTCCAGCCGTTTGTCGAGCGGCTCGCCTTCGAGGAACTCCATGGCCAGGAAGGGGGCGCCGCGATCCTCGCCGACCTGGTGGATGGTGACGATGTGGTCGTGCTTGATGGCGGCAGCTGCCTTCGCCTCGCGCAGGAAACGCTTCTTGGCGGAAGGGCTGGCCGCCAGCGCCGGCAGCATGGCCTTGAGGGCCACCATCCGGCCGAGTTGCGGGTCCTCGGCCTGGAAGACGACGCCCATGCCGCCGGCGCCCAGGACCTTGAGCACGCGATACGGTCCGAGCCGGCCGATCTCGTCGGGCTGCTCCGGCGGCGCGAGAAAGTCCCACACTTCCTCGTCGGCCGAGGTGGCATCACTACGAGGCGTGGCTGCCAGCTGGCTGGCCGAGGCCGCCGCGGTCTGCTGTTGCCCGCTATCGCGCGGCGGCAAGGTCAGAAGTTCCGGGACGTCCTTGGCCGCCAGGCGATCCGCCGGCGGCAAGGTACGCCCCTCGCTGACGCCTGTCCCCTGCCCGCTCACCGCCAACCCGTCTCCCGGAAGAGGAGAGAGCAGCTCAGGCACCGGAGCCGGCTGTCTGCACTGGGGGCACTTGACCTTGCGCCCCGCCAGCTCCGGCTTGCACTTGAGCCCCTTGCCGCAGTGCGGGCAGGAGAACTGCAGTGGCTGATGCGGCGTCTGCGTGAGCTTGCTGAGGCGCTCGATCAGGCCGGTCACCACGGATTCATCCGGCCCCTCATTGATGGTGGTCGCCCGCGTCAAGGCGTCGATCAGTGTGTCGCTCGTGCCCAGCGACTTCACCTTGAGGACGCAGCCGGGGCAGCCTTCCATGTGTGCAACCAGGGATTCCAGCTCATCCGGAGGCATGTCCCCCAAGGCCAGCAGTTTGACCTGATCGTCCGAAGGACAGGAGGAAGTCGCTGCCATGTCATTCACCCGGCCAGGAAGAATATTACACCAGAAAGGAAGAATATTACTCCAGAAAGGATACGAGTGCGCAGGCCGGTTTTTTTTGGAAAAACGCGCATATTTTTTTTCAAACCAGTGTTCGCACGGCGCGCCGCGAACGCGGCAATGGTACAGGACTACTCCAGGAGTCCGCGCAGTTCCTGCCGCAAGCGGTTGAGCACGCGAAACTTGGCACCGTACACGGCGGCAATGGTGAGTCCCAGATCGGCGGCGACTTCGTCAGGAGACCGCTGGTTCACTGCCTGTTCCCAGAAGGCCTTCCAGGTGGTCGGCTGAAAGTCGGCCTGCATCATGCGCAGGGCGCGCTGCACCAGGTGCTGACGATACTCATCCTCCTCCAGCGCCGAGACGGCGTCAGGCGCCTTGAGATCGAACAGGCGGTCGTCATTGCCGGGAACCGGACGGGTCGCGCGGCGCTTGTGCAGGTCGCGCCACTGGTTGAGCGTCAAGGTCCGCAGCCAGGCGCGAAAGCTCTTCTGCCGATCGTAGGTGAACTCGGGCAGCTTGCGGACCAGTGTCGTGAAGACTTCCTGGGTCAGATCGGCGGAGTCGGCCACCTGCAAGCCATATTGCCGGCCCCAGTAAAAGATGAGTGGAGTGTACAGCTTGACGAACCGCGACCAGGCGTCATGATCCGTGCCGTGTCGGACGCGTTCCAGCAGGCTGACCGGGGTCGCTTCCATGCCATGATTGTGACAACTGCGACCCGTATCGGCAAGCACGACGCGGCGTGCGGCGGTCCACGCGCAATCCGTTTGGGGCTTTCATTCGTCTTTTGGAGTAGTCGCGCCATCCTCCAATGGTTATCGTACGTACACCTGGAAACGCGGGGATCGCATAGCAGGTCACAGATAGCGAGGAACCGGACATGTTCACAAAGGCCAAGACGAGCATTCTCGGGGGAATCGTGGTCCTGGCGGCAGCGGGGGTTTATCTCCTGGCCGGCGAGGGATCGACGATCGAGCAACGTCGCGAGGAACTCAAGAAGACGTTCAACGCGGGCAACTTCAAGGACGCCTACGAGGGGTTGCGAAAGCTGGCCCTCGACCCCAGGAACACACAGGCCGGGCTGGAACTCGACCTGGCGGTCAACGCCTTGCATCGTCTGGGCCGGATCGACGAGGTCGATGAGTTCCGTGAGAAGGTGATCGCGGTCCACAAGGACGACTGGCGGGTGTTGCAGACGGCGGCGCGGAGCTACGCGTCCGTCGAGCATTATGGCTTCATCGTGGCCGGCAAGTTCAACCGCGGCGGCCGCCGCGGCGGCGGCAACCTGGCTCGCTTCGTCAACACCATGGAACGGGACCGCGCCCGCGCCCTCCAGCTCATGCAGCAGGCACTCCCCCTCGCCGACAAGGATCAAAACAAGCAGGAGGTCGGCCAGTTCTACATGTACTTTGGACAGTTGCTGATGAGCGGCGCTGGCCACTACGACGCCTGGCGCTTGCAGTACCTCACCGAACTGAGCAAGCTCCCCGATTACGACGAGGTCAACAATTACCGCTATCGCTACGGCGGCCAGGCCGCCCCCGTGGATGACAAGGGCAACCCGATCTACCATCATCGTCCCGAAAGCTACGACAAGGCCCAGACCGATGGCCAGCGCTGGCGCTGGATGCTGGCCCAGGCGCAGCGGACCGATCCCAATCTCGCCAACCAGGCCGACGCCATCTTCGGCGATTTCTTGAAGAGCCAGTTCGGCGTGCAGACCATGGCCTACTACGGCTGGCGCTTTGGCGGCCAGCCCGACAACCAGGAACAGGGCAAGACCGGCACGTTCGCACTGCACACGCTGAAGGACACGGAGACCATCGCCCGACTCGCCAACGGCATCAAGCGCTTCACGCTCCCCGATGAGTTCAACTACATCAAGGTCTTCGAGCGCATCGCCGACCGCGGCAAGGACAGCTACGGCGAGAGTGCCCTGACCAAGCTCTCCCAGGAGTATGAGGATCGCCGGCAATACCCGACCGCGGCCGACCTGTGGCGGCGAACCATCATCGCCTACGGCCCCGGCAACAACAACTGGCGGACGCAGCGTCTCGAGCAGATCGTCGGCAACTGGGGCCGCTTTGAGCCGCACCAGGCTCAGGCCGCCGGCACGAAGGCCGTCGTTGACTTCCGCTTCCGCAACGCCGACAAGGTCTCCTTCGAGGCCCACGCGATCAAAGTCGGCAAGCTCCTCAATGATGTGAAGGCCTACCTCGACGCCAATCCCGGCCGCGTGGACTGGAACGAGGTCAACATCGGCAACATCGGTTACCGCCTCGTCGAGCTGAACCAGCAGCATTATCTCGGCAAGAAAGTCGCCGGCTGGGACATGAAGCTCAAGCCCCGTCCCAAGCATGTCGATGACCGCGTCACCATCGAGACGCCGCTCACCAAGCCAGGCGCCTATCTCCTCAAGGGCAAGCTGGCCAACGGCAACGAGAGCCGGATCATCGTCTGGGTCAACGACACGATCATCCTCAAGAAGCAACTCGATGGCAAGGCATACTACAACGTTGCCGACGCCGTCACCGGTCAGCCGGTCGCCGGGGCCGGCATGGAGTTCTTCGGCTGGCAGGTCATCCCGGTCGCACCCAATGTCAACCAGTACAAGGTTGTGACCCGGAGGCACAACGTCAAGACCGATGCCGACGGCCAGGCATTCACCGCCGAGCAAGAGCAACCATCCAATTACCAGTGGCTCATCACCGCCAAGAAGAACGATCAAGACGGCGAGCGTTTCGCCTACCTCGGTTTCACGAATGTCTGGTACAACCGCATCCACGATCCGGAGTACAACGCCACCCGCATCTTCGCGCTGACCGATCGTCCCGTGTATCGTCCCGAGCAACTCGTCCACTTCAAGGCCTGGGTGCGGCACGCCAAGTACGACCAGGCCGACACGTCGTCCTTCGCCCAGGAAGCGTTCCACGTCGTCATCCACAATCCCAAGGGGGAAAAGGTCCTGGAGAAGGACTACACGACGGACGAGTACGGTGGCCTGGCCGGCGAGTTTTTCCTGCCCAAGGGCGCAACGCTGGGCAACTACAACGTCAGCATCCATCGGCCCAACAAGGCCCCGCACGTCGGCGGCGGCATCAGCTTCCGAGTCGAGGAATACAAGAAGCCCGAGTTCGAGGTGAAGGTCGAGGCTCCGAAGGAGCCGGTCCGTCTCGGCGAGGTCATCAACGCCACCATCGACGCCCGCTACTACTTCGGCGCCCCGGTCACCAAGGCCAAGGTCAAGTACAAGGTGCTGCGCACCAGCCACAGCGCCGAGTGGTATCCGGCCGGCCGCTGGGACTGGATGTTCGGCCGCGGCTACTGGTGGTTCTCCCCCGATTTCGCCTGGTATCCCGGCTGGCTCGATTGGGGCTGCCGCCGGCCCATGCCGTGGTGGTGGGGCCAGCGCCACGAACAGCCCGAAGTCGTCCTTGAGAATGAGGTCGAGATCGGCCCCGACGGCACGGTGAAGGTGCCCATCGATACCAAGCCCGCCCAGGAACTGCACGGCAATCAGGACCATGCCTACTCCATCACGGCCGAGGTCGTGGATGAATCGCGCCGCACCATCGTCGGCACCGGCAAGGTCCTGGTCTCGCGCAAGCCGTTCCAGGTCTATTCATGGCTGAACCGCGGCCACTATCGCGTCGGCGATACCGTGGACGCCAGCTTCCGTGCCCAGACGCTCGACCAGAAGCCGGTCACCGGCAAGGGCGAATTGACCCTCTACCGCATCAGCTACAACGACAAGAACGAGCCAGTCGAGAAGGCCGAGCAGACCTGGAAGCTCGACACCAACGTCGAGGGCACGGCCGAGCAGCAGTTCAAGGCCGCCAGGGCCGGCCAGTATCGCCTCAGCTACCGCCTCACCGATAGCAAAAAGAACACCATCGAGGGCGGCTACCTGTTCCTCATCCGCGGCGAAGGCTTCGCCGGCAAGGACTTCCGCTTCAACGACATCGAGATGACCGTTGACAAGCGCGAATACAAGCCCGGCGAGAAGATCAAGCTGCTCATCAACACCGACCGCACCGACGGCACGGTGCTGCTCTTCGTCCGCCCGACCAACGGCGTCTATCTGCCGCCCAAGATCGTCCGCCTCCAGGGCAAGAGCACCGTCCAGGAGATCGACGTGACCAAGAAGGACATGCCCAATTTCTTCATCGAGGCGGTCACGGTCTCCAACGGCAAGATTCACACCGACAATCGCGAAGTCGTGGTGCCGCCGGAAAAGCGCATCCTCAACATCGCCGTTGTCCCCACACAGCAGGAGTACAAGCCGGGGCAGAAGGCCGCGGTCAAGATCAGGCTCACCGAACTCGACGGCACGCCGTTCGTCGGCTCGACCGTCGTCAGCATGTATGACAAGGCGGTCGAGTACATCTCCGGCGGCAGCAATGTCCCGGACATCAAGGAGTTCTACTGGAAGTGGCGGCGCAGCCATCACCCCAGCACCGAGTCGAGCCTGCAGCACTTCATGGGCAACCTGATGCGCCGCGGCGAAGTCGGCATGAGCAACCTCGGCGTCTTCGGCGACACCGTCGTCGAGGAACTGAAGCTGGCCAAGGGCTTCGGCGGACGGGGCGGCGCTCATCGCGACGAAATGGAGCGCGGCGCGCTCGCCAACAAACAGGCTGGCGCCCCCGCAGCGCCCGGCGGTGCTCCGACGGCGGAAGCCGACGGGATGCCCGCGGATCGCATGCTCGGCGAAGGACAGCAGAAGGCCAAGTACGACGCCAAGGGCACTGGTCCAGGCAACGCCGGCCAGCCCGCCGGCATGCAGCCCGCCGTTCGCAAGAACTTCGCCGACTCCGCCTTCTGGAACGGCGCCCTGACCACCAACGACAAGGGCGAGGCCGAATTCTCGCTCACCATGCCCGAAAACCTCACCGCCTGGAAGATCCGTGTCTGGGCCATGGGCCATGGCACCAAGGTCGGCCAGACCGATGTCGAGGTCACCACCAAGAAGGACCTCCTCGTTCGCCTGCAAGCGCCGCGCTTCTTCGTGCAAAAGGACGAGGTCGTGCTGTCCGCCAACGTTCACAATTACCTGCAGGCCGAGAAGAAGGTCGATGTCAAGCTTGACCTGGCCGGCGGCACGCTGGTCTCGATGGAACCGCTCGCCCGGCAGGTGACCATCGCCGCCGGCGGCGAGAAGCGGATCGACTGGCGCGTCAAGGTCGTCAATGAAGGCGACGCCATCGTCCGCATGACCGCCACCTGCGACGTGGACGGCGACGCCATGGAGATGCGCTTCCCCTGCCTCGTCCACGGCATGGAGAAGTTCGAATCGTTCACCGGCGTCATCCGCCCGGACAAGGACAGCGGCCTGGTCGCCTTCACCGTTCCCGCCGAGCGGCGCGTCAACCAGACCCGGCTCGAGGTCCGCTACTCTCCCAGCCTCGCCGCCGCCATGGTCGATGCCCTGCCGTACCTGGTCGATTACCCCTACGGCTGCACCGAGCAGACGCTCAACCGCTTCCTGCCCACGGTCATCACCCAGCGTACCTTGCAGCGCATGAAGATCGACCTCAAGGAAGTCGAGAAGCACCAAGTAAATCTCAATAGCCAGGAGATCGGCAAGGACAAGGACCGCTTGGAAGGCTGGAAGCGCTACGAGCGCAACCCGGTCTTCAACGAGGCCGACGTCAAGACCATGTCCGAGGCCGGCATCAATCGCCTGGCCAGCATGCAGTGCTCCGACGGCGGCTGGGGCTGGTTCTCCGGCTTCGGCGAACGCTCCTACCCGCACACGACGGCCCTCGTCGTCCACGGCCTGCAACTCGCCAAGCTCAATGGCATGCAGCTTCCGCAAGGCATGCTCGAGCGCGGCGTCGCCTGGCTGCAGTCGCACCAGGACCAGCAGGTCCGCATGATCCTCAACGCCCCGACCAAGACCTTCCCCTGGAAGGAAAAGGCCGACAACACCGACGCCATGGTCCACATGGTTCTCGCCGACGCCTCGGTCAAGAATCAGCAGATGCAGGACTTCCTGTATCGCGACCGCAACGACCTGGCCGTCTACGCCAAGGCCATGTTCGGCCTCGCCCTCTTCAAGGAGCAGCAGGGCGAACGGCTGGCCATGATCATGAAGAACATCTCCCAGTTCGTCGTCGAGGACGAGGAGAACCAGACCGCCTACCTGCGGCTGCCGCAGAACAACTACTGGTGGTACTGGTACGGCAGCGAGACCGAGGCCAATGCCTACTACCTGAAGCTGCTGTCGCTGACCAACCCGCAGGACAAGAAGGCTTCGCGGCTGGTCAAGTACCTGCTCAACAACCGCAAGCACGCCACTTACTGGAACAGCACCCGCGACACCGCCGTCTGCGTCGAGGCCTTCGCCGACTACATCAAGGCGAGCGGCGAGGACCGGCCGGACATGATCGTCGAGGTCTGGCTCGACGGCAAGAAGATGAAGGAGGCCAAGATCGATTCCTCCAACCTCTTCACCTTCGACAACAAGCTGATCCTCGAGGGCGACGCCGTCGATACCGGCAAGCACCGGCTCGAGATCAAGCGCCGCGGCACCGGCCCGGTCTATTACAACGCCTACCTCACCAACTTCACGCTCGAGGACTTCATCACCAAGGCCGGCTTGGAAGTCCGCGTCAACCGCAAGTACTACAAGCTCACCTCGGTTGACCACCGCATCAAGGTCCCCGGCGCCAAGGGCCAGCCGCTCGGCCAAAAGGTCGAGAAGTTCGTCCGCTCCGAGCTAAAGAACATGGATGAGCTCAAGAGCGGCGACCTGGTCGAGATCGAGCTGGAGATCGACAGCAAGAACGACTACGAATACCTGATCTTCGAAGATCCCAAGGCCGCCGGCTTCGAACCCTTCGACGTCCGCAGCGGCTACATCGCCAGCGCCGCCGGCGCTTACATGGAGCTGCGCGACGAGAAGGTCTGCTTCTTCGTCCGCCAACTGCCGCGCGGCAAGCACTCCGTCAGCTACAAGATGCGCGCCGAAATCCCCGGCCGCTTCAGCGCCCTGCCGACGCGTGCCTACGCCATGTACGCTCCGGAGTTACGCGGCAACTCGGACGAGATCAAGCTGCGGATCCGGGATTAACTCCCCTCTCCCTCCGGGAGAGGGGCTTGGGGTGAGGGTAAACCATCGAAGCCCGCTGCCAGCCCGGCAGCGGGCTTTTTTGTTTGCCGGCATGCCTCCGCCGCTCCGCCACTCGAGTGGCGGACACCCAAATCGTCATAAGTCATAGAGCAACTTGCTACGGTGCCAGGCCGAAGGCCTGGGACGCGGGCCCAATAATCATCGGCCCCATTCAGGGCCGAAACACCGCGACCGGCGTCTCTCTCCCAGGCCTTCGGCCTGGGCTGGCAGAATCGGCCTTTCAGGCCGAAAAACAACTGCGAGGAGACCGAAGCCAGCCCCGAAACTCCGCGGCAACTCGGATGAGATCAAGCTGCGGATTCGCGATGACTCGAATTAACTCCCGGCGACAATCAATAATCCGATTGCCTGCCCGGCAGGGGCTAGTTCTTTGCGTCTTGTTTGGCATAGCGTTAACGTAGCATGGCGATACCGAGGGAAATTATGCCGCCAGAATTGGAGTGTCCTTGCTGTGGCGAAATGGTCCCAGACGGGCAATTCGAATGGTACTCGCGGGCGGATCAATTTGAGATTCTGGTCGGCTGGCGATGGAATGATTTACGTCTCTGCCACCCTCGGCCAGTAACGTCCAGTCACGTGCAGGGTCCGGAGCGTCTACTTTGCCCCTAACTTCTGCCGAAAATCCAAAGGGAACGAAGTAAGATGCTTTGGCAATAGCCCGGATGTCAGTATCCGGTAGGTTTTTCAACTGAACACGGCGTGGTTCACTAATCTCCCAGTTCGGCGGCTCTTCCCTGGCGATCCCATCCGGTCCAGCGTATTCTCTCGGCGGAAAGATGTCCTTGAGTAGCCGTTCACCCCATTGGCACGCGGGAAAGACGATTGAATTGGAACGTATTGGTTCACGGCGCGGGCAATAGAGATATTGCCCTTTGTTGATTGTGGTGGGCTTGGACTGCCTCGACAAGCCAGTCGAAGACGTTGCAGGATTGGCGGCGGCAGGTTTCGATGACAGTCAGCAGTCGCTCGACGAACTGACTGCCGGACGCTGATTGCGTGCCGAACGAGAGCTTCCGCCAGATGACCGCGTGCCGCAGCGCTTGCTCGGCGGCATTGTTGG
>VGYC01000243.1 GCA_016873095.1 Planctomycetota bacterium | reverse complement strand
CCTTAAGCGATCCGGGGCACTACAACCTCACGCGCCGGATGGGTGGCCGAGCGGTTTATGGCACCGGTCTTGAAAACCGGCAGGGGTTAAAGCTCCTCGTGGGTTCGAATCCCACCCCATCCGCCATTTTCCCTTATAAAATAGTGCAAAATCAAATAGTTAATTATTGATGCTGGATTTTACCCATCCGTCTACCCATCCAGCGCTGCGGGATTGCGCCGGACGGATCGGGTTCAGATCGCGTCATACGGCGCGAACGCCGCTGCATTATGTTAGCGTCGTGTGGCGCCGTCCGGCAGCCGCGTGGCTACTTCATGGCTAATAAGCCGTCGCGCCGGCGCAAGTTAGAATCGCGGTCGAGGGAAGCCGGTGCGAGCCAACTTGCTGCTATTCGGAGCCTTCGCGCTCTGCATTTCTATTCCGGCTGCCGGCGCAGAAACGCGATGTACGATTAGCTCCAAGTTCGCCTGCGAGCCCGGGTTTTGGACCAGGCCGTTGTGCCCGAGCCCAGGCATATAGCGGGTTCCGGCCGAATGATGGGGTCGAAAGATGGTGCGGCTCCGTAATTCCACTCCAAACGTCGAGGAGCCCTTGATCGGTTGCCAGGTGATGGACTTAGCCTCGACCGCAAGTCACCTAGCGGAACCTGGCGTGATCTGGCCGGGGAGTACTGGCGGGGATGGACGGGGCACGCGCCGCGACGGCCGATCCCGTAACCGGTGTGACAGTAGGCGCCTGCGACTCGCAGCGCGTCAGCCTTGCAGTCAAGATGTGAGGCGAGACGCCGCAGCGCACGACGGGCGGGCTGCGATCAACGATTTACTCGAGCGCCGGGGTCCGTGAAATTTCGGCGCGCACGCTTCAGTGCGCGCAGGTTCCAGCGGACGCGCCTGCCGCCGGATCCGGCTTCGATCCCGGCAACAGCTCAGTGGTGCTCAATAGATGTCGGGGTCGGGCGTGGGCTGGCCGGCGTGGAGGAAGTCAAAATCGCAACCTTTGTCCGCCGACGTCACATGATCCGCGAACAGCGCGCCGTAACCGCGCTGGTAGCGCGGCACGGGCGGGCTCCATGCCGCGCGCCGGCGCTCAAGCTCGTCGTCGGGCACAAGCAGGTCCAGGCGCCGCTTGTCGACATCGAGCGCGATCATGTCGCCGTCATGCACCAGAGCCAACGGGCCGCCGCGGAAGGATTCGGGGGAGACATGCAGCACGCAGGCGCCATAGCTCGTGCCGCTCATGCGCGCGTCCGATATACGCACCATGTCGCGCACGCCCTTTTTCAGGATCTTCTGCGGAATCGGTAACTGTCCCCATTCGGGCATCCCCGGCCCGCCTAGCGGCCCGGCACTCTGAAGCACGATCACACAGGTCTCGTCGATTTCAAGACCGGGGTCGTCGATGCGCGCGGCAAGGTCCTTGTAGTTTTTGAACACCACGGCGCGGCCGGTGTGGCGGTGCAGATGCGGCTCGGCGGCCGAAGGTTTGATCACGGCGCCGTCGGGTGCAAGGTTGCCGCGCAGGATCGCGGTCCCGCCGACGGCCTTGAGCGGGTTGTCGAGCGGGCGGATGACATCGGCATCGTGCACCAGGGCCCCCTCGATGCGTTCGCCCAGGGTACGGCCGCTCACCGTGATGCAATCAAGATTGAGCTTGGCGGCAAGGCGCGACAATAGCGCCGGCAGTCCGCCGGCGTAGTAGAAGTCCTCCATCAGATACTTGCCAGCCGGCCGCAGATTGGCCAACACCGGCGTGGATCGCGAGATCTCGTCGAAACGCTCGAGCGGTAAGCGCAACCCGGTCCGGCCGGCGATGGCGACCAGATGGATGATGGCGTTCGTCGAGCCCGACAGCGCCATGTCGACGATGATGCCGTTGTCGATCGCCCGCGGCGTCAGAATGTCGGTCGGCTTGAGGTCTTCCCAGATCATCTCGACGATCCGCCGTCCGGTCGCCGTGGCCATCCGGGCGTGGTTGGAGTCGGCGGCCGGAATGGATGCGGCACCGGACAGGCAGAAGCCCATCGCCTCGGCGACCGAGGTCATGGTCGAGGCCGTGCCCATGGTCATGCAATGGCCAGCCGAGCGCGCGATGCCCTCCTCGATCTCCGTCCAGGCTTCCTCCGACAGGTTGCCGGCGCGCTTTTCGGCCCAGTAGACCCAGGTGTCGCTGCCACTGCCCAGAACCTTGCCGCGCCAGTTGCCGCGCAACATCGGTCCTGCCGGCATGAAGATCGCCGGCAGGTTCATGCTGGTCGCGCCCATCAGCAGGGCGGGCGTGGTCTTGTCGCAGCCTCCCATCAGCACCGCGCCGTCAACCGGATGCGACCGCAGGAGCTCCTCCACCTCCAGGGCAAGGAGGTTGCGATAGAGCATGGTCGTGGGCTTCACATAAGGCTCGGAAAGCGACATTGCCGGCAGCTCGATCGGGAAGCCGCCCGCCTGCCATACGCCACGTTTCACCTCCTCGACCCGCTGCTTGAAATGGGCGTGGCAGGGATTGATGTCGCTCCAGGTGTTGATGATGGCGACCACCGGCTTACCCATGAAGTCGTCGCGGCCGTAGCCCATCTGGAAAGTGCGCGAGCGGTGACCGAAGGCTCGCAGGCCGGGGTCTCCGAACCAGCGCTGACTGCGCAAGTCTGCAAGCGTCTTCGCCATGTCTTGGCAACCTCTAGAGTGTCACTTGTTGACGCACGCCACGCCGATACCGCGGCCGAGGCCAGCGGCGGCAAAGTCGGCCGCTCGGGCGCTGCACGAGGCCGTTCCTATACCGGCCATCCATTGCTCCGCGCCCAAGCCGCCGCAGTCCGACCTCAGCCCTTCTTCTTGAGATCCTCGACGATGGTCCGGAGACGCGCGCTCACCTCGCCGATCCAGACGTTCCAATCCTTGGGTGGGCTGGCGATTGCGCCACTCAATTCCTTGTAGAGAGCCTCCTTGAACTGCGGATACCAGGGGTAGACGGAGTCAGGGAAGTCATTGGGCGCGGCCGGCAGTGTGGTCGTCGCGAAGAACACCTGGCTCGGGCTCAGTCCCGCGGTGCTCAAGTCCTTGCGGACGGCGCTGCCCATGTTTAGGAGCGACACCTCCTGCGCCTCCTTGGACTCCAGCATGAAGCGGGCAAACTTCACCGCCATGTCGACGTTGCGGCCGTTGACCGGAACCGAGACCGACCGCATGCCGTGAACGACGACCGACGGCGGCGCATCGGCGAAGAACGTGGGAAGCGGACCGATGACGAAATCGCCCTTGAGGCCTTCACGATCCCACTTGCGCACGTTGAAATCACCGACGCGGAAGAAGCCGGCGCGTCCACCCTCGATGATCTGGTACATGTCGGTGAAGATGTGATTGCGGGTTTCGGGAGATACCAGCTTGTACTCCGTGAACAGTTTGAGATGCTCGATCAGCACTCGGGCGTTCTTCGGCTGGTCGAGCACAATGGCACCATTGCTGTCGACCGCGACGTGGCGGAGCCCGGCGCCGAACATCATCCATTCCAGCATCTGGTGGAGGACCGACGCGTTTCCGGCCTGAAGCGCGAGCCCAAACGTGTCGTTCTTGCCATTGCCGTCCGGGTCGTTGTCCTGGAACTTGCGCGCGATCCGAAGCGCATCTTCCCAGGTCACCGGCATCTTCTCTCCGACCTTCTCAAGCCAGCTCTTGCGCGCTCCCCAGGCGGAGAGCGTGCGCTGCGTCGGCAACATCACCATCTTGCCCTTGTAAAGCGAGGCCTCGATGTCGCCGGGTGTCACATGCTTGCGCGTGACCTCGGGAAGGGACTTCAGGTCGTTGGCGAAGTCATGGAGTTTGTTTGTGCTTTGCTGGATGATGGCGTTGCGAAAATTGTCATTGAAGATCAGATCGGGGCCGGTCGCCGTATTGATGGCGGCAATCGACCGGCTGAACCACTGGTCGGTCGGAAACGACAGCGAGCGGATGGTAACGGTCGGGTTCTGTTTCTGGAACAGATCACCGATCTCCTTGAACATCTTGACGCCGTCGTCGCCCTTGTCGTGCCAGATCACCAGCTCAAGCGAGTGGGCAGCAGACAGGTTAACGAGTAGCGCAGCAACACCGGCGATGAGCCTGATCAGTCGATGCATTGCGGTCCTCCCCTTGTGCAATCTTATTCACATCCTGTGCGTGAAGCCGTTGCGCCACCGGCTCCCTGCGCCATTCATCCGCCGTCGACAATAGGTTGGCGCAACTCAAGTGCAGCTTCCTCCGCCCAGCGTCGATAGCGCTGGGCGCCATCGACGAGATGCACCCGCATAGCTTCGCGGGCACCGACAGGATCGCCGGCCCAGATCGCCTGCTCGATATCGCGGTGCTCGCGCTGGAGCATGCGCACATAGGCGTCGCGCCCGGCGGCGGGATCGGCCTGGATACGGATGCGCTGGCGCGGAATGAGCAGCGCGCGCAGGTAGGAAAGGATGCTCGTGAATTGTGCATTGCCGGTCGCGGCCGCGATCGCCATGTGAAAGGCAAAGTCCGTGTCTGCTCCAGAGGCGCCGCGGTGGGCGTCCTCGTCGATCCGGTCGAATGCCGCCGTGATGGCGCGGGCCTGCGCCAGGGTTCGTCTGGTGGCCGCCAGTCCGGCTGCCTCGATCTCGATCGCGGCGCGTAGCTCGAGGACCTTGAGGATCCCGGGAATGGCATCGAGATCCTCCGCGGCCACACGGAATGGCCGCTTGGGACCTTCCGCAGACACGTAGACGCCGGAGCCGCGGCGGCTCGCCAACAGGCCATCAGCGCGCAAGGCCGCAACCGCCTCGCGCAAGACCGATCGGCTGACATTGAACTGGCTTGTGAGCGCATGCTCGGGCGGCAGTCGCTGTCCCGGGGCGAAAGCGCCCGACTCGATAATGCGGGCAAGGCGGGTGGCGACCTCGGCCGCCAGACTCCGCCCACGGACGACCGGGTGGATCTGCTGAGTCATCGTCTAACCCATCTGAAGAGTAGTCAGACTAATACCATAAAATATGATTTTTTTTTGCCCTGTCAAAAGATTTTTACGGCTTGATGCCCGGGTATTGATATGACTACATGACTAATACCGGATCGGGAGGAAGGCGTGCTGGAGCAGGCAAAGGGCGTCTACATCGTGGCGCAGACGCCGTTTGATGAGCGGGGCGCTCTGGACCGCTCCAGCATCGACAGCTTGGTCGACTTCTACGTCGCCCATGGCGCGAACGGCCTGACCGTGCTGGGGATCAGCGGCGAGTCAAGCAGGCTCACGGCCGACGAAGCGGTCGAGGTGTCGGCACGGTTCGCTGCCCGCGCTCGAACCCTCCCGGTGATTGCCGGCGTGTCAAACCCGAGCCTTGCGCACCTCGCGCAGGTGACTCGCGCGGTCATGGACCGGGGAGCGGCCGGAGTCATGATTGCTCCGCCCGCCGGACTGCGAACCGAAGAAGACGTCTTTAACTACTTCGATGCGGTTTATTCGCGCATCGGCGATGTTCCGACCGTGCTGCAGGACTTTCCGGCCGCGACCGGAGTTGCTATGTCGGTCGCCACAATCGCGCACCTCATTGGCGCCTTTCCCCAGATCCAGGCGCTCAAGCACGAGGATCTGCCGGGGCTCGGCAAGCTCACGAGGTTACGCCAGATGCAGGGCCGCCGCACCGCAATTCTCACCGGCGGCAATGCGCTCTACCTGCCACTGGAGCTCGAGCGCGGTGCCGACGGGCCGATGGCCGGGTTCTCGCATCCGGAGATGCTTTCGGGCGTCTACCGCCTGCTTTGCGCCGGGCGCCGCGACGAGGCGCTTGACCTATTCGAGCGCTACCTACCGCTGCTGACCTACGAGTCGCAAGGGCCGTGGGGCATTGCGGTGCGCAAAGAGGTAATGCGCCGCCGCGGCGCCATCCAGTGTGCGATGATGCGGCCTCCGGGTCCGCGGCTGATGAGCATCGATCATGCCGAGATCGACGCCCTCCTCATCCGGCTGGCGCGGGCCAACGCGGCCGCATGCTCGGCGACGGGAGCCGAGGCGCGCTGACCCTGGCATCGCAGCGCCGCAACCTATGCAGAGCCCGATGCTGACCGCCAACTCGGCAAACGCAGGCGCGCTGCAGCCCGGCCCCGTCATGGCCTGGATGCTGCTCATCTGGCAGCACCGCGTGCTCTACCTCATGCTGCTGCCTTTCGCGGCGCTGACCTTGACCTTCGGGCTGTGGCCGATCGCGCTGAGCATCCTGGTCTCCTTCACCGAGAACCAGACCGCGCTCAGCGACGCCGCCACGTATGTTGGGCTTGAGAATTTTCAGGCGGTCATCGCCGATCCTGAATTCCGACACTCTCTCAGTCTAACACTGCTCTACACGGCCCTTTCCGTCGTGCTCAATCTGTCATTGGCGCTGGCGCTGGCGCTGGCCTTGTCTGGACCGACTCTCAAACGCGGTGCGACCTTCTACAAGCTCGCGCTATTCATGCCGGTGGTGACACCGGAAGTCGCGACCTTCATCGTCTGGAAGTGGATGCTCAACCAGGATTTCGGCGCGGTGAATGCCGCATTGTCGTCGCTTGGCTTGCCGGCTTTTGCCGGCACGACCAAGGCGGACAGCGCCTTCATCGCCCTGGTCATCGTCGAGCTCTGGCATCATGTCGGCTTCTACACCGTGGTGTTCCTGACCAATCTGCAACTGCTCGACGCCTCGCTTGACGAGGCCGCCCGTATGGACGGTGCCGGCAGGGCGCGCCGCATCTGGTCGATCTGGATCCCACAGTTGCGACCAGCGATTGCGATCAATTCGCTCTACGCCCTGATTTCATTTCTCAAGACGTTCACGGCGGTGATCGTCATCACCAAGGGCGGTCCAAATTTCGCAACCAACTTCGTCTCCTACTATGCCTACACCAAGTTCGACCTCGCTCAGTATGGCAAGGCAACTGCGATGGCGACCATCCTGTTCGTGATCGTGCTGGCGCTGACGCTGCTGGTTCATCTCTATAGCGAGCGGAAGGACTATCGATGAGCGCAATGCGCCGCCTCGGCCCTCTGATCGCCAATCTCGCCATGACGGCGCTGGCGCTAATGTTCCTTTATCCCTTCTATTGGCTGATCGTCAGCTCCTTTCGCTCGCAAGAGGCCATGCTGGTCAACCCTCTGCGTCTGATGCCCGAGAGCTTTGATCTCGCCGCCTACACATCGATCCGTCTGGTCGGCGGCGTGCCGATCGAGGTCTATTCGTTCAACTCCATGCTGATCACGGTGCTGGCGACGGTGCTGGCCGTGGCCACGACCGCACTTGGCGCCTACGCGCTGTACCGGCGCCCCCACCTGCCCGGCTTCAAATTCGTTCAGTTCGGCTTCCTGCTGACGATGATGTATCCGGCCATGCTGCTGGTGATACCGGTCTATCTGGTGATGTTCCGCATCGGGCTCCTTGGGACCTATGCGGGGCTGGTAATGTTTCTGGCGCTGCAGCCCATCCTGTTTCTGATGTTCTCTCAGTTCTTTCGCTCGATCCCGCGGGACCTTATGGACTCCGCCAAGATGGATGGAGCCAGCGAATGGCAGGTGCTGACCCGCGTGGTTCTGCCGATCGCGCAACCGGTGGTCAACACAGTGTTCTTGATCGGGTTTCTTCTGAACTGGAAGCAGTGGCTGCCCATCCTGGTGGTGGCCGCTAGCCCGGATCGCTACACGCTGCCTGTCGCGCTCTTGGCAATGAACACCGAGTACGGGATCAACTTCCAGTCGACGATGGCTCTTGCCGCTCTCACGACCGCTCCGATCGTGGTTCTATTTCTGCTGACCCAGCGGCGCGTCATCGGCGGCTTCGTGGCGGGCGCGGTCAAAGGCTAGGGCAACGCAACGAAAGGCGCTCTCGCGCCGCTGTACCGCCGCGCGATCGGTCGAGACAACGAGGAATTGGTTGGACCATGGCCACGCTGGAACTGATTGACGTCTGTAAGAAGTTCGGCGCCAGCGCCGTGCTGCAAGACGTGAGCCTGTCAGTGGACGATGGCGAGTTTGTCGTCTTCGTTGGACCGTCAGGGTGCGGAAAGTCGACGCTGCTGCGCACCATCGCCGGGCTTGAAGACGCATCGGCCGGGCTGATCCGGATTGACGGGGCCGTTGTGAACGGCGTCGATGCCGCCAAGCGCGGCCTTGCCATGGTGTTCCAGTCCTACGCGCTCTATCCGCACATGACGGTCGAGCAGAACATGGCCTTCGGTCTCAAGCTGGCGCGCCTGCCGAAAGCCGACATCGATGCGCGCATCAAGGCTGCGGCGGAGGTCCTCAAGATTGGCGACCTACTCGGGCGACTGCCGAAGACCCTGTCGGGCGGCCAACGCCAGCGGGTGGCGATCGGACGCGCCATCGTTCGCGAGCCGAAGATCTTCCTTTTCGACGAGCCTCTCTCCAATCTCGACGCCGAGTTGCGCGTGCAGATGCGCATAGAGCTTGCCCGTCTGCATGCTCGCCTGAAGGCCACGATGATCTATGTTACGCATGACCAAGTCGAGGCCATGACGCTCGCTGACAAGATCGTGGTGCTCCAGGCCGGGCGCGTCGAGCAGATTGGCGCGCCGCTCGACCTATACAACCGCCCGGCCAACAGCTTTGTGGCGGGCTTCATCGGCTCTCCGCGCATGAACTTCATTGCGGCGCGGATTGAAGCGATCGGTCCGCAGGGCGTTCGCGCGGCGATCGGGGGAGAGGGTGACCTGGTGCACTTCGCGGTCGACGGGTCGCGTCTCAGGATCGGTGACAGCACCATTCTTGGCATCCGGCCGGAGAGCATTGCCATTCGACCAGCCGGCGATGGCGAGACCACGGGCCTGGCCGCCGAGATCATCCTCGACGAGCAGCTGGGCAGCGGCACTTGTGTGCACGCAATGACCCGGGCCGGGGACATCCTGGTGTCCTATCTCCAGGGCCAGGTGCCGTTGCGCAAGGGTGCGGCGGTACGGCTCTCTCTGCCTGCCACAGCCTGCCATCTGTTTGACCGGGACGGCACTGCGCTCGTGCGGCTCGAATAGGACGTAAGGACCATCGGTACTACGCTCGGATACGCGGCGCGACGCCTAGCGACATCAAACCATGGCAGCTGCAATGAACATTCTCGTCACCGGCGGTGCCGGCCGCATCGGGCACTATGTCGTGGGCGCGCTGCTCGAAGCTGGCCACGCGGTCGTGAGCCTGGACAAGGCGCCACCCGTACGACCAATCCCGGGCGCACGCTATGTGACCGGCAGCACCTCGAGCGTCGAAGACGTGCACGGCGCCATCGCGGCAGCCCGTGGCGACGCAGTGATCCATCTTGCGGCCTGGAGCAACTATGGAGTTGTCGCCGACACGCGCACCCACAACGACAATGTGGCAGGCACCTTCAATGTGCTGCATGTGAGTGCTGCGCAGCATGTGCGGCGGGTCATCTTGGCGTCGAGCGCCCAGGTATACGGCTTCGAGCATCTGGCGCCGATCTATGTGCCGGTGGACGAAGGACACCCGCTGCGGCCACTCAACGCCTATGCCCAGTCAAAAGCGGTGGGAGAGTCGATCGCGGACTATTTCGTTCGCACTACCGGGATGAGCGTCCTGTCGTTCCGCATCATGGGCGCGCGGCCCCCTGAGGACCTGCCGGCCGAGATCGCGACCCTGACGCAGGCACCGGAGCGCGGCCAATTCCTGCTCTGGACGCGTTGTGATGCGCGCGACGTTGCAACCGCCTGTCGCCGGGCGATCGAGACCGAGGCCGTCGCTTCCGGCGCCTACAATATCAGTGGCTCGCGCGTGGTCCTCGACCATGACAGCATGGACCTCGTCCGCCGCTACTGCCCGGCAACGGAGTTCCGCGCGCCCCTGCCCGGCCGGATCTCGCCCTTGGGCTGCGACAAGGCGAGGCGTGCATTCGGCTATGAGCCCGTCTTTTTCTGACAAGAGCCTGCGGCATCCCATTGAGCGAACCCGGCGGCAGTCGCGGATAGCGGACGCCCAGGCAAGACC
Organism: Planctomycetota bacterium; assembly: GCA_016873095.1. Lineage (GTDB taxonomy): Bacteria > Planctomycetota > Planctomycetia > Gemmatales > Gemmataceae > VGYC01. Next base: position 274 of record VGYC01000243.1, on the reverse strand, counting down.
TCCACTCCTCGGCGCCGTGAGGCATCATCCGGTCTCGATGGAGGTTTGCGCTCACGGAACAACCCTTATCTATGCCGTGCCTGACCGGTTGGCGCCAGCCAGTTCGTGTCCCATCGAGTGGTGTAGGAGCTGTGGATAAGTAGCCCGCCGCAGCGGGGATGTCCCGATCGATGTTGAAATAGGAGGACAGGCGTTGCCCGCCTTGAGCCGTTAGGCTCGGGGTTTTGAATCCACGAAGGAGAGCAACGCCATGATGAACACTACCACACGCTCA
>VGYC01000242.1 GCA_016873095.1 Planctomycetota bacterium | reverse complement strand
CGGAAACGACGGTATTGGCCCTTGACCACAGCACTGCGGCCACGGCTCTCTTGGCGTGGGTGGACACCTGGACCGAGGCGAAATGGGAAGGATCGGCCAGCGATCTCTTGGGCAAGTTGACGGAGCGGGTACACGGTGTTGTCTTGGCGGGCAACGCCTTTCCGAAAGCGCCGAACAGGTTGTCCGGTGAGCTGCGGCGAATTGCTCCGGCCCTTCGTCGGATCGGTGTCAAGGTGGAGCTTGGAAGGTCAAGGCACGGAAGCAAGATCATGATTGAACGCACTGGCGATTTTGCTCAATGCGCTCTGGTAAAACGCGAACCTGCCGCCAGCCCAGATGGATCGCCAACGCTATCGTCTTTGACCGGCGGGCGCGTGCCGTTCAATCTTCCCTACGAGGTGAAGGAATGGCCCAACGGCTCGGCTACCGTGTGTTTTCCGCATCTAACCGAAGACCAAGTTCTGCGCCTTGATCCAGTGGCCCGGACCGAACTGGCTGTTGGCAAAGACGGACGGAACTCCATGAGTATTCGTAGGCCGAAAGTCCTGGCTGGCTAGCGGGAGCAATCCGCCATTGGCAGCATCGGCTTTTGGCGCGGTGACGATGGTGACGATTGAATGCGGCGATGCCTCTCTTGTCCATTGAGTTGAAGTTGAAGTATGTAAGAGCGACAGCGTGATTTCGGGCATATCTCAATCGTCACCATCGTCACTTGGCCCGCCGCCCAAAACCGACTCTTGATGGACCAGAATCAAGAGAAACTGGCTGCGCTATCGCGCGCAACGAGTTTCAGCCTGGCTGTGCGAGATGAAGTCCCGATTCTCGCCGATCACAGAACGGATTGGCGCGGGATGGCGTTGAGATGCCGCGTCAACTGGAGATGGCGAGCGGAGCTGTTTTTGGGGCGGTTTTCGGCCCCAAAAGCCGACCTCAATTGTCGTTGCTGTCTCGGAACGCCCGACGCCAAAAGAAGTTGCGGAACGAACCTGTTTCCATAGAAAGATTCCCATACACTCCCGTAATTCTTTCCGCGGCAACAACTCACGGACAGCCTCTAATAGCAGCGTACCGAGACGACGGTGCAGTTGTCCGCCCCGCCGGCAGCGTTCGCCAGATCGACAAGCCGAGAAGTGAGCAGATAGGCCGACGGCGGCGCCTTCTGGATGGTCATGGCAATGGTCGCATCATCGACCTGCCCGTGCAGCCCATCGCAGCACACCAAGAGCCAGTCGCCGGGGACGATCTTCAGCTTGTAGTGTGCCGGCTCCAGCGTGCGCCGGCCGCCGACGGCCTGCGTCACCTCGTTGCGCTGCGGATGCTGCTGTGCTTCCTCCGGCGTGAGCTGACCAAGCTCGACCATCCGACCGACCAGCGTTTGATCCTTGGTGATCTGCTGCAACTTGCCGGCGTGGTAGTGGTAGACCCGGCAATCGCCAACGTGGCCGACGACCACCCGGCCATTCCAGATGATCGCCACCGCCGCCGTCGCCGCCATCCCCTTGAACCGCTTGTTGCTGCCGGCCTTCTCCTGCACCGCCTTGTTGGCTTCCTTCAAGGCATTCTCGATGGACGCCGCCAGCCCGCGCCGCGTGACCTCGTTGAACTGCCCGGACAGCGCCCCGGAGAGAATCGGTGCCAGCGCCTGCCCGACCGTGCGAATGACCAACCCCGCTGCCACGTCCCCCGCCGCATGCCCGCCCACGCCGTCGGCGACGATGACCAGCGCGAGCTGATAGTTCTCGTTCTCCCACCAGGTGAGATGTTGCACGAGGAAGCTATCCTCGTTGCGCGTCCGCTGCTTGCCGGTGGAAGTGACGCCGGCAATGCCCATGCGCAATGAGCCGGCCGAGGTGGGGATCGGCTCCGTGCTCGGGATGTCCGCCTGCGTGACGGCGTTGGCCGTGAACGTCTCGCCGCATTTGTGGCAACGCACCGGCTGGCCGAGGTGCTGCTCCGCGACCTGGCAAGGGGTGATGCAGTGGGGGCAGAAGACGCGTGTCATACTTTTAGGTAAGCAAGATTTTGGGTGCCATGCCCACGGCTTTGCGTGGGCATGGTGGTTGCACGCCGCGACAGAGCCCATGATATGGGAGCATGGCCGTCGCATCGAGCGGCATGCTGCCATGCCCACGCAAAGCCGTGGGCATGGCACCCAAGACAGTCTTCATCCGGAATCAACAATCAATGGCAACGACTCCCGATCGAGCCGAAGCGGACCGACCCGGAGCCCCGCGTAGTCGGCCGCACCCGACCAGAGCCAATCCTCCGGCTTCACACACAATTCGCGGCGAACAGGATTGTTGTGCATGTAGACGATCTGCTCAAAGATGGTGTTTGGCTCGAAGACATTGCGATCGTAGCCGCCGCCGCGCTGCCAGAAGCGATAATGCACCTTGCCGTTGGGCTGCCGATCTTCCATCCGCGTCAGAAAACTCGGCGCGTGACGGCGGACGTGGATCAACGCGCGCTTGGCCACCGACTGCTTGATCGAGTTCAGAATATCGCTAATGTCGTAGATCTTTTCGGTGGGCCAGACCAGCACATGAGCGTGCTCCGGCATGATGACGTAGGCCCAGACGAAAAACCTCAGCTTGCCCCGGGCCCGATCAATGGCGTCGATCAGCCATTGCCGACTGCCATCCTTGGTGAGGAATGGTTGCCGTTGAAAGCAGGAGAACGTCAAGGCATGGGCGTCACCGGGCGTGTTGTAACGCTTGCAGGTCTTGCGGCGTGACGCGGCCATGTCATTTCTCCACCGAGTCAATGCCGTTGTAGGGAGTGGATTCCGGGTGCCATGCCCACGGCTTTGCGTGGGCATGGTGGTTGCACGCCGCGACAGAGCCCATGATATGGGAGCGGGCCGTCACCTCGAGCGGGACGCCGCCATGCCCACGCAAAGCCGTGGGCATGGCACCCGGCAGAAGATCTTTGCCGCCATCTCCGGCCTCCAATTCAATGCTCATTCCGGAAGGCGCCAAACTCGCACGGTCCTGTCGCTACTCGCCGACAACACAGTGCGACCATCGGGCGTGATTCCGACAGACCACACAGTGCCACTGTGTCTCCCAGCAGCAATTTTCTTTTCCGGTCTCTACATCCCAGACACGAACGGACGGATCAGACGAAGCTCGCATCCAGTCCCCACTGCCTGAAATGATTCGGCGACCATCACCGGATAACGCGAGCGCCCATATTCCATTTTCATGGCCCACGTACTGCCTCCGCGTTCGTGCCGATGTCACGTCCCACAAGCGAATCGTAAAGTCGGAGCCATCGTTGTTTCCCGATCCGGTGAATACGCTGGATCCATCACGCGTCATTGCGACTGAATGCACTGCCTCGGAATGTCCCTCAAGCTTTGCTAGCAACTCTCCGCTGTCCACGTTCCACACTCTCGCTGTGTGATCATGCTCGCCTGCGGAAACAGCCTTCTTGCCGTCAAGCGAGATTGCTACTCCTACGACATGTGACTGGTGGCCGACGAATTCACGAACGGTCTTCCAGCCTTCGATTCGAATTAGGCGAAGCCCACCGACATCAAATCCAGCAAGGACATGGTTGCCATCGGGCAGAATAACTACGGATGTGACCGCCTGCCCAAACGAACTTGATTGACCGAGCAGTTCGCCGTCGGTCAAAGACCAATGAGACAGTTTGCCATTCTGCGTTCCAGACACGGCACGTTGCCCGTCAGTCGAGAATGCCACTGTACGAATTCCTGCATCATGGGAAAACGAACGGATTTCCTTTGTCCCCTCAATCTTCCACATCCATAGCGTTCGATCACTGCCGCCGGAAAGCGCTTGCTTGCCATCCGGCGATACACGAACACAATGCACATTATCCTTGTGCAGCCGAAAGCAACCGACTTCATCCAAGGATTTCGGCGCGGCTTGTGCGAGTCCGCGCGCTGGCCTGCTGGGCGTGCCATCAGGCGTTGGCTCATCATTGTGCCCAGCTTTTTTGCCGCTGCCGCGGTTCATCGCGAGGCCAGCCACCGTCATAACGCCGGCCAGCATGCTTGCGCCAAACACGACCTTTTTCCACGAATGGGTTCGTTTCTGTTGCAACGCCACTCCGCTTTGGTTATCAAGTGCTGTCCAGGGATTGCTCGTCGCGGGTGTCGAAGGGGTTGTCGCTGTTATCGCTGCGGCAAGAATAGCTGGGTTTGCCGTCACAGCCATGGAATGGGTGGCAAACGCCGCCAGCACCGCCGCTACTTCAGCCGGCGTCACATAGCGTTCCGCCGGGTCCCGCGCCATCATCTTCGCAACAATCGCATCCAGCTCCGACGGAACTTCCGCGCGTGCTTGCCGCACGGGAGTTGCCGGCCGCATCACGCGGGCCATCATCCGCTCAATCGCATCTTTCCCCGTAAACGGCGGCTGGCCCGTCAGCAAATAGTACAGCGTGCAGCCCAGGCTGTAGATATCCGACCGAATATCCGCTTCGCGCGCGTTGCCGGCCTGTTCGGGGGAGATGTAATCGACGGTGCCGAGGACGTTGCCCAGCTTGGTGAGACGTGTGCCCCGGCCGCCGGCTTGCTCGAATCTCGCCAGGCCGAAGTCCAGCACCTTCACGGTCGGCTCGCCGCTGGCACTGGACCGGCCGATGATCAGGTTGCCCGGCTTGATGTCGCGGTGCACCAGACCCTTTTCATGTGCGTGCTGCAGGCCGAGGGTGGCCTGGCGAACATAGTCGCAGGCCTTGGCGATGGGCAGTGGACCGGACTGCTTCACAAGCCGGGCCAGGTCGATGCCCTCGACGAGTTCCATGGCGAAGTAGTGCGTCTTGCCTTCCTGGCCCACCTCGTAGGCACCCACGACGTTCGGATGCGACAGCTGGGCGATGGCGCGGACCTCGCGATTGAAGCGCGTCACCGCGGCCGGGTTTTCCAGGCAATCGGGCGGGATGACCTTGAGCGCGACATCGCGGTGCATGCGCACATGGCGGGCCTTGTAGACCTGGCCCATGCCGCCCTCGCCGATGGGTTCCAGGATGCGATACGGTCCCATGATGAGGCCGGCGGCCTGTCCCTGCGAAATCAGGTTGGCTTGATAGGGCGTGAGCCATTGCCGGCGTATGAGGTCGCGCAGCAATGTGGCCGAATCGCCGGCCTGCGAGCGCTCGGCGAGATCGTCGAGTTGCTCGCCGCTGAGGAATTCCTTCTGCCTGAGGTATGTCAACAGCGATGTGGGAGTGAGGGCGGCCATTTCGCCTCCAAGGACATTCGCCCAGGACCGACAGAATGCACTGGTGTGGATTGTATCGCCGCGAAGGATGGCTGGCGCACGGTCCGTTCCACATCCCGCGGACAAGGTTCTCCGGATTCTGAAACAGGATACCCGTAAGAGATGATGTTCGGTGCCATGCTCACGCAGAGCCGTGAGCATGGCACACAGAACTACGGCGACGGCCGTCGCCGCTGGCGTCACTGCTTCTTGCCGCACGCATACAGGTGACTGGCGGCGCGGATGTACAGCGTGTCGTCGGCGATGGCCGGCGTGGCGGCGACGCGTTCGCCCAGTTTCGGGTTTCGGGCCACGACTTCCGGTTTGACGCCGCCGGCCTTCACGACGGTCACGGCGCCGTCGGCCAGCGCTGTGAAGTAGATGTGCCCGTTGGCGGCCACTGGCGACGCGTAGAACTTCGCGTCATTGATGGTACGCGTCATGTACACTTCCTTGCCGCTCTTCGCGTCATAGGCGGTGATGATGCCGCCGTCCTTGACCATCACGTATTGCCCGCGATACAGGAGCGCGGAAGTCACGTACGGCAGGCCCTTGGTCTTCTTCCAGAGCACGTGCGACTTGGAAACTTCGCCCGTGCCGCCCGGCTTCAGGGCAAAGCAGGCGTTGGCCCCGTCGGACATGAACCGGTTGATGGCGTCGAACTCGTCGCGGGTCAGCTTGCCGTCGCTGTTCAGGTCCTGTGCGTCGAAGAAGCCCTCGAAGGCCTTCTCGGCCTCGTCGCGGGACAGGATGCCGTCCTTGTTCTTGTCCAGCTGCTTCAGCAGGTCGTCGAAGGACGGCATCTTGAAGTCGGCATCGTGGCCCGGGGACGAGCCGGCGAAATAGAGCAGGCCGTCGGCGGTCACCGGCGACGCGCAGCAACCGGGCGGGATGCCGAGCACGGACCACTTCTCGGCGCCGGATTCCAGGTCGTAGCCGATCATGCGGGCGTGGCCGGCCGCCGCGATCTGCTTGCCGGCCGGCGTGTCCCACACCACCGGCGTGCAGTAGGACACCGGCGACTGCCGTTTTCTCTCCCACTTCAGCTTGCCCGTGGCAGCGTCCACGGCCACGATTCTCGAATTCTTGGTCTCGTCGCGCACGATGACGGCCAGGCCATCAACGAGGATCGGCGACACGCCGCTGCCGAAATTCCCCATCATGACCGCCGCCGGCATGGCAAACGTCCACAGTTCCTTGCCCGCCAGGTCGTAGCAAACCAGGCCGCACGAGCCGAAGTACGAGACGATGCGCTTGCCGTCGGTCGCTGGCGTGGAGGCTGCCGGGCTGCCCTCGGTCTTCATGAACTTTTCGATCTTCTTCGCCGGCGCCTCCTTCCGCCAGGCTTCCTGGCCGTCCGATCGGCGATAGGCGATCGTGTACAGCTTGCCCTTCTCGAAGGCAGTGAGCACCAGGTTGTCGCCGGCAATGATCGGCGATGACAATCCCGATGGCACCGGCACTTTCCACCTCAGGTTCTTGTCCGGGCCGAACTCGAGCGGCGGCTTCTCGGCGTCGGCGACTGCCGATCCGCCCGGCCCGCGAAACTGCGGCCAGGGCAGCGGTTGTGCCTTGTCGCCGCCCGCACCGTGATGAATGCCGGTGGCTGCCGACAGAAGGACGAACGTGAGAATGACGCGCATGGAACCTCCTTGGCTGATGTGGACGGCCGATTGCCGATGGCGTCATTATACGAGCGAGCGCGATCGCAAAGCGCCACCCGGAGGGACCGACCTGCCGCCCGGCACTTCCATTACCGTGCCACGTCCATAAATCATCACGCAAGGAGCCATCAAGCACGAGGGCACTCATGTTGGCGGAGCACTGGGGGCTGTTGATCTTGCTGTTCCTGCCGCTGGCGGCGGGCATTGTCGTCGCCTGGCTGGGGCCGACGCGCGGCAGCGCCATCCGGCTCATCAGCGTGGCCACTTCCATCGTAGTGCTCGCGCTCGCGCTGGGAATGGCCTTCCGCTTCATGGCTCTGGAGCGCCCTCGCGGCGCCGATGCCAGGCTGGCGCCGGCAGCGCCGTCGTTTCGACCGGAGTTCGTCCCTGGCGCCTCGCCGAGCAACCCGCATCAGACAACCTGGCATGTGCTGTCGCTCGGCCCGGGGACGGTGCAGTTTTACCTCGGTCTCGATGGGCTCAACCTCTGGCTCATCGTGCTGACGGCGGTGCTGATGCTGCCCTCCGTGCTCATCTCCTGGAACCACATCAGCGAGCGCGTCAACGAGTTTTACGCCTGGCTGATGATCCTGCAGACGTGCATGTTCGGCATCTTTCTCGCCTTCGACATCATCATCTTCTACGTGTTCTTCGAGCTGTCGCTGGTGCCGCTGTTTTTCCTGATCGGCATCTGGGGCGGGCCGGAACGCCGCCACGCGGCCCGCAAGTTCTTCATGTACACTCTGGCCGGCAGCCTGCTGACTTTCCTGGGCGTCATGGGCATCGTCCTGGCCTGCCACCAGCAGACCGGCACCATGACATTTTCCATCCCGCGGCTGGTGGAACTGGTTCACGGGCAGCTCATGCTCGAAGATGAAGCGACGCGTGCGTACTGGCAGACGGCGCAGTTCTGGGTGTTCCTGGCGCTGACGGCGGGCTTCGCCGTCAAGGTGCCGCTGGTGCCGTTTCACACCTGGCTGCCGCTGGCGCACGTCGAGGCGCCCACGGCCGGCAGCGTCGATCTTGCCGGCGTCCTCCTCAAGGTCGGCGCCTATGGCTTTCTCAGGCTGGCCATCCCGCTGGCACCGGATGTGAGTCTCGCCCTCGGCTTGCCCATGGTCACGCTGCTGGCCACGGCCGGCATCGTCTACGGCGCTCTGTGCGCTTACAGCCAGGACGACGTCAAGAAGATGATCGCCTACAGCAGCGTCAGCCATCTCGGGCTCTGCATGCTCGGCATGTTCAGCCTGACGATGGCGGGACTCTCCGGCAGCATCATGCAGATGATCAATCACGGGCTCTCGACCGGGGCGCTGTTCCTGCTCATCGGCATGCTTTACGATCGCTACCACACGCGCAAGATCAGCTCGTTCAGCGGCATGGCCACGCGCATGCCGCTCTTTGCCGTCTTGCTGGTGTTCATCTGTCTGTCGAGCGTGGGCATGCCGGGGCTCAACGGTTTCATCGGCGAATACCTGTGCCTGGCCGGCATCTTCAGCCACGAATGGACCCGCGAAGGCAAGCCGTACCTCGCCATCGTCGCCTGCACGGGCGTCGTGCTGGGCGCCTGGTACCTGTTCACGATGCTGAAACGCGTGCTGTTCGGCCCGGTCCAGGAACCGGACACGCACAGCCCGACCGGCGATCTCAACGGCCGCGAACTGGCGCTGATCGCCCCCATCGCGGCGCTGTGCCTGCTCATCGGCGTCCATCCGCAGCCAATCCTGCGCACGACGGAACCGGACGTGCGCGTGGTCTCCGACATCGCCGCCGCGGCCAGACAGCGGGCGACACTACCGGTGGGAGTGGCGACAAACCAGAAACTGGAGACCAGAAACTAGATACTGCAAATAAAGGGTTGGCCGACACCACTGTAAAACTATCGGTGGCTGCGCTGCTAAAGTAGCACGGAATTCTGATTCCGTGCGTGCATGTCGCACGGATGCGGAGATCCGTGCTACGTTAACCGCGCAGCTTCCATTAACATGAGAAATGTCCGTATGAGCCCGATGCAGCAACCGAATCATCAGAATGACACGTTTGATTCCGGTCAGACTCAGGCATTCGAATGCGAGGCTCTTTCCATGGATCACCCGGAGATTCAGGCCCGCGAGCGCGCCCGCCAAAAGCACTTGCTGCTCTCCAGGCCCACAGAAAAGCAGCTCCGCCTAACCCTGGGCGAGGATGCGGAAACGCCGACGTCGCTCGATTAACATGCTCGTCCGGCCCGATGTAAAAGCATCTGCCGAAACTCTACCAAGAGGAACTCTCCCATGCCGACCAGCTTGCACATGCATCGCCGTCATTTCCTGGCGTCGGCCGCCGGAGGCCTGGCGACGACCTTTCTTCCGGCCGGCAGCCGGGCGCAGAACCGCGAACGTCGCGCCCCCAGCGAGCGCATCACGCTCGGCTTCATCGGCATCGGCGTCATGGGCCGCGGTCACTTGCAGAGCTTGCTCGGCAATCGCGGCGTGCAGGTGCTGGCCGTGAGCGATGTCCATCAGGGCCGCATGCAGAACGCCGTCGAGATCGTGCACCGGGCCTATGCCGCCCAGCGCAAGTCCGGCGCCTATCGTGGCTGCGCTGCTTTCGCGGATTTTCGCGACCTGCTGGGGCGTCGCGACATCGACGCCGTCGTCATCAGCACGCCCGATCACTGGCACGCCATCCCGGCCATCCTGGCCTGCCGGGCCAGGAAGGATGTCTACTGCGAGAAGCCGCTGTCGCTGACCATCGCCGAGAGCCGCGCCATGGTCCGGGCCGCCCGCGACAACAACATCATCTTCCAGACCGGCAGCCAGCAACGCACCGAGTTTGGCGGCCACTTCCGCAAGGCGGTCGAATACGTCCGCAGCGGCCGCATCGGACGCGTCCGCACCATCCGCGTCGGTGTCGGCGGACCGGCCCGGCCTTGCGACCTCGGCGACGAGCAGACCCCGCAAGGCGTCAACTGGGACATGTGGAACGGCCCTTCGCCCGCGCGCGCCTACAACCACGTCCTGTGTCCACGCGACGTGCACAATCACTTTCCCGCCTGGCGGAACTATCGTGAGTACGCCGGCGGCGGCCTGGCGGACATGGGCGCCCATCACTTCGACATCGCCCAGTGGGCATTGAACATGGACGCGAGCGGCCCGACCGAGATCCACCCGCCCGAGCGCGGCGACACCGGCCTGCGCTTCGTCTACGCAAACGGCGTCGAGATGTTCCACGGTGGCCCTAGCCCTTAATCAAGCGTAGGCTGAACGGTTTGCGGCTTGGGCGCTGGCAGCGGGCCGGGGCGCGGGATCGGCGCATCCCGTAGCCGGGTCGCTTGCGTCGGGTTTTGTCGTCCATGAACACCTCTCAATC
>VGYC01000241.1 GCA_016873095.1 Planctomycetota bacterium | reverse complement strand
GTCCCGATTTGGGCTTGGCTGCTGGCTTCTTGTAATGCGGATGCGTGGTCGATGGCGGCTTCGACGAGTTGCTGGGATTCTTGCCGAGCTTGGCTTCGAGTTCCGCCACGCGCGCGGTCAGCACGCGCATCTGCTCCGCCTGCCACTTGATCAAAGCAAGGACTTCAGGCGGCAGCGATGCCAACACTTCTGCCGATACTGTCGGTGGAGCATCCATGCCAACCGCAACAGTACCCGAAACCACGATTCCGAGCTATATCGACCCGTGACCGGTTACCCAGGCTGTCCATCGACTTGCCCGCCAGCTCGCGCCAATCGTAGCCGAATGTTTGCTCGACCTGGGTATTGGCCAGTACGATGTGACCGTGGCGATCGACGATGACAATGCCGTCCAGGGCTGATTCGAGCACGGCATTGAGCCTGGCGCGGGCCGCCTCTCCCTCGCGATGCTGACGGTAGATGATGACAACGATGGCCAATGCGAGCACGGTCAAAAACGAGGTGACGGCGAACGAGACGGGTGACGACCCGTCCGGAATGCCCAGCCAGTGCATACGCCTGAAGACGGCAAGGCTGATGATCAGCGCAAGCACGACGGTTATGGCAGCAAGCAGGCGCAAGAGGTTGACCCGCATGAGCTTTAGCCTTGGCAGCTTCAATGGAAGCCCCTTCCTGGGCGATCGGATCGCAACTTTTTGAACCTCCTGTTCTACGGGATGCACTGGCAAGCAAGTTTAGGTCAAACCGGGTCAAATGCAAGGACTGGAGAAATATCCGCAACGTGAATTGCCTGAGCACGAAATGCGCACTAGAGTCCAACGAGGCCTCATCCGCGCACCGCGGCTGAGTGGAAGGAACGGAGAAGTTTCCCATGAACGTAACCTTGAATGTCCTGGCTCCCGCCAAGTGGGCCGGGAAGATGATTCCCATCGCCCGCGAGCGCTTCGTTATTGGCCGGGATGCTGATTGCCATCTTCGCTCGCATAGCTCGCATGTCGCAGGCCGCCATTGCGCCCTTCTCATTCGCGGCGAACGAGTGTTCCTGCGCGATTTCGAGAGCGCGTCCGGCACCTCGATCACTGGCCGCCAGATCAGAGGAGAGATCGAACTGGTTCATGATGACCAGGTAACGGTCGGTCCGTTGACGTTCGGAGTGGGCATCGAGTCCGCCGCCAGGTCCTGCTCGGCCGCGAAGCCAGCTATCGCCCACTCGCCGCACGAGAATATTGACGACGATGTCGTTGCCGCCATGATGCTCTTCATGGAAAAAGGTGATGCCAACGTTGCCGGTCTCGAAGTCGGCGCCGACACCGTCGACACGCCGCTCGCGGCCACCTATTCAGACAAGCCCGCCACCGCCGACCGGCCGGCCCGCCAGCCGCCACTCGGCAAACCACGCGCGACAAGTTCATCGCCGACCCGTGACTTGATGCAAGAATTGCTCGGCCCACGCCGCAAGCATCCGCTATGATTCCGGGAACAAGCGAGGCTGCCGGGCGACATAGTCTTCCAGGAAGGCGAACGCCTCGTGCTCCACAGCGCCGCCGGTTTTCATCACAATCACCTTGAGCTTGCGGAAGTCGGCGGCAATCTCGTCCGCCGGCAGTAGCGCCGTTCGCGTCGCCAGGATGGCGGCCTCGACGACGGCGTGCTTGGCACGATTGAAGCCGAAAAAATCGCGCAGCCGCCCAGAATGCACCACGTCGGCGTCGATGCGCACGCGCTCCTCGCGATCGTCAATGCTGACGACGCGAAACTCGTGATAGCGGCAGGCATCGGCGAGCACCCAGCCCTTCACTCGCTCGGCGGCGAACATGGGCGGCGCTGGTTCCACCTTGCCAACCGCCGCGCGTGCCAGCAGCAACACATCGTCGCTGACGTGCAGCACACCCTCCGGATGGTCGCGCAGATTGCGAAATGTGTCGGCGCTGGCGAAGGGGCGCAGAACGATGTGCCGCATGGCGGCATCGACAATCGGCCCCATCGGCGCGATGTTGACCGCGCCCGCAGCTGAGATGCTCGTGACGATTCCTTCAAGGATCATGCGCAACAACTGCCCGACTCAAAAACCGTCATAGGCGTCATGAGCCCTTCCGCTCGCGGGCCAACCGCTGATACTCGAGGCCTTGAAACTGCCGGTCGTTGAGGAGCGTATCGCGGCACTCCTGGGCCCGTTCATTCTCGTTGAGCTGTTCGAAGACGCGCATGAGGTAGTACAACGCCTTGGCGTGCTCGTTGCGGTCCTGGTTGTAAACGACATCCACCCACAGAAACTCCCAGCGTGCCTCCTTGTGCATGCCGGCGTCAAAATAGCTTTGTCCCAGCGTGTTGTAGGCCACAGCCTTCAGGGCCGGGTCCCTCGTCTTCGTGATGACGTCGCCGAGAATCTTGCGGGCCTCGGGGCCTTTCTTTTCAGCGGCCAGGCATTCCGCCTGCGCGACGCGCACGCGCGTCGCGAACGGGCTGTCCTTGGGAAGCTTGGCCAGCAGTCCGGACAGGATTCCCTGGGCGGCTGCGATTTTCTTGCCTCTCAGGTTTACATGGGCGGCTCCCAGTTCCGCCTCCAGTTTCACGTCGTCCGCAACGTTCGCCTTCGCCAGGTCGCGGTAGGTCGTCTCGGCGTCGGCGAACTGGCCCTTGGCTATTTGCAGCGCGGCCAGCAACTTGAGCGCGCTCAGCAATTGCCAGCTATCTGGATGCTTGTTCTTGAAGTCGATCAGCCTGGCAATGGCGGCCTCCGGCGTCCCTGCGCCCTCCTGAGCCTGGATACCCATGAGGTAAGCAATCTTGTATTCCAGATGTCGTTGCGGAGGCGGACTGGGCTTGAGCCCCTTGAGCGTGGCTTCATACTTCTGTAACGCGTCGGCGAGATTGGCGGCCCGCTTGGCCTCCTTGCTGGGATCGTTGGCCAGCTTCTCAGCGGCCTGCGCCGGGCGATAGCTCGATAGCCGGATATCGATGGGCTCGACTTCGTAGATCACGTCCACGATGATCTCGGGAGCAATAGGCTCCTTGGCCCCGGCCACGATGATGCCGCGCGCCGACTCGGACTTGATCGACTTCTTGACGGACTCGTCCTTGTCCTTGCCCCGAAAGATGATTTCCTCCTGGGCTCGCGCCTGTCCCGCCCAGAGGACGATGGCGCTAGCCGCGAAGACGCCGATACGATTCATCGTCATGATCCTCACTTCTGCTTGGCCTTGATGGCTTGGTATTGAACACGCAGTTGATCCTCGCTTTCGAGCAGCGCCTGGAAACGCTTTTCGAGAAATCCCCAGCCCTCGGTGGGCTCGAGACGGACGATGAGGTCGGCCGCGCGCTGGATGTAGAATTTCTCCTTGGGCGTGCCCTTCACCTTGGCTTCTTGGCTGTACTTGTAGGTGGCGTAAGCCATGTTGTAGTAGGCGTCGAAGTACATTGCCTTGGTGGGCGGATCGTCCAGCCTGGGCTTGAGCTTGGTCATGAAGGATTGCCAGTTCCTGACCGCGGTGCCGTAGCGACCCATATCCTGCAAGACATAGTTGGCCTCCTTCTCGGCGAGAAACTGGCCGCGGGCGTTTTCATGAGCCTGAGCCCGGCTGACAATCCGGTAAGCCTTCAGGAGATTGTCGTCCTTCTTGTCCGTGATCTGCCTTAGCTGACCAGCCATCTGAATCTGTGAATACCAGTAGGTCTGAAGTTCCCTTTCGTCGTTCTCGCTGAGTTTCTCGCCTTTCTTGAGCTTGCGTTCCAGGAATTTCGGCTCGGGGATCTTGGCGTACAATTCAGCCGACTTGGCGTGCTGGTCCAGACTGCCGTAACAGCGCGCTACCAAAAAGAAGTCGGCCGGCGGCGACTTCGCGTTCAAGTTCTTGGCCAGCTCATCCACAAACGCTGAAAAATTGGCCATGGTTTTCTTGAGCTTCTCTGCGTCTTTGGCCAGCTTCAGGGCCTCAACCTGCACTTCCAGCTCTTGCACCAGGTTGCGCAGCACTTTCGCCGGATCGACGGGCAGTTCTCCCTCCGTGCCGGACAGGCGTGTCACCAGGCTCAGAATCTCTCGCGCGTCGTTGACGTTGCCCTTTTGCACGTTGGCGCGCAGGGCCAGGCCAAGAACCTCGCCGGTGACCTCATAGTCGGCCATGCGAATGGGGCCGGCCGCCGCGCCGAGCTTCTTGACCTCGGCCACCACCGAACCGGCCAGCTCCGGGCTCAGCACCTTGTCGTAGTTGCCTGCCTTGAATTCCGTCTCGGCCAGGCCTAGCTTGCCGAGCTTGTCGAGGAAGCCAAGCGTGAAAGCAATCTCCTTGCGGGTCTTGTCCGTGAGCTTGACCGGCAACTTGGCGAGCTGAACGCTGAGTTGCTTGTTGTAGGCCAGCATCTCGCGAAACTTGGCGCTCGCGCCCGCCACGTTGCCCGTGTTGAGGTTCTGAATGCCCTCGCTGTACAGCCAGTCAGAATACTTGGCGCGGGCCGACAGATACATGGCCGCGCTCGTCGAGTCAATGTTCGCCGGCAACGTCGGCATCCGGCCAATGGCTTGCAGCACCTTGTCCTGGAAGAATTTTCGGGCGGCGTCATCGTTGGCCTGCTTCTTGGCTTCCAGGGCAATGAACACCAGCTGTCCCTGTGAATAGATGAAACCTGGGAAGTTCGAGCTGATCTTCTCGAGGTGGCCGATCGCGTCCTTCAAGTTGCCGTCGCGCAGCAACGCCATGGCCACCTGGTAGTGGGTGGCCGGCGTGATCAATTCGTTTTCCCAGGCCTTGTTGTCCAGGATGAAGTTGGCGAGATTGACCAGGTGCTGGCGGTTGCTTTCGTTGTTGTCCCGGGACAGGATGCCGGCATAAGCCTCCAGCGCGTAACCGGCGGCGGCGACGGCGCGCTTCGAAGGCGGCAGCGTTCGGGCCAGAGCTTCGCCCGCCACCGCCGTGCGATACGGGTCCCCACTCAGCATGTATGCGGTCGCCAGGAAGAAACGAGCCTCCCCTTTTTTCGTCGCCGGCGTCTTCGAGTCGGCAAGCTTCAAGGCCCGTAAAAAGGCAGCGATGGCGGTCTTGAGATGAGCCTTGCGCTCCTCTTCATCCTTGGCGCCCAGCTTCTTCAATTGAAACAGCTCGTAATGTCCCTTGATAAAGCAATCATCGAAGTTGGTGAGCGCGTTCACGGGCGTGCCGGCGCCCATGCGCGCGAAGCTGATGCCGAGGTTGAGCTGGTTGGCGTCCTCGGCCACATCGCTCTCGCTGTCGGCAAGCGCGGCGAGGTATTGCTGGGCCAGGTTGAGCTTGGCGGTTGCCTTCGGGGATGGCCCCTTTTTCTTGTCCGAAAGCAGCATCGCCTCCTGATAGTAAGCATGGCCCAGTTCGTAGCGCATGGCCTGGCCTTCCGGCGAGTTCTTGTAGGCCGCATTGGCGCTCAGCCATGCCAGCGCTTCCTTCTGGATCAATTGCCATTTCTCCAGCGCCTTCGGCTTCTTGCCCGACGGCAGCTTGAAATCCGGGTATTCAAGAATGGTCTTGATCTGGAAGTAGCGTGCCCAGCGCTTGGCAGGATCGGCCGCTTTCTGCTTCAGCGACATGAGCGTGTTGTAGACGTTGTCCGCGGCCACGTAATCCTGGGCTTCCTGAGCACCGCGTATCATCCACGCAGCAGCCAGCAGACAGGTCGGATTCTGGTCGTCGATGGCCGCCAGGCTCTTAAACGCCTTGCGCGCCGCGTCCACGATCTCGGCGCGCTTGCGGCCCAGGTCCGCGTTTTCCTTGTCAATGTACGTCTTCGCCTGATCCAGAAGGTTCAGCCCACGTTCCAGCCCGGCGTTGATCTTCTCTTCCTCGGCCTGCTGGCGAACCAGCTTTTCTTGTTCGGAGTCGGAGTTCTTGTAGTTGGCGGCCAGGTCGGCGAGTTGCTTGATGGCGACATCCAGCTCGACGCCGGCCTGAATGAAGTGCTTCTCGGCGACGAACGCCTCGTCCTGCTGGGCCTTGAGCGTTTCTTGCCGGAGCGCCTTGGCAAGAATGGCCTTGCCCTCGAGGGTCACGAGTCGGGCCAGGTCGAGCCGGGCCTGCACGCCCTCCGGACCGGTGGGATTGGCCTTCACGAACGCGCTCAACTCGGCACGAGCCGCCTTGAACAGGCCGAGACGTTGCTCCGGTTCCTTGGTCCTGGCCAGGGCCACGCGCGTGCGTGCCATCTCCATCGGCAGGAACTTCTTCAGCGCGGGGCCGGCCTGCTTGTTGAGTCTCTCGAGGTATTCCAGGGCCAGATCGTGATAGCCCTTGTCGCGCAACTTGCGGACGAAATCAAGCTGCTTGTCCGGCGGCTCCTGCGCCCGCGAATGCGACGCAACCAGGATGAATATCACCGCCGCCAGCCATGTTCCGATGCGCATCATGAGAGAATCTCAACCGAGAGGAAGCGCCCCACCGTCTTTTCAGTATAAACCGCTTCCAGGCTCGGTCAAGCTCGCCAAGCAGCGTTCGATTTTCGGTGTTCGAAGTCAATATGGACGCCCAGCACCGCCCAGCTGCGGACTTCAACGCTCATGGATTGCTCCTGCATGACGTGTGATGTTATCCACCCGACGCGGACCGTGTCCCCCGCCGCTGCCGCTCCTCGACATCCGACGCAGATCACTGAAGACGCAACGCGCTATTCATCTTTGGCGATACGCGTGACGGTGATGACGAACGGACCGGTCTGACCCACCTGGTAGCTGGTCACCGCCAGGCGGAACTCGCCGCTCTTGCTCGGCGTATGGAAGATCCGTGCGTGCGGATAGCCGCCGCCGTCGTCGTCCTCCGCGAGCAGCGTGCCGTCGGGATCGGCCAGGCGCAGAATCGGGTCGAGATCCTTCTTGACATGGAATTGTGTGTTGCTCAGATCGAACTGGTAGAAGTAACCGGCCTCGAGCTTGACGCCGATCACCTTCTGATAAGCGCCGCGGCCGTTCTTGTATTCATCCGCAGTCAGCCAGTCCTTCCTCGATAGCACGATCTGCTTTTGTTTGTGGCCGGTCCGGTCCAGCAAGATGCTCTTCTTGCGCAGGTTTTCCGCCATCTGGCGATCGATCTCCGCCAGGTCGGTGCGATTGCGGCCTTCCCAGTAGCGCTTGCGATTCTGCCACAGGACCGGATTGTCCGGCGCCAGCTGCAGGGACTCGTTGTAAGCCGCCACCGCCTGATCGTGCAGCGACAGGAAGGACAGGCAACTCCCCTTGCTGCTCAGCGCCCCGGCCCGGTCGAAGTTGTTGATGTCCCTCAGGGCGAGAATGCGGTCCAGCGTATTGACGGCCTCCAGACACAGCTTTCGATTATTGGTCGCGAAGCTCAGATTGATCTGCAGCGACGCGCCCTGGCGATGGTCATTGATCAGCACGCGATCGGGCGGCGTCAAGGCCTTGAAGCTGTTGTAATCGTCCAAAGCCTTTTCCAGGTGCTTCAAGCGGTCCTTGTTGCTACTGCCGAGCTGAACGTAGAAATTGTTGTGCGCGTACGACCGAATCAGGTAAGCGAGGCCATAGCGTGGGTAAATCTTGATGGCCTCGTTGCACTTGTCGATGGCCTTCCACGGCTCCAGCGCTGAGAAGCAGTGAAACTCCGCCTCCTGCACCAGCTTGTTGACCTGCTTGTAGATGGCCAAGTTCGGATCGGGATCGATCCAGCGCTGCAGCAGCAATTTCTGAGCGCTCAGCGGCACGGGGACTTTATCGACAAGGCGGTGGTGATGCAGCAGCTCCCAGAGAGAGTCGATGCGGACGCCATGAGCGATCTTGCGTGACGCTTTCTGGTCCGCCGAGCGCGACATGTTGTGCAGGCCGACGACATGCCCGCTCGCCAGGTAGATAGGCGAACCGCTGAAGCCGCCAAAGCCCTGCATGCTGTATTGCAGACATTGCGCTTGCTCGGTACTGGCGCCGCCGTCGAGCTTGAAATCGGTGACGCGACTGATGGTCCCCTCATGAAACGTTGCCTGTGCTCGTCTTACCTTCTCCCAGGCAAGCGTGTCGTGCCCCGGGAACCCCAGGATGGCCACGGGCAACGCCTGCAGGTCGAAGACCACGTCCGGCGAGGCCATGGAAAGCTCCACAGGCAACTCCGGACCCTGTGCGCTCAGTTGCATGACGGCCACGTCCGGCCCCAGGGGACACACCGGCCCCAGGTGGGCATTCGCGGAACGGATCGCCAGGTTCTCGTCACGAGTCGGATAGCGTTGCACACCGGGGTGGAACCAGACTCTGTCCACGCCGTAGACCGTCTCGCTGCCGTTCATCTTGGCCTTGAACTGGCCGGGCCTGGCCTTGAAGAACATGTCGGCGACATGAGCATTGGTGGCCAGCAGGCGGTGCTTGCGGGAGATGACCCACGCCGTGCCGTGGCCGACCTTCTCCGCGCCGACCAGGAAGATGCCGGGCCGCAGCGAACGCGTGGCATGCGCCAGGCTGACATTGGCCTTCGGCTCGTCCGCGCGGAGTGGAACGCCGCCGCTCCAAAGAAAACATGCCCAAACCGCCGTCGTCAGCATGAATCGAGTTGCTCTCATGATGCGCTCCCAGGATGACAGTGCTCGCTGGCGATTCCGCCCTGGCCATTGCCCGGAGATAATACGCATTGGTGACGGGCGTGTGACAGCGACCTGCTTTTTCTTTCTGACTCAGATTGTAAAGTGGGTTTCCTGGCAATTGCAAGCCCCCAGCGGTTTTTTCCAGATGCCCTGTAGATTGTCGATTGGGAAGCAAAGCGGACGAGGCTCCGGCCGAATGCCTGTTAACCAGCCATCCACGCCGCGGTTGATGTTGCATGAGCACCGCCATGCAAAAGGGCATCGCCGAGACAAATCTGTGGGCCACCGTCGCCTGGGTGCCAATCGTCGTCCTGCCGGCGACTGTACTGCTCTGGCCGCTTGGCGAGCCGCGCTGGGCGGTCATGTGGCTTCTGGCCCTCGCCATCTACGCCGGCGCCAAGTGCTTGACGCTGGTCAATGCAGTCCAGAACATGCCTTACGCAAGTGGCAAGCGCATCCTTGGCTATCTGCTCGCCTGGCCTGGCCTCGACGCGGTGGCGTTCCTCGACGCTGCGGTCCGGCCGATTCCTCAACCCCGGGGACGAGAGTGGGCATGCGCCGTCGTAAAGACGGCCTTGGGAGCGCTGCTATTCTGGGGTGTCGCTCGGTTTCTGCCTGATGAAATGCGTCTGGCACAAGGCTGGCTCGGCATGGTTGGCCTCGTGTTCTTGCTGCATTTCGGTGTGTTTCATCTGTTAAGTTGCGCCTGGCGGTCGGCGGGAATCCGGGCGGCGCGGTTGATGAACGCGCCGATCCTGGCCGGCAGTGTCGCCGATTTCTGGGGCAGGCGCTGGAACACCGCTTTTCGCGACTTGATGCATCGCTTCATCTTTCGGCCGCTGTCGGCGCGCATCGGCCCGCGCGTAGCGATTCTCTTCGGCTTTCTTGTCAGCGGCGCGGTGCACGACCTGGTCATCTCCGTGCCGGCACACGGCGGTCACGGATTGCCCACGGCATTCTTCCTGATTCAGGCCATCGCCCTGCTTTTCGAACGCTCATCGCTTGGCCGGCGGCTGGGATTGATGGACGGCTTGCGCGGCCGACTATTTACGATGGCCGTGTTGCTCGTGCCGGTAGGCTGGCTGTTTCATCCACCGTTCGTGCGCAACGTCATCCTGCCATTCATGGCTTTCAGCGGCGCGCTGGCATGACGGAGACGACCATGCGGAATCTGTTGACGACGATGATCTTCAGCGCGGGCCTGGTGCATTTCGGCGTGTTGACGGCGGCGGCGCTGGTGCCGTCACGCCTCAAGTGGCACGAGCAACTGAACAAGTTGCCGCGCTTGCAGCGACAGATGTACTGGGTCTATGGCGGCTATGTGGTGCTGGCCATTGTGGCCTTCGGGACGATCAGCGTTTTTCTCGCCGCGGAACTGGCCAGCGGCAGTCCGCTGGCAAGAGCCCTGTGCGGCTACATCGCCATCTTCTGGGGTATTCGCGTGGCGCTGCAGGGAGTCTTTGACGTCAAGCCGCACCTCACCGCCTGGTGGCTGACACTAGCGTCCTTGATCCCCAGAAGTTATCTCGTTTGAGTCAAGTTTCATGCAGGCACTTTCTGGGCCTCGATCCAATGGTCGATGTCTGCGTCAAGGCGTTCGAAGCTGTGGCGTAACGGATTGTCACTGTCAGGTTCGTCGGCGCAGACGTGGGCCAGGCCGGGGCGCAGGATGCGGTTATAGGTGCGCGTACAGAACATGGCGGTGCGCCAGCCCTGGTCTGTGACGCGGTAGCGGTGGGT
>VGYC01000240.1 GCA_016873095.1 Planctomycetota bacterium | reverse complement strand
GGTCCCGTCCCCCGTCCGCATCGCGTGCCCGGCCTCTCCGCGCCCGCGTCGCGTCATCCCGTCACCCCGCGGCCCCGCGCCTGCCCCCCCCGCCGGCCCAGCAACGCAACTGGCTCTGGCCGTGACAGCCGTACGATCCGTGGCAACCATACGATCCGTGGCAACCGTAGCCGCCGTAGCAGGAGCACGCGCAGGAGCACGCGCAGCAGCCGCGACAGCCGCGACAGCGTTCCGGCAGGTCCACGCTTCCGCTGACCGCCAACATCAGAACAACACTGTACATGTCAGGTCCCCCAAGAAAAGAAATGCGGCGACATTGATTGGCCGTGCACCGCGCCCGGCCGGCGCTGGATTGCCACGCGAAAAAAGCGAATCCGATGCCGGACGCGACGCCGGCGCTCGCAATTCGTCCGAAGTCTAGAAGTGACAGCAACTTGTCAATCGGTGACCGTGAGATGACAGCATCATGTCACAATGGCTTGCGGAGGGACCGCAGGCCAGCGGGCACGCACGTGCGCACGCGTGGGCATGCAGCTGCGCGAAACCCATTGCGTTGGTCTCGACCCTTACGCGTCGCAGCGCAAGGGCAGGCAACTCCCAAGCCATGCGGTCGTCTTTGGCTGTGCTTCGGAGGAGTGAGGTTATGGCGACGCTGGATCTTTCTCGCAGAAAAGTGAGGCCGGAAGAAAGCAAACTGTCATGGAGTCGCACGCTGGCGCCAGCCCTCTCCCCCGGAGTACCCGGGGGAGAGGGGACTGCGAGGCGCAACAGTTCAGGATGATCGAGAAATGGATGTTCTCGACGACGGGGCGGCCAGGAAATGGCGTTTCGCTGAGCCAACGTAGATTTGCTAGCCGGACATGGCACACGCAGCGCGCGGCTGGAACTCTTGTGAACTTGCTCTGGATTCCTGATGTGTCGTGGAGGCCACTGCCGCATTCTCTGATATGTACCAGATCGCAAACATTGTTTCAGCAAGGAGAGAATCATGTTTGTAAAAAAGATGCGACGCCTGTTCGGCATTGAGAAGACCAGCAAGCGGGCACCGGCACATCGGAAGATCAGCCTGAGCGTCGAAAACCTGGAACGCCGCGAAGTGCCGGCCACCCGGTTGAGTCTGTCCGGCACCACGCTCACCATCACCGCCGACGCGGGCGGCGCCAGCGTCATCGTTCGGGAACTGGCTACGACGACCCAGCCAAGAATCCAAGTCACGATCAACGACGATCACGTCGGCGAGCGCATCCAGACCTTCGACAGCGGCCAGGTGCTCAACCTCGTGTTCAAGGGGTCCGAGCAGAACGACCGTTTCAATAACACCACGGCGCTGGCCTCGACGGCAATGGGCAACGGCGGCGATGACCGTCTCGATGGTGGTCGGAGCGAAGACGTCTTTCACGGCGGCGCGGGCAACGACATCCTCTACGGCGGCAGCGGCACCGCCGCCGACACACTCTACGGCAACGCGGGCGACGACGTCCTTCGGGGCGGCGGCGGCAACGACACCCTCTACGGCGGCACGAACAACGATTCCCTCTTCGGCGGCGACGGCGACGACCGCCTCTACGGTGGCGCGAACGACGACTTGCTCCAAGGCGGTTGGGGCGCCGACATCCTTTTCGGCATCGGCGGCGTCGACATCCTCCGCGGACACGTGGGAGACGACGCCCTCCACGGTGGCGGCGGCGCCGATTTCCTCTACGGCGGCGTCGACAACGATTCCCTGTTTGGCGGCACGGGCGACGACCACCTCTACGGTGGCGCGGGCAACGACCGCCTCTACGGCGGCGACGGCTCCGACAAACTCTATGGCGACGACGGACACGACGGTCTGTTCGGCGGCATCGCTCGGCCCGGCCAGGTGGACACGCTTGACGGCGGGAATGGCAACGACCGCTTGCTTTACCATGAACAGGATCGCGACCATCCCAGACATTCAAAGGATGCTGTGATCCTGTTCGATAACGATGAGCTGAACTGGACGAACCAGGAGATCGAGGTCATCGACGAAGCCTTCGCGCAACTGCAAGCCCGTGTCAACGGCGAAACCTGGATCCTCAAAGATTCCTTCAGCAGCGACCCGCTCCTCTTCCGCAAGGCCAGCTCGTCTTCGAGTTTTGCAGGACGCAATTCGTCGTGGTGGCAGCCGTTCGAGTACGTGCGCAGGATCTACATCGCTGACTGGAATGAGTCCTCGGACGCCGCGAACCGGTCCGTGCGTGGCACGGTGATCCACGAGATCGGCCATAACTGGGACGACACAGCTGGGGAGGACAACCCCTATTTCGACCGCTTCGAGACGCTACACGACAGGTCGCGCAACAGCAACGACTATGCCAGAGACTACGGACAGACCAACGCCAAGGAAGACTGGTCGACTTGCTGGCAGGTGTACTTCGGCTACTCATCGGGACCGGAGTCGCCGTCTTCCATCTTCCAGGCGAAGATGGCGACTGTTGACGCCTTCTTCAGTCTGCCGCCAAACTGGCAGGATCGACAGGCACCGCTCACGCTATTCAAGGAGCCTTGAGCGGGCTGGACTTACCGTCCGGTTCGCTTTCGGTTTGTTCGTGGAGGATCAACAATCCTGTGCCCATCACGTGGTCTTCGGGACGCCAGGCCCGAAGACCCGCAACCAGCGCATCCAGGTCAATAATGCCGGACCACGCGCGAGAGACGTGGCGCTTGCGCGGTTGCCCGTGCCACATGAGCGAGAGGGCGGCGCCGCCAGGAGTGCTGCCCCACGAAATCAGAACGGCAGCGGCAGCGATGATTTCGTCTCGACGCGGACGCGCTTGCCGTCGTCGGTGATGACGGTGATGTTCGGGAACAGATGCCTCGTTGCTTCGTGCGCGTTGGGGATCAGATTGACGTCGAACTGGGTCCCCGGAGCGACGAAGGTTGTCATGCTGTTCAGGAAACTGACCAGCGTCGGCGCCAGCGACAGCACCAGCTTCAAGCTCGGGCGCGGATCGGAGACGGAAATGCCCACGAACTCCTTGGGGAACTCCTGCAAGCGCCTGGCCAGGGCGGCGGACGGCTTCCAGGCCGGCAGGTCGCCGGCCGTGCGCAGCACGTAGCCTTGCAGCGGCTGTGGATAAAAACTGAGGCCGAGCCAGCCCTTGTGCATGGTGTAGTCGAACACATGAAAGCTGGCGCCGCCGACGCCGAAGTAGACGCCGTGAATGTCCGCGCCTCGATAGGCATTTTTACGCGTGCTGACCTCGACGAAGGGAACGGTCGCCGCCGCCTTGATGAGACTGTCGAGCGAGTCGGCGAATTTCTTCTGATTCTTCATCTTGATTAGATAGACGGCCCCGAGTCCCAGCGGTCCGTCGGCCGGCGAGCGATACGACACCATCAGGTCGCCGAGCGAGCCCAGCAGATCGTCGCGCAGCTTGACGCCGACGGCGCCTTCCACGGCCTGGAGTCCTTGCTTGACCATGTTGGCCTGCTCGGGGGCGAAGAGACGCACCGCCCCCTCGACAGCGACGAGCACGCCGTCATAGAGCGTGACCAGATCGAGATTCGACGCCGCGAAGTACGACAGGTCGGCGGGCATGGGAGGCAGGTCGGCCAGGTTGATCTTGCGCTGGTTGGCGAGCTTGAGCAGCCCCTTGCGCGGTCCGGGCATGTCGAACAGCAGCACGCTGTGTTCGGCCGGCCCGTCGAAACCGGAATGGAAGGTGATGCTCTTGAGACCCTTCAAGCCGAGGTCGTCGACCAGCCTTGCCACGTCCGGCCCCGCCGCGCCGGCGACCTTCGCCAGCCCGGCCACGTCCACGAATCCGTCCGCCCAGGTCGAGAACTCCTTGAATTCCTTCAAGTGCAGGTAGAGCGGATTGCTGGTGCAGTCCTTGTTGGTCTTCTTCGCAAGCTCGTCCACGGAGCGGGTGCCGACGGCGATGACCGCGTCGTCGCCCTCGCTCCACCAGACGAGCTTGACCACCGGCGTATCGATGCTGTGGATGGTGCGCTTGCCCTTCTTGGTCTCCTGGACCTCGGCCCCTGCCAGCGCTGCCGCCTTGCGAACCAGCGCCAGGATGCCGCCGTCCGTCTTGCCGGACTTCGGGAAGATCAGCATGCCTTCGATGTCTGGCGGCGACAGGTTCTTCACCTCGATGCCGAGGCGAAAGCCATGCTTGCCGATGGCTGACAGCGTGCGCGGCAGCTCCTTGAGCATGTCGGCGGCTTGCGGGTTTTCCGCGGCAACGAAGGCATCGACAAGTTTCTCCAGGTAGTCGCCCAGACCGGTGAAGAATCGGCCCATGTCGCCTTGCAGCATCTTGCCGACGGCGGTCTTCTTGAACGCCTCGCGATGCGTGGCCACACCGTCCCAGCGAAGATACACCTGGCTACCGCGCGGCAACAGCCGTTCCGGAGCTTCCTGCGCCCAGGATGTACTCGCCAGCGCCCAGACCATCACCGCCATCGCCACGCGCATCACCATCGCCGTCTCCTTGTTGGGGGTCGTCAGCAAACAAGACAATGGAGCTGGTAGTATGGTTGCGGTGAAGGGAAACGACAAGCGAATTCCGGGGGCCGAATTGCTCCCGAGATTGGGATCGCGAGCGCGGCCGAAATCTTCAAGGATCGAGCTTCAGGCAACGGAGCGTGCCGCCGTCGCGGACGAAGATGTGGCCGTTGGCGATGGCGGGATGGGCCCAGGTGTTGCCGCACACCTTGGCGCGGGCCAGCTCGCGGTATGCCTTGGCATTCGGGTCGATGAGGACGAGGTCGCCGGGCTCCTCGAGCATGAGCAGCTTTTCATCGCCGGTGCGCAAGAGCGTGGCATGGTAGGTTCCGACGTCCGGGCGCGTCCACAGCGCCTTGCCGGTCTTGACGTCGATGCACTTCAGGCTCGCCTTGGGCGGCGCCTTCTTGCCGAACGGGTTCAACGCGGCCAGTGGATTGGCTCCGATCACGGCGTAGACATGGTCCTTGCCGACGGCCACCGGCGTGGCGAAGTAACACGTCAACGTGGGATTCTTCCATTCGAGCCGCACGGCCGGTTTCTGGTTCATTTCTTCCATGGCGACCGCAACGCTGCCCAGGGTGATCGAGCTGGCGACGACCGAACCGTTGACGTGAACCGGAGTGGTCGAGCTTTCCAGAATGAGGTCCTTGAACGGATAACGCCAGACAGGCTGTCCATCGTTCGGCCGCAAGGACAGCAAGCCTTGCTGCGTGAGAAAGACAACCTGGCGGTCAGCCCCAGCGCCGAAGACAATCGGCGACGCATAGCTTGGCCCATCGTCCTGCGACTTCCACAGCACCTTGCCGGTGTCCTTGTGGAAGGCGACGATGGAGGCGCCCTTGGCGCCCACGTTGATGAGCACGGCGTCCTTCTCGACCAGCGGTGAGCAGGATGCGCCGAACAGCAGCTTCGGCGGCTTGAACTCTGCGGCCGTGTCCACCTGCCAGAGCTGCTTGCCATCGTCGAAGTCGAAGCACGTCAGCAGCCCGGTGATGCCGTAGGAGTAAACCTTGCCGCCGGCGACGGCTGGCGTGCCGCGTGGGCCGTTGCCGTACGGCGTCTTCATTTCCGCTCGCCGATAAGCGGTTTGCCAGAGGACCTTGCCCGACTTGACGTCATAGGCGGTGAGCTGCTCTTCGAGCTTGCCCTTGACGAGCGACATGACGATGACGCGATCGCCGGCAACGACCGGGCCGCTGTTGCCCTCGCCGACGTCCTGCTTCCATAGCGTCGGCAGCTTGCCCTGCCAGGGCTTGACGGTTTCGGGCGTGCTGCCGTCGCCGTTGGGCCCCAGCCAGCGCGGCCAGTCCGCCGCGTGCACACCGCCCGACAAGACCAGCAGCGCCAGGATCGCTCGACAAACCATGTTGCTTCTCCCATGTCTCGTATCGTTCCCGGGCTGTGCCTGGGAACGGGGCGAATCGCAAGCGGCTACAGGACCACGACGCGGGTGCGGAGCTTGATCTCTTCGACCGGGATGAGGTCGCCCCGGCCGATGCCCGGGCACTTCTTGCCGGTCGTCTGCCAGGTCTCCGGCGTCTCGACGTTACTTTCCCAGAAGGGCCAGGTCCGGCATTGCCGTGGGCGAACGGCGTAGATCGTGCAACCCTGGCCGCGCTCGAAGAAGACGCAATCGCCATTGGCCCTCTCGCGCAGGCTGCGGCGCTTGCCGGCCCGCCAGGAGTACAGACGCTCGGCCTGGACAGGATCTTCGCCGCGAAACCTGGCGATCGCCGCCATCTCGTCCGGCTCGACCCAGACATACCCCGGCTCCCCGGTGCAGCAGTTGCCACAACGCGTGCACTCGAAGCGCAGGCCGTCACCATACCAGGGTTCGCTCATGAGGATCATGGTAGCGTTTTCGCGCGCTAGCCGGTATGGTAATTCCGCGTTAACGCTCGCGCTCGCATGGCGCCGAGCGAGCGCGAAAAGCAAGCATACCGTGACAGGGATCGAGCGCTTGACACCCATCTCCGTCATCATCCCGACTCTCAACGAGGCCGCGTGCATTGCTCAGTTAATCCGCGATGTCCGCACACAGCAACCCGCTGAGATCATCGTCGTCGATTGCGGCAGCATCGATAACACGGCCGAACTCGCCGCGGATGCCGATGTCGTTCTGCACACCGCCAGGGGCCGTGCGCGGCAGATGAACGCCGGCGCCGACCGGGCGCGCAGCGACATCCTGCTCTTCCTCCATGCCGACTGCACGCTGGAGCAGGGGGCGCTCCAGCAGGCCGTGCGCATCCTGGCCAATTCCACGATCCTGGCCGGCTGCTTCACGATGAAGGTCCAGGCCGAAGGCTGGATGTACCGGTCCATCGAGGCCAGCGCCAGCGCCCGCGTGCGCCTGACCGGGATTGCCTACGGCGACCAGGGGCTGTTCATGCGGCGCGTAGATTTCGAACGCCTCGGTGGCTTTCCGCCACTGCGTTTCATGGAAGACCTGTTCTTCAGCCGCACGCTCCGCAGAGTGGGGCGAGTGATCGTCGGCTCGCGCAAGATCTACGTGTCGCCGCGGCGCTGGCAGCGTGCGGGCGTCGTGCGGCAGACGCTGCGTAACTGGTGGTTGACGGGTCTCGCGGCCGGCGGCGTCCATCCGGATCGGCTGGCCGACCGGTATTCGCCCCCGGGCTAGCTCCGGGGCAGATTCTCAGCGTGCGAAGTCGCGGTCGCTGAGGCTTACGTTGAAGCGGAGATCGACGAAGCTGAAAGTCTCGATCGGCTCGCCGGTGGCGGCCCCGCCGACCACGGGCCAGTCGTATGTCTCCATGCGGATCGGCAGCTTCGACTCCTTGTCGAGATAGAAGACGCAGCGATACACGGGAGACTGCGGGTCGCGCTCGGTGCCGATGCACTCGACGCGATGACAGCGGCGATTGTTGTACGTGTACTCGGCGATGCGCACCTGAGTCTTGTTGCGCTGCCG
The DNA here is from genome assembly GCA_016873095.1 of Planctomycetota bacterium. Lineage (GTDB taxonomy): Bacteria > Planctomycetota > Planctomycetia > Gemmatales > Gemmataceae > VGYC01. The sequence continues at coordinate 2,897 of VGYC01000240.1, read as the reverse complement.
TTCCTTCTCCAGGCTCTGGATCAGTTGCTCGATCATGTTGCCGATGCCGGCCTCGTAAATGTTGTGCCGGCTCTGCTCGAAGACGCGGCGATCATTGGGATCGACCGACTTCCAGCCGATCGTCGATTTCAGGCCGCTGGCGAAATGCACGCGCATCTGGTTGTTGTTACGGCCATAGATGAAGGCGACTTCCTGGCCGGCCGACGGCTGGGGCGACAGCCAGCGCATGTACACGCTGAACGGCTGGGCGCGGAACTTCATGAGGATGATGTTCTGGTCTTGCATCCGGCCGCGCATGCGCTCCTGCTTGAGCAGCGTGCATGTATAGTCGCGAACGCCGGAGTAGCTCTTGCGTGCCTCCTGCAGCCATTGCAACGGCTGGTCCAGGGCATTGGCGGCGTCGCGCGCCGCCGGCGGCGCAGCGGTCACCGACGTCGTGCCGGCAACGGTTGCACTCGCTGGCGTCGCCGGTGCGCTCGGGACCTGGCCGACGGCCATGCCGCCCAGGGCCAGACCCAGGGACGCCATGAGTGTCAGTCCGGTCACGCGGCAACGAGAGCAACCCATGTCGTCATCCTCCTTTTTCGGCGATCTCCCATCTTCCAGTCGGCAACCAAGGCTGCCGATGTTGACGGGAATTTCGCCGCATACCGGCAGTAACGGCAAGGGTTGTATAATCTACACAAGATATAGCGAGGACATTGCTTTCATGCCCCAGCCTGTGCAGATTCACACCGTCGTCTCGCTGCCATTCGAGGAGAACACGTATGTCGTGTGGCTCCCGGGCCGCAAGGATGCGCTGGTCATCGACCCCGGCCTCGAGCCGGAATTGATTCTCGATTTTCTTCAAGAGAATGAACTCGAGCCGGCGGCCATCCTCAACACGCATGGCCATGCCGACCACATCGGCGGCAACGCCACCATGAAGCGGGCCTTCTTCACCGCGCCACTCGTCATCGGCCGCAACGAAGCACGCTTGCTCACCGACGCCGACGCCAATCTCAGCGCCCCTTTCGGCCTGCCGATCATCAGTCCGGAGGCGGACCGGTTGCTCGATGAAGGCGAGACCATCCAGTATGCCGGCATCGCGCTCGACGTCCTGGAAGTGCCGGGACACTCGCCGGGGCACATTGTCTTCGTCTATCGCGATCAGCCCAGCGTGGTCTTCGGCGGCGACGTGCTGTTCCGCGAGAGCATCGGCCGGGCCGACTTCCCCGGCAGCAACATGAATTTGCTCCTCAAGGGCATTCGCGAGAAGATGTATACGTTGCCCGATGACACCGTCGTCTACCCGGGCCACGGACCTACGACAACCATCGGCCATGAGAAACGCCACAATCCGTTCGTGAGGCTTGACAGTGATTGAATGCAAGGAATTGAAGAGCTGACGGCAAAGTGCCATTCGAATAGTGTTCAGAGACCAGGCGGCGGCTCGGCAGGAGCCTCGCCCGCCTCGTCCTCCCGAAATACACCCATCAAGCCACGCGTGACGATGCACTCAAGCTAGTGGTTTCTAGCTTGCCTTGCAAGTCTTCGCGCTGCGCTGCGTTCCACGCTTCCTCCGTGCCGATGGGCAGCCAGTATTGCGCCTCGACGACCGTCACGGGCTGGCGGGCGGCGAGGGTGCTGACATAGTCGGTGATCTCGTACTCGCCGCGCGGGGACAAGGACAGCTCGATGTCGAACACCGATGCGGGGAAGAGATAGGCGCCGGTGTTGGCCAGGCGGCGGCCGTCGAGGTCCGGCTTCTCCACCAGCTTTTCCAGAGTGCCATCCGCTCGCAGGAAGGCAATGCCGTAGCGGCGCGGCTCATCGACTGGATGGACCAGCAGTCCCGCAGGACAATGTGCCAGCGCTGCCAGGTCGGCGGCCCCGTACAGGTCGTCGCCGTTGATGACCAGCATCCTGTCAGACCGGATGTGCTCCCGGCAGCGGCGCAGGGCGTCGCCGGTGCCGCGCGGCTGGTCCTGGAAGACCGTCAACCAGTCCTTGAAGCGTGTCTGCGAGCGCAGGTAATCCTCGACCTGCCCGGCCAGGTGGTGCACGACCACCAGCAAACGGTCGATGTCGCTCGGCAGGGCGGCGAGCATCCAGTCCAGAATCGGCCGGCCCTGGACCGGCAGCATCGGCTTGGGGGTGTGCAGGGTGTGCGGGCGCAGGCGCGTGCCAAGCCCGGCGGCGAGAATGACGGCGTCCATGCCCCACATTCTATGCAATTCGCCGCAACGCTGCCGTCTTGAGCGATCGTGACGATCTTGGCGAGCCTGCCCTCTTTGGCGAGAATTGGTCAAGTTCCCATTGTGCCGCGGACGATGATGCTAGCGACTTTGCTGCTTATGGGGATCTTGCCTCATGCCCCCATCACCCCCGGGGCTTGTTTGAAGGGAAGGAGATTTATGAGCCGCTTTTTCACCTGTCTGACGGCAATGGTCGTGCTCGCCGGTCTGGTGTCGGGTTGCCGGCACCACGGTCCGTGCTGCCACGAGCATGGGTTGTGCGATTGCTATTATGTCGATCCGTGCGTCACGCGCGAGCCATGGGCCATGCCGGCGCCGCAAGGCGGCATCGTCGGTCCCATGGACGGCACGCTGCCGCCTCCCACGGCCGATAACGTCCTGCCGTAACCGGTCACGGGTCGATATAGCTCGGAATCGTGGTTTCGGGTACTGTTGCGGTTGGCATGGATGCTCCACCGACAGTATCGGCAGAAGTGTTGGCATCGCTGCCGCCTGAAGTCCTTGCTTTGATCAAGTGGCAGGCGGAGCAGATTCGCGTGCTGACCGCGCGCGTGGCGGAACTCGAAGCCAAGCTCGGCAAGAATCCCAGCAACTCGTCGAAGCCGCCATCGACCACGCATCCGCATTACAAGAAGCCAGCAGCCAAGCCCAAATCGGGAC
>VGYC01000239.1 GCA_016873095.1 Planctomycetota bacterium | reverse complement strand
AAAACTGCAACCGCGGGCTTATTCTTACGAAGTCGAGAGTTCTGCGGGGGAAGAGATTTTTGCCCCTTGGTGAGAACCGAAAAAAGACTGGCTCGTCGTACATCGCAACGGGCTCTAATCTGGCGCAAGCGCCTTGCCCTGCCCTGCCCCGCGTGGTACATTGCGGAAAGAATTAACCTCTGCGGTGTTCGTGATTAGGCGACACTTTTGGCGAACCGATAAGATCCCGCAGGGAGCCGGTATTTACTACGTTCGGTGCTTGCAAGCCCACCAGTGTAGTGGGATCCAAAACCCGGGCGTGCGGCACCCACGCTATTAACAGCGGGTTCACAAAAGCGTCTACACGGCACAGGTGGAGGTTAACTCTTTTTTCCCGGCTGTCGGCGTTGTCCGCAAATTTTGCGCAAATTGCATGTCATGCCCAGCGCCGAAAAGAACGTATCAACTGTGCCGCAGGCGTGGTCAATAAATCTTGCGCGACTTACGGCTAGGCCACTGGGCGCTGCTCCTTGTGTGATAATGGTTTCGGCGTGGGGCAATCGGTCCAGCTGAATGGTTAGGATTTTTGGGTTGACTTTGCAGCTGAATTCGTTAATCTCTCCCCTGGTTGAGTTGGTTACATGCCCGTTATGAATAGCCATTGCCGGACGGGCGCCGTGACAAATTCGACCCTCCTCATTGCTTCCAGCAATGGAGTGGGTTGGTCGCCATCATAGGCCGGGTTCCCGCAGGCGGAGCCCTATTCCATCAATTGACTTCGCATTCCAAATATCACCATGGTGGCGCTGCGCGCGGCAAGGCAAGCAGACCATGACACCAGCTTTTGAATGGTGTCCTCCCAGGGCCATGGATGGCTCAAAAGGCGCATGACGCGCGGGGCGGACACTGTTCAAGGCTGGTTTCTGGATACACATGCGAGAACCTGGTCGGGCACGGAAGCCCAATGACCACGACTCGGCCGGCCGCGCGAAGGATTGCGCGGCCGGCTTTTTTTTCTCACGCTTCAGGCGATGAACGCCTCACTCGGAGCGTGAAACCGACTGCAAATCTCCCTGGAACGAATCGCCGTAATCCCCTATCCTTGAAGGGAAATGGCCAGGGACCACGCCATGTCGGTAATTGCGGATATGTCCAGCGCGGTGCAACTCGAGGAACTTCTCGCCCAGCGCATCCTGATCCTGGACGGCTCGATGGGGGCGCTCATCTACTCGCAGTCGCCCACTGAAGACGACTACCGCGGCGAGCGCTTTCGCAGCCATCCGAAATCGCTCAAGAACTGTACCGAGGCGCTGGTCATCACCCGGCCGCGGCTGATCGAGGACATTCATCGCGCTTATCTGGATGCCGGCGCCGATGTCATCGAAACGTGCACGTTTAATGCCACGCGGCTCGCGCTCGAAGAGTTCGCGCTTGATGACCTGGTCTTCGAGATCAACAAGAAGGCCGCCGAACTGGCGCGGCACGCGGCCGACGACTTCACCCGCCGCAATCCCGATCGCCCGCGCTTCGTCGCCGGCAGCATCGGGCCAACCAACAAGACACTGTACATCGAGCCAGGCCAGGCCGATCAGGGCAGCCGCACGTACTCCTTCGACGATTTCGTGGCCAGCTACTACGAGCAGGTGAAGGCTCTCGTGGCCGGTGGTGTCGACCTGCTCGCCGTCGAGACCGGCAACGATATCCTCGTCCTCAAAGCCGCCCTGTTCGCAATAGACAAGTTCCGCACCGAACATGGCATCGAATTGCCGACCACCGTCACGGGGACCATCTACCATCCCGGCGGTCGGACTCTGTTCGGCCAGACGCCGGAGGCGTTCTACGTCTCCGTGTCGCACTTTGATGCACTGGCCATCGGCTTCAACTGCGGCGTCGGTGTCGATCTGCTGCGCGGACCACTGGAAAGCCTGTCGGCAATCTCGCGTCGGCCGATCATCTGCTATCCGAACGCGGGCCTCCCCGACGGCATGGGCGGCTTCGTCGGCCCTGGTCGCGACGGCACCGCGAAGATCCTGGGCGAGTACGCTCGCAACGGTTGGGTCAACCTGGTCGGCGGCTGCTGCGGCACAACGCCTGACTGGATCGCCGCCTTTGCCCGCGAGGTCGAGGGCGTGGCGCCGCGGCCAACCCGTGGGCTTGTGCCCCACTGCTCGCCATTGACGCATTACTGCGGCGACGAGGTGCTGACGATCCGGCCGGAGACCAACTTCGTCATGGTGGGCGAGCGCTGCAACATCACCGGCTCGCTCAGGTTCAAGCGGCTCATCAAGGACGGCAACTTCGACGCCGCCATCGCCGTCGCCCGTGAACAGGTGCAGAACGGCGCCAACATCCTCGACGTCAACATGGACGCCGACCTGATCGACGGCAAGGAAGCCATGACCCGCTTCCTGCACCTGCTCGCCAACGAGCCGGACCTGGCCAAGGTCCCGATCATGGTGGACAGCTCGAAGTGGGAGATCATCGAAGCCGGCCTCAAGTGCCTGCAGGGCAAGGGCATCGTCAACTCGATCAGCCTGAAGGAAGGCGAGGACAAGTTCCTCGAGCAGGCCCGCCTCGTCAAGCGTTACGGAGCCGCCGCCGTCGTGATGGCCTTCGACGAGGAGGGGCAAGCTGTCACTGCCGATCGCAAGGTCGAAATTTGCCGCCGAGCCCATGGCCTGCTCACCGAGGTGGTTGGCTTCGACCCCGCAGACATCATCTTCGACGTCAACATCCTGACCATCGGCACCGGCATGGAGGAGCACAACCGCTACGCCGTTGAGTTTTTCGATGCAGTCCGAACGCTCAAGGAGGTTTGCCCGCTGGCGAAGACTTCCGGCGGCGTCAGCAATGTCAGCTTCAGCTTTCGCGGCAACGAGGTCGTCCGCGAGGCCATGAACGCGGTCTTTCTCTATCACGCCATTGGCGCCGGCCTCGACATGGGCATCGTCAATCCGGGCCAGCTACAGGTCTACGAGGAGATTCCAAAGGACTTGCTGGAGCGTATCGAGGATGTCGTCCTCGACCGTCGGCCCGACGCCACCGAGCGTTTGATCGCGTTTGCCGACACCGTCAAGAAGAAGGACAAGACGGAAGCCCAGGAACATGCGTGGCGTGCCGCACCCGTACAGGAAAGGCTCAAGCATGCGCTCATCGTCGGCATTGCCGACTACATCGACGCCGACGTGGAGGAAGCCCGGCATCTGTACGAGCGCACGCTGCAAGTCATCGAAGGCCCGCTCATGGACGGGATGAGCGTCGTTGGCGACCTGTTCGGTTCCGGCAAGATGTTCCTGCCGCAAGTGGTCAAGAGCGCCCGTGTCATGAAGAAAGCCGTCGCCTATCTGCTACCGTTCATGGAGGCGGAGAAGGCCAAGGCCCTGGCCAGCGGCAACGGCAGTGCGTCGGCTCGCAAGGCGCGCGGCAAGATCGTGATGGCCACCGTCAAGGGCGACGTCCACGACATCGGCAAGAACATCGTCGGCGTCGTCCTCGGCTGCAACGACTACGAGGTGATCGACCTCGGCGTCATGGTCCCGTGCGAAAAGATCCTGGCCACGGCCCGTGAACATGATGCCGACATGATCGGGCTGTCAGGCCTGATCACGCCGTCGCTGGACGAGATGGTGCACGTGGCCCGGGAGATGGAGCGCGAAGGCTTCCATGTGCCGCTGCTTATCGGAGGGGCGACGACCAGCGCCAAGCACACGGCCGTCAAGATCGCCCCAGGCTATCGCCACGCCGTGCTGCACATCAAGGACGCGTCACGCTGTGTGCCGGTCGTCGATCGGCTGATGAAGCCGGAGCAGCGCCTCGAGCTGGACCGCGAGAATCGAATCTTCCAGGAGCAGGAGCGCGAGAGCTTTCGCAAGCGCCGCGAGCGCAAGCTGGTTCCGTACGAGGATGCCCACCGTCGCCGTTTCAAGATCGACTGGAGGAACGCGGCCATCGCGCGGCCTGCGTTCCTGGGGACGCGCACGCTGGCCGATGTGCCGCTCGACGAGATCATCCCCTACATCGACTGGTCACCGTTCTTCATGGCCTGGGAGCTGAAGGGCAAGTATCCGCAGATTCTCGATGACGGCACGGTCGGCAAGGAAGCACGCGACCTGTTCGACAAGGCACAGCAACTCCTGCGGCAGATGACCGACCGCCGCTGGCTGAGCGCCCGCGGCGTCTACGGCTTCTTCGCGGCCAACGCGGACGGCGACGAAATCGTCCTGTTCAGCGACGAGTCGCGCGCCACGGAACTGGCGCGGTTGCCGATGCTGCGGCAGCAATGGGAGCGCGAGGGGCAGACGGAGTTCCGCAGCCTGGCCGACTACATCGCGCCGCGCGACAGCGGCGTCGCCGACTACCTGGGCGGCTTCGCAGTCAGCGCCGGCTTCGGCGCTGCCGAGCTGGTGCAGCGCTTCAAGCAGGAGCACGACGATTACAACGCCATCATGGCCGAGGCGCTGGCCGACCGGCTGGCCGAGGCCTTCGCCGAGATGCTGCACGAGCGCGCCCGCCGCGACTGGGGCTTCGGCGAGACGCTCTCCAAGGACGAGTTGATCGATGAAAAGTATCGCGGCATCCGCCCGGCCGCCGGCTACCCATCCTGCCCCGATCACAGCGAGAAGGCAACGCTCTGGAAGCTGCTCGATGTCGAGGAACAGACCGGCATCAAGCTAACAGAGAGCTTTGCAATGTGGCCGGCCGCGTCGGTCAGCGGCCTCTACTTTGCGCACCCGCAGGCCCGCTACTTCGCCGTCGATCTCATCACCCGCGACCAGGTGGAAAGCTACGCGCGGCGCAAGGGCCTGCCGCTGAAGGAAGTCGAACGCTGGCTGATGTCGAATTTGGCGTACGAGGTGGAGTGAGGTTTACGTTTTGCGATCGCACTCTGGCATCGGGGCATCGGGGCATCGGGGCATCGGGGCATCGGGGCATCGGGGCATCGGGGCATCGGCTACACGCTTCCGTTCGGTGTCCGCGAACGCGAAACGTAAACAGTCAACGCTCACTTCTTGATCTTCAGCTTCTTGAAATCGGCTCCCAGCGGCACGTTGGGGTTTGGATAGGCGAGCTGGTCGAGTTTGGGTTCTGCCAGGTCGAAGGTGGTCTTGAATTCGCGGTCGAGGATGGCGGCGCGGGCGCCGAAGGCGCCCCACAGGTCGCGCCAGGCGCCGTCGAGCTTTTGCGGCGCGAACTTGCGCGGCGGCAAGCCGTCGCCGGCGGCCGGAAGGGCGAACGCTTCCAGGCGGTTATCGAAGACATCCCCCCTGCCCTGCCAGGCCAGCACGCCGCGCGGCAAGGCGGTGCCCTGGTAGAGGACCATCGTCGCGGGGGCCGGACCTTTCTTGTCGCGGGCCAGGTAGGGGTTCATGAAGACGTTGCCCTTGCTCTCGACCACAATGGGATCACCGACGAGCTGCCAGGCCGGCATATCTTGCACGTAAACCGCGGACTGTCGGGCGGCGATGGAGTTGTTGACGAGCGTGCACTGGATGTTGAGGCTCGGCGGCGGATTGGCGCCGGGCTGGAAATGCAAGGCGTCGCCGCCGGTGGCGAGCAGGTTCTGCTCCAGTCGCAAGCGGGCGCCGATGCCGGACACGTGCACGCCGACGCGCGGCGACACGATCACGCTCTCGTGGATCGTACAGCCGTAAATGTAGCGCGGGTCTGCCGAACCGTAGCCTTCGAGGCGGATCAGCCCCCAGTAGGAGTCGGGAGTCTGTCCCAGGGGGCCTTGCAACCGCGTACCGTGGATGCGCAGATTGCCACGGAAGACATGGATGAGGTAATGCGGGACCTTGGCGGCCTTGCCGGCCTTGTTATCGGGGAAACGGATGTCACCGCCGATTATCTCGAGGCTGCCGCCGTCCAGCTGGAAAAGTGCCCCGGGAGCGGTGCCTTCGTCCGCTTCCGGAACGAGGACGAGCGGCTCCTTGCCTTTCTCCGGCGGCTCGAAGTACAGCACGAAGCTGCGATTGCGCTGCTGCAGCGGACGGATCTTCTTCGTGCCGGAGCCGGACAAGTGCAGCACGATCACGGCGCCGAGTTCCTGCTTCTTTTGCACGTCCAGCAGATGCTGAACGATATCGGTCTTGGCGAGGTCTACCTTGCCGCCGTAGTATTTCTGGTCCTTCACGCCCTTGACATCCTTGCCGACCGGGATGGCGGGCTTGCCGTCCTTGAGCACCTCGATGGCCGGAATCTTGAAGCCCTGGTAGCCGAGTTCAATCCAGTTGCTGCGCGACCAGCGCAGCAAGCCGACATCGCAACCGTACAGCTCCTTGCCGAGATTCTTGGGATCCCTGACGAAAGTGGCAAGAAACTGCATTTCCTTGGGCGGCACATAATAGGCGGCGAGCAGGCGCGGCAGATCGAGCCTGGTCAGCCCGGCCCAGGTCTTGGGGTAGGTCAACTCGCGGCCGAGTGAACTCCAGCGTTTCTTCCAGGCTTCAAGCTCGTCGATCTTCTCCGGTCCAGCAAGGAGCGGATCCCAGCCGGCGTACAGGGAGTTGATGCCCTTCCACTGATAGTTGGCGGGCTCGGCGTCCTTGGGAAGCTCCATGAGCACGCCGCCTGTCTCCTTGGCGGCCCTGACAAGCAGCGAATCCCAGCACATGCAGCGCAGGCCCGTGAGCTTCGGATCCGGGCCGGAGGGCCTGACCTGCACGATGCCGCGCTCGCCCACCAGCGTCGAGCGAACTAGACGCACCGTGGGCAACTTGTCCTGCGCCGGGGACGACAGCGAGCGGACCAGCGGCAGGTCCTTGCCCGTGATCAGACACTGATCGAGCATCGCTTCCGGTGCGAGCGCTTTGAGGTCGAGCGCGATCAGATTCGGTCCGCGGGCGAAACAATTGCTCAGGCGGCAGCGCTTGCCCGGCTGGTCCGCCTCAACACGGACGACTGAGACCGGCAGACCCGACAGACCGGCGCAGGAGAATGTGCAATCCCAGGCAAGCAGTTCGCTGTTGTGCATGCGGACCAGACAGGCCGGTCCGGGGGAGTCGGCGGGCCAGTCGAGGGCGATCTCCAGTCCGCCCAGCCACAATTCGCCACGCTCGACGCTCAGGAAGGAAGCGATCGCGTTGGCCGGCGCGTCCTTCGCCTTCCAGCGTGCCAGGTCCCAGATCAACATGGGCTGATAGCCTGGGCCGCCAGTGATCATCAGACTGCGATCCGATACGGTGATAGGCAGCTCGAACAGTGGGCCGTTGTCGTGAATCTCGATCCTGGTCGTGGCCTTCTCGGGCGCCGCGGCACACGCGGCGGCAAGCGAATTGAAATAGGTCCCCGGCTTCGATCCCTCGGGCGGCGGCAGGCGGCTGACGCGCAATACCTTGGCGTCCTTCGGCACCGTCATCGGCGTGGCCCACGGCCCTTCAAACTCCTTGTTCAGAGCAGGAATGTCGAGCGGCGCCAGCTGATTCTCTTGCTTGGGATCCGGGTCCGGCTTGATCGGCAGCTTGACTTGCGGGTTGGGCTGCGGCGCCGGGTTCGGCTCGTCCTGGCGCGTTGCCAGAAAGACGGCCACGCCGCCGGCAAGGACGATGGCCGCGAGCAACCCTCCTACCAGGTATGGCGACGGCTTGCGCCGGGGCTCGCCGGCGGTGTCAGCCGGTTTCGGTTTCTTCTTAGCCCGTGCCCTGTCCTCATCGACGTCCGATGCGGCGTCGCCAGCGCCGTCATCACCTGCATCGCCGTCATCGACGTCATCAGGCAGGTCCAATGGCTTGCCGGCCCGGATCTCCGTGGCGGATTCAATTCTGGGCTTTGCCGATTTGCTTTTGGATGGCTTGCTGGTGACAGCCTCTTCCTCGAGGTCTTCCAGCCATGATTTCTTCGAGTCGTCGTGCGCTTCCTGGTCATCGACGACCTCGTCCTGATATCCCTCATCGTCACCAGGAGAGCGTTCGCTGTCCCCGTCCGCAACAGTCTTGCCCGCTGCCGTGGCCTGGTCAGCGACTTCAGGCACCGGCTCGTCAGCCGTGATGTCCAGATCGGCTAGAAGCTCGCCAGGCTTCTGGTAGCGCTCGTCCGGATCGTTCGCAAGGAGCTTCTCGGTGATTGTCAACAGGTGATCGGAGACCTCGAGCTCCAACGGGTCGCGTGGCGCTTCACCCGTGAGCACGAAGTGGAGCGTGCTGCCGAGCGTGTACAAGGCAGCGCGAATGTCGCGAGTGCCCCCCTTCTCCGGAGCGGACAGATCGAGTTCGGTGAAGCCCTTGTCGAGGCCCCGCAGCAGGAAAGGCGGAACAAGCTTGATCTTGCCGTCGCCGGTCACCAGGAAGCCGCCAGGGGACGTGTCGGGCGCCAGACCTTGCTTGTGAGCCTGGTCAACCGCCTTGGCCATTTGCCCCAGCCAGCGCAGGGCCTTGGCCTGCCCGATGGGCCCCCGCTCGGCGATGTGCTTGCCCAGAAACAGCCCCTCGACAAATTCGGTGGCGAGGAACCACGTACCGTTGGCCTCACCCATCTCATAGACGCGCAGGACATTATCGTGGCGGCAGCGGCTGGCCTCGGCGACCTCCTGTTGAAGCTTCTTGAGAGCGGCCGGATTCTCGATGGTTGCGCCGGTAAGCAGCTTGACAGCCACTTCCTGTCCGGACGCGTTCTGCGCCCGATAAACGGCGCCCTGGTCCCAGGTCTTGACCGGAGAGGAGAGGTCATAGCTTCCCAGGCGTAGGCCGCGCCGTCCCTTGCCGGCAGGTTTCGCAGGCATGATGCAAACGTCCCATCGCCGGGGCGTCGCAACTCGGCCCCGGGCACCCATGTTTGTCTAGCGGCGCCGCGCCGACGCCCTCGGTGATGGTAACTTATGAAGAAATGATTGGCAACGGAAAGTGGATAGTGAAACCGGAAAGAGTCCGGCTGGCGCGTTGGTGGGGCACTTGACCCGTATCCGTGGTTTCGCCGACGTCACAAGCTGGCCACAGAAAACGGCACGGTCTGCCCGGCTGCGGCGACGCTCGGAGGCGTGGCGCTGGCCAGTTGGGCCTGCGCCGCCTTGAAGTCACGCCACCATTGTTCCGCCTGCGCCTGTCCCCAATCGCCCGCACACCTGCAGCGCATGAGTTCGGCAACCACGGCCAGCGCATCGGTGGGGCGTTGCGCCGCGTCCTTGGCCAGGCATCGAAGTATGAGTGCTTCGAGAAGCGGATCGACGGCGCGGCCGATGCGCTGCCCGGGAGGCGGCGGAATGTTCTTGATGTGTTTCATGCACACGTCGATGATGGAGTCTCCCTCAAAGACAGATCTTCCCGTCAAAAGGAAATAGCCGACCGCACCGGCGGCGTAGAGGTCCGTGCGGGCATCAACCGTCTCGGGCCTCTCGATTGCTTCCGGCGCCAGGTACAGGGGAGTGCCGGTCAGGTCGCCGGCGCCAGTCAGGCGAACGTCACGCTCAGAGCCCACCGTTCGCGCCAGCCCGAAGTCGAGTACTTTGACAAAATCGGCCACGCCGCCGCGATTGCCAAGGATGATGTTTGCCGGCTTGACATCGCGATGGATCAGCCCCAGCGCGTGCGCTTCGGCAAGTGAGCTGCATACCTGCCTCAAGATCGCGACGACGCGGCCGTCCGGCAGCGGCCCAGCGCTGGCCACGAGTTCCTCGAGATTGATGCCGTCGAGATACTCCATCGCGTAAAAAAAGATACCCTCCGGCGTACGTCCGAAATCGAAGATGGCCACAGTATTGGGGTGCGTAAGCTGGCTGGTGAGTTGCACCTCGCGCTCGAAGCGGGCAATGGCCAGGTCGGACATCTTGGCTGGCTCAAGCAACTTGACGGCGGTGGGTCGGCGTAGCAAAGCATGCCGCGCGCGATACACACTGCCCATGCCGCCGGCGCCGATCTTCTCTTCGAGGCGATACTGGCCCAGCTGTCGTGCTTCCAGCGCTGCCTTGCGCATGGCACGTTGCTGCCGCGCCACCAGGATCGTGAGCATCAGGACAGCACTCGCTCCGGCCACCAGGATGATCATGAGAATCCAGAAGGCCAGATGCAGCGCGTACAAGGGTTGATACGCTTCATCCAGGTCGATCTCGGTGGCGACGCCGAAATCATACTCTGGCAGCCATGTTGAAGCGCCGACCGACGGAATGCCGCGATAATCCCGGTGTCCCCATGCATCAACGCCTCCCGTCCCCTCAATGGCCTTTGCAGCCAGCGAGGTAAGCGGCTGTTCCGCCCGCTTCAGAGCTGGCCTCGCCCCAGCGGCCATGTTGACCTGCGGATCGCGCACTTCCACCGTCAGGATGGATTTGGCATCGGGCTGGTCCATCAAGAGGCCGATGTGCTTGAGTTCCTCGTCGAAACGGCACTGGCTCAGGAGCAGACCGTTGCGGTCAAATGCGTAAGTCTCGCCGGTAACCGTTCACAGGTCAGTCTAGCGTTTTCTACTCGGAATGGGGTATCCTTGCAGCTGGCATGGATGCTTCTCCGGTTGTTTCTGAAGCTGATCTCGCCGCGACACCCGCAGCGGTGCTGGCGCTGATTCGGCACTTG
>VGYC01000238.1 GCA_016873095.1 Planctomycetota bacterium | reverse complement strand
CGCGATGCTGCGTGAAACCCTGCGGACAACCCTGGGCTGGGCCATCAAGCAGGTCACCGAGTTTTCGCAGAGTCCGGACCATGTGGTCGCTCAGCTGGGGTTGGCTTAAGATTGCAAAACTTTAGTTGTATAATAGCGTGCTGGGCCGGTGGACAGCTTGCCAGTCCGCAGAGTGTGGCTGAATTGCTTGGCGGGCGGGCGGAACACGCCGATTTCCGGCGCCGGCCGCAGGCGTGTTTACGCCCGCGCTCCGTTCCGTAGACTTCGCGTCTAAACGGCTAACCGCCAGATGTCTCATGGACCAGAACCTGCCAAGCATCGCCAGTCTTTTGCGGAGTTTGCCGATGCCGGAGTTGCGCAAGGATCCGATCGTGGGACGGTGGGTGATCATTGCCACCGACCGTGCCAAGCGGCCGGTGGCGCCGAAGCTCGAGCCGCCGCTCGCTGCCGGCGCCTGCCCGTTCTGCGAGGGCAACGAGGACAAGACGCCGCACGAGATTCTTGCCTACCGCGACCGCAACACACGCCACAACGAGAAGGGCTGGCGAGTGCGCGTCGTCCCCAACAAGTTCCCCGCCTTGCAAATCGAGGGCGACCTCAACAAGCGCGGCGAGGGCATCTACGACAAGATGAATGGCGTGGGCGCCCATGAAGTCATCATCGAGTGCCCCTTCCACGAAATCTCCATTGCCAACCTCGGCGAGGAGAACATCCGCGAAATCCTCTGGGTGTATCGTGACCGGCTCGTGGACCTCAAGAAGGATCCGCGCCTCGTCTACGGCATGCTCTTCAAGAATGTCGGCGCCGCGGCCGGGGCGTCAGTCGAACACAGCCATTCGCAGCTCATCGTTACGCCCATCGTGCCCATCAATGTGTGGGAGGAGATGACCGGCTCGCTGGAGTTTTTCAACTATCGCGGCCGCTGCATCTACTGCGACATGATTCACCAGGAACTTGCCTCGGAAAAACGGATCGTGCTGGACACCGCCAACTTCATCGCCTTCGCCCCCTACGCCAGCCGTTTCCCGTTCGAGACCTGGATCTTGCCCAAGAACCACAACAGTCACTTCGAGAATATCCAGAAGACCGAAGTGGACGAGCTGGGAACCGTGCTGAAGACGATCTTGCTGAAGCTGGAAGTTGCCCTGGACAAGCCCGCCTATAACTACATCATCCACACGTCGCCCTTTGACACGCAGGCGCTGCCGCACTACCACTGGCACATCGAGGTCATCCCGCGGCTGACCCGCGTCGCCGGCTTCGAGTGGGGCACGGGTTTCTACATTAACCCTGTGCCTCCGGAACAGGCCGCCGGCTACCTGCGGGAGACGGAAGTGGACTTGACGGTGAAGCAAAAGAGGTCTGGTAGTTAGATTTCGGTGATCGATGAGTCCAGAAAGTCTAATTGATTCGGTTTGTGATCGAGCATCATTTCTGAACTTCGCGCAAGCTCTGGCCGACGAGCGTCGGGCGGCAGAGGCAATCGAAGATCAGGATCTTTCTGCCAAAAGATGGGGTGCCGGGGCTCTGGGATGGAATAACACCTGCATCTCACTCTTTATCGAAGGGGCGATGCACCATTTTAGTCGTGATAATGACGAGTGCCGAGTAATCGATTGTCCGACATGGAAAGACTTGGCAGAGTTCTTGTACTGCGGGAAGGTTATCGAATAGCCCGCGACACCATCAATTCCGAAAGGAATCGTCGATGCTACGCTTCGTCTTCGGCCTGCACAATCATCAGCCGGTCGGCAATTTCGGCAGCGTGTTCGAGCAGACCTATCAGGATAGCTACGGGCCGTTCCTGGACCTGATGGAGCAATACCCGGAAGTCCCGATCTCACTGCACACCAGCGGCTGCCTGATGGAATGGCTGGCGGAACATCGCAACGAGTACCTGGACCGGCTGCGACGGCTGGTCGCAAGCGGGCAGGTCGAAATCCTGGGCGGCGGCTTCTACGAGCCGATCCTTCCTATGATCCCCAGCCGCGACCGCGTCGGCCAGATCGCCACCTACTCCAGCTATCTCGAAGACCTGTTCTCCACGCGCATTCGCGGCATGTGGATACCCGAACGCGTCTGGGAGCAAAATCTCGTCGCCGATATCGTGGACGCCGGCATCGAGTACACGGTCCTCGATGACTTTCACTTCAAGCAAGCCGGTCTCGAGGAAGCAGACCTGACTGGCTATTACCTGAGCGAGGACGAAGGCAAGCTGCTGCGCGTCTTCCCCAACTGCGAGAAGCTCCGCTACTTGATTCCGTGGAAGGACCCGGAGGAGACCTTTGCTTACCTAGGCGAACTGGCGAGGCAGGTCCCGGATGCCGTGGTCGTATGCGCCGACGACGGAGAGAAGTTTGGCGGCTGGCCGGAGACGCACCGGCACGTCTTCAGCAACGGCTGGCTGCGGCGCTTCTTCGACGGACTTCGCAATCATTGTTCCTGGATCCGGCTGTGCACTTTCTCGCAAGCGCTTGATGAAACCCGGCCCATGGGAAGAATCTATCTTCCGGACAGCAGCTATCGGGAGATGACGGAGTGGGCCTTGCCGGTGCCGCGCTTGCAGGCATACACGAAGCTCGTGCAATCGCTGGGCGAGAGCGCGCACGGGCAACAGATCAAGCGTTTTCTGCGCGGTGGCTTCTGGCGCAACTTCAAGGTCAAGTACCCCGAGACGCAGGAAATGTATGCGCGCATGATGCAAGTGAGCCAGCGGCTGGCAGAGGCCGGCAAGCCCAGTGATCGCTCGTTGCGCAGCGCCTATCAGGATCTGTATCGGGCCCAGTGCAACTGCCCCTGGTGGCACGGCGCTTTCGGCGGCCTGTACCTGCCGCATCTGCGCCATGCCGTGTACCATCATCTGATCGCCGCCGAGAACGCACTGCTCGAATCGTTCCCGCGCACCGACGACTGGACGGAGGTCCAGACGGCCGACTTCAATCTCGACGGCAACGATGAAGTGTGCCTGTGCAACAACCGCCTCGCCGCCTTTTTCGCGCCGCAGGCCGGCGGGAGCCTCTATGAACTGGACCTGCGCGTCATCCGCCACAACCTGCTGGCCAGCCTGTCGCGCAGGCCGGAGGTGTACCACGAAACCATCTTGAAGCATGTTCGCGGCGAGAGTCATAATGCCGGGCCAGGCATTCCCGACCGCGTCATTCTCAAGCAAGCCGGTCTGGAGAACCAGATCCAGTACGATGGCTATCTGCGCAAGAGCCTGATTGATCATTTCTTCGCGCCGGGCGCGCGCCTGGAAGACGTTGCGGGCAACTCGGTCAGGGAAGTTGGTGACTTCGTCGGCGCCGCCTATGAGACCCGTGTTCAGAAGACAAGCGACGGCGCTCATCTCATGATGCACCGGAACGGTCAGGCGGGCGGCATCCGTGTCAACGTCCGCAAGGAGATCCGGATCCGACCCGAAGCTGACGATCTAGAAATCCACTACGTGCTGGAGGACATGCCGCGCGACCTCAAGGTGCGCTTTGCCGTCGAATTCCAGTTTGCCGGCATGGCGGCCAACACCGACGACCGTTACTTCTACCACAACGGCAAGCCGCGCGCCGGTCAGTTGCAGACCTTGCAAAACCTTGTCGCCGCGGACCGGATCGGCCTGGTCGACGAATGGCTGGGCCTCGATGCGTCGCTGGCATTATCGCAACCCGGCGGCATCTGGGCGTTCCCGATCCAAACCGTGAGCCAATCCGAGGGCGGATTTGAGCTGGTCCACCAGAGTACGACCGTCATGCCGCACTGGCTGGTCGAGCCAAGCGAGCACGGCCGCTGGGAAGTCCGCATGGTGATGAAGCTCGACGTGTCACGCGCCGAGTCGCGCTTGCTGGCAGCCGCTCCGGGAACGGCGTAGGCGACGCTGCCGGCGTTGAAATTTCGGCCAGGCGACTTGTCATCTCTCGTACATGGTCAGCTTGCCGGCTGCGACATCCTCGCCGGGAACGGTGAAGAACTTGCCGGTGGCTTCATCGAGGCCGACCTGGAAATCGCAGACATGGCAGAAGTAGACCTGCCGGTTGTCACCGTGCTTGCAGAAGACACGATGCGGGCCGCCGCACCATGCGCAACCCTGATGATTCTCCAGATAGCAGCGGGTCGCCTCCCGATACCACTGCTCTGCCGATCGTTGTGGAGTTTGCATCACTTTCACCGAAATAGGAATAAGATGACTTCCGCCGGCAAGCCTAGCATATTTTTCCGGCGTCGGCGCAACTCGCTGCGGCGGATTCCGCCAGATGCCGGACGGAGCGTCCCATCTGCAACTGCAAGGAATCATCATGCAGCTTGGTTTTGTCTCTGCCATCCTTGGCGATCTGGGCCTGGAAGACGTGCTGGTGTTTGCCGGCAGTCAGGGTTTTGCCTGCGTCGAGGTGATGTGCTGGCCACCCGGAGGGGCCGACCGCCGTTATGCCGGCGTCAGCCATCTCGACGTGAGCCGGTTCAGCGAGGCCGAGGCGCGGCACGTCCTGGCCCTGTGCGACAAGGCGGGAGTCGCCATGTCCGCGCTCGGCTATTACCCCAATCCATTGCATCCGAATCCTGAGCAACGCCGCTTCGTCGTCGAGCACCTCAAAAAGGTCATTCGCGCTGCGCCGCTGCTTGGCGTCAAGACAGTCACCACGTTCATCGGCCGGGACAAGAGTCAGTCGATCCAGGAAAACTGGCGGGCGTTGCTTGAAGTATGGCCGGACATTTTGGCCACGGCGGCGCGCGAAAGGGTCCAGATCGCCATCGAGAACTGCCCGATGCTGTTTTCGCAGGATGAATGGCCAGGTGGAACCAATCTCGCAGTGTCGCCTGCAGTCTGGCGCGCCCTGTTTGCTGAGTTTCGCGACGCCCCGTTAGGCCTCAACTTCGATCCGTCGCACCTCGTCTGGCAGCACATCGACTATGTCCGAGCCGCTCGTGAATTTGGCGACCGCATCATCCATGTCCACGCCAAGGACACGCGCATCGACGCCGACAAACTTTATGCCGACGGCATCCTCGGCCTCGGCTGGCACACCCCAAAGATCCCCGGCCTGGGCGACGTCCACTGGGGCCGGCTCTTCTCGGCCCTCACCGACGCCGGCTACAAGGGCCCTGTTTGCGTAGAAGTGGAAGACAGAGCATTCGAGGGCAGTCTGGAGGAGCGCCAGAGGGCGCTTCGACAGAGCAAACGCTTTCTTGATTCATTTCTGGCATGAAAGGATTGATCGGAGCCGTGGTCCGCTTACCGTGGTCCTTCTGCATTGCCGGTCGGCGTGTCGTCTTCATAAACTCGCATCATGAGAATCACCAAGTTAAACTCGCTGCTCGTGTCCATCCCGCAGAAGCCGCCGATTGCGCCGTATCAGTCGCGCTACCGAGCCACGTCCGCCAAGGAAGCGGTGCTGATCCGTCTGGAGACCGACACCGGTCTGGTCGGCTGGGGCGAGACGCCGGTGGACTGGATCGCGCAGTCATTCACTGGCAACCCAGAGGAGATGATGCGCAAGGAAGCCGTCGGACGGGACCCATTCGACCTTGAAGCTTGGTACGCGGAGACGAAGCTTGGCAGCTACCTGGCCAGCGGCGTCGAGATGGCGATGTGGGACCTGATGGGCAAGGCGACCGGGCAGCCGCTCTACAAGCTGCTGGGTGGCGCGGTCCGCAAGAAGGTCGAGTTGGCCGCCTGCATGGGTATTCGACCCTACGACGAGGCAAAGGCCATCGCCAAACAGTATCTCGAACAGGGATTCACCACGCTCAAGACAAAGGCCGGCCGAAAGGCGGAAGAAGACCTGGAGATGGTCCGCGGCATTCGCGACGGCGTCGGCGACCGGCTCAAGCTACGCATCGATCCCAACCAGGGCTACTCTCCGGAAGTCGCCTTCCCGCTGGCCAGGGATCTTGAGAAATACAATCTTGAGTACTTCGAGCAACCGATGCCGCAAAGTTTGATCGGCGAGGCGGCCAGGCTGCGGCGACACACGACAACTCCCATTGGCCTCAACGAATCCATAACCACGCCGGAGATCGTCCTGCAAATCTTGCAACTGCACGCTGCCGATATCATCCTGCCCGATACGTACCAATGCGCCGGCATCCTTGGCGTCAAGAAGGTGTCCGCGCTGGCGGAGGCGGCCGGCGTACCGTGTGTCTTCCACTGCGCACACGACCTCGGCCTCAAGACGGCCGCCATGCTGCACGTCGTCGCCAGTTCGCCCGGCTACACGCTTGCCAACGATTGCACCTACTATGGCCTGGAAGACGACATCATCTCGCCGCTGCATCGCATCGACAAGGGGTTCATGAACGTGCCGGAAGGCCCCGGTCTGGGCGTGGCCGTAGACGAAGCGAAGATCAACAAGTATCGCGTGTGAGCGCCGCAACACGGCGCGATTCATGGACGAAACTGAGCTTTTCTCAACCTTTCGCAAACGGCAGCTTGCCCTTGCCGCGCGGCGGTGTCGGCCCGTAGCTGCCGACCTTGTCGTAAACGCGGACGTGGTCGATGATCATCTCGGCCGGAAAGTGCGTGGCGTTTTCCGGGTTGCCGGGAAATCGACCGCCGACGGCGACATTCATGATCAAGTAGAATGGCTGGTTGAAGGGCGCCGGCCAGGCATGCAGGTCCGCCTCCCGTGCCGGAGCAACGCCTTTGCCGGCGTCGCGCTTGCCGCTGCTCCACCAGAATGACTGCGTCGCTGCGCGCTTGCCATCGACGTACCAGCGGAATGCGCCCGGCTCCCACTCCAGCGTATAGACGTGAAAAGCAGCAATGGTCCCCTTGTCCGGCAGGATGTAATCCTTGCCGGCGTGAGTATTGGCTGGCCAGCGCGAGCCGAAATGCAGCGTACCAAGAACCTTGCCTGGCTCGTGCCCGCGCGCCTCCATCACGTCGATCTCGCCGGACGCCGGCCATGGCCCGTACTTGTCGTCCTGCGGCAACATCCACAGCGCCGGCCAGATGCCCTTGCCTGTCGGCAGCTTGGCGCGGAATTCGAAACGCCCATACTTTCTGGCGAACAGAGCCGTGCCGTCACGCTTCTTCGTTTTCAGCCGCGCTGACGTGTAGCCACAACCGTGCAACGACTCCTTGATAGCACGAATGTGCAGCATGCCGTCCTTGACGAAGGCATTCTCCGGCGCGCGTGTGTAGTACTGCAACTCGTTGTTGCCCCAGCCGCTGATCCACTGGTTGGCATCGTAGCTGTAAAAGCCGTTGCCGACATCGTAATCCCACTTCGTGCGATCGATCTGCGTGCCATCGAACTCATCGCTCCAGACGAGCTTCCAGATGGATGCCGGTTCATCAACGCCGGGCAGCACCGGAGCGGCGAGACAAACCGCGAACAAGGCCGTCACAACGAGGGGATACGTGAACCGGCACAAGGAGGGCGTCATACGATCGCCTTTCGGAATTCTTCACGTATTTCGATGAATTGCCCGGCTTTGGACGGCGGCGCGGCGCCGAGGCCCAGGAACACCTTGAAGGCAGCATGGCCGGCGCGATCGAAGAACTGAAAGCTGAGCGTCCGGGCGCCGACCATATGTCCTGGCTTCTCGACAGCGAAGATCGCGCCGATCTCACGCCAGCGGATGTGCATGTCCAGCGATTTCGTCTGCACGTTGAAGAAGTCGCCGGTCGTGCTGAACTCGCCGAAGCTCCCGTTTGCCTCCAGCGTCGCGCCGCCGTTGGAAACGATGACGTGCACGTTGCCGAACGGCTCCAGTCGCCGGATCAGTTCCTCCCAGCGTCCGGCATCCAGCTCGATGGCCCTGTCCTCCGGAAAGGCGCGTAGAACCTCCACTTCCGGGACGCCAAACTTGCGGGCCAGCAACATGTTCATCTGGTTAGGATCATCCCGGATCGCCGCGCGTAACTGCTCATGGATGGTCATGTCGTCATTGTACGGAGGCGACAGCCGTGTAGTCTGGACTTCCAGACCGCCGGCAAGCTCTTGGGCCGCGGTTCATTATAATGTCCGCATTCGGGCAGCGTTCACCGGCAACAACAAAGAAAGGCCACGAGATGACCAAGGAACATGCCGCATTGACACCAGAGCAACTTCGCGCGAGTGCGACGCGGTTGCCGCGCGTTTCGCTGGCGCATCTACCCACGCCTCTGGAGGAGATGACCCGTTTCGCCAAGCGCCTGGAAGGGCCGCGGATCTTCATCAAGCGTGACGACTGCACGGGGCTAGTTTTCGGCGGCAACAAGACCCGTCACAACGAATTCCTTATGGCCGAGGCGCTGCGGCAGAAAGCCGACGTGCTCGTCTGGGGCGCCGGCGTGCAGTCGAACAATTGCCGGCAGACAGTCGCCGCCTGCAACAAGCTCGGCATCGATTGCCATCTCTATCTCACGCGGGTCGCCCACAATGACGACGTGCAAGGCAACCTGCTCCTCGATCACCTGATGGGTGCGAAGGTCCACGTCGTCGATTGCGCGATGGGGCCGGATCTGGACAATCTGCTGCTCGCCGAAGCGGAGAAACTACGGCAGGCCGGCCGCAAACCGTTCTGCTGGGACCGTATCACCGGCCGGCCGATCGCCGCGGTCAGCTACGCGCTGTGCATGGCGGAGATCATGGAGCAGATGCGCGCGCAAGATGTGACACCGACAGCCGTGTATGCCTCGGCTGCAGGTGCAACCGGGGCCGGCCTTGCGATCGGCAAGGCCGTGCTGGGCTGGAAAGGTTCTGTCCGGCTGATCGCTCCCATTCGCTGGCCCTGGGACACTGCCGCCGACATGGCCGAGGTCTCCAACCAGACGGCCACGCTGCTCGGCCTGCCGCAGCGGCTCAGCAAGGCCGACATTGATGTGCGCGACGATTTTATTGGCGCCAGCTACGGCGTGGTCACCCCCGGCAGCCGCGAAGCGATGGATCTCGTGGCACGCAGCGAGGGTATTTTGCTCGACCCCGTCTACACCGGCAAGGCCATGGCGGCACTGATCGCAGACATTCGCTCCGGCCGGCTCGGACCCAAGGACGTCGCTGTCTTCATCCACACCGGCGGAACTCCCGCGGTGTTCGCCTATCGCGACGAGCTGATGGGCCAGGCGTGATCCTCCTCCCCGGCCTTTGACTCGGAACGAATCCTCGGTCAAGCGCCGCGGTCAGCCGCCGTGTTCTGCGTTCTGCTGATAGATTTGGTGCGCGCGGCTGACGACCTCGCGAAGCGGGATGTGGTGCTCGCGAGCGATGAGGGCGCAATCGTCGTGCTCGGGACTGAAGACGGCGGCTTTGCCATCCTGCCAGGCGAGCTTGCCCTGCACGGGCCCCCACGGCGTCTCGACGCTACATGCGCGGCGTTGCAGCTTGTGGCGCGCAAGCAATTGCCGACGAACTCCGAGCGTCGTCGTTTCGTGGAAGAGGATTGCGTCAATGTGCGAAACCAGTTCGGGCGCGACCAGAACACTGAGGGTCACGCCGGGACGGTTCTTCTTCATGAAAATCGCCGTCGTGAACACATCGAAGGCGCCGGCGGCCATGAGACGATCGCAACAATAGCCGATGGCTTCGGCCGGCATGTCGTCAATATTGGTTTCGAGCAGCCAGACCTGATCTGTTTCATAGCCGCCGTCGCGCACGACACCGGCGCTGGTGCCAACAAAGAGGCGCAGAACATTCGGCTGCTCGACAAACTCGCGACGGCCGGCGCCGAGGCCGATGCGCTCGATCGTGATTGCCGGCTGCTCGATCCATTCACCAACGATACTAGTCAGGATGGCCGCCCCGGTGGGCGTGGTCAGTTCCGCCTTGACCGGCGAAGAGCGTAGCGGCACGCCCTTGAGGAGTTCGGCGGTGGCCGGCGCCGGCACGGGCATGTGCCCATGCTCGCATTTCACCATACCGCCGCCAACAGCGACTGGCCCGCTGGAAAAACGCTCCACTCCCAGGAGATCGAGCCCGATGGCAGAGCCTGCGATGTCGGCGATGCTGTCCAGAGCGCCGACTTCGTGAAAATGCACCTTTTCCACGGGCATGCCATGAACGGCTGCCTCGGCCTCGGCGAGCCGGTGGAAGATCTTGAAGGCAAGCTCGCGTTGCTTGTCGGTGAGCTTGCCACGCGACAGGATGTCCTCGACCTCCCTCAAGAAGCGATGCTCGTGCTGCGTCGGCGCCTCGATGCGGACATGCGTGGCCGCGAAGCCTCCCTTGCGGACTTTCTCGATCTCGACTTCCACGGGGAGTCCGAGCGAGCCGATGCCGTCAATGATGGCGGCAGGATCGACGCCGGCGTCGATCAGCGCTGCCAGCGTCATGTCGCCGCTGATGCCGCTGAAACAGTCGAAATGAGCGGTGCGCAAGGGTCTCTCCTGTTTACGCTTCGCGTTCGCGCGATCCGTTCGCTGAACGAACACGAAATGTGCACTAGTGCTTTGTCACAGCTAAAAAGAAGGGTCGTAAAACTCGTTTGGCCTCATGAAAACTCCATGCGAACCGACATCGGCAACCCGACAATTAAGCTATGACAAAGCACCAGGCTTAATTTATACCTAAGGTTTTGCAAAGCTGCAGCTGGCCTTGTCAAAATGGGCAATTTCGTTCAAATTCCTGGTAATTTCACATGGCGCACGACGACCACGGAGGGTCCGGTCATGCCAGGGATTGTCGAGTTCCCCC
>VGYC01000237.1 GCA_016873095.1 Planctomycetota bacterium | reverse complement strand
ATGCTGGCGTACAGCCTTCTCGTGCGGCAACTGCGGCAGAACCGTGCGCAGGAATGGGCACTCCAACGGCTGACGACCATCGGCGAAGCCTGTCGCGCGATGCTGCGTGAAACCCTGCGGACAACCCGGGGCTGGGCCATCAAGCAGGTCACCGAGTTTTCGCAGAGTCCGGACCATGTGGTCGCTCAGCTGGGGTTGGCTTAAGATTGCAAAACTTTAGTACGGACTCTGCGACGTGCATTTGTCGTTGAAATAGCGCGGTGCCCTGTGCAGCACGCGGAGGCGCGCAAACTGATGGAGCAGATGAAGAACGAGGCGGCGAAGGACAAGCAGTAATCGTCGAGATTCGCATCCAAGGCACGTACGCTGCCTGCTAGCGCCGCGTATGCTTCACCCTCCAATATGACTCGGTCGAGCGCCGCGCCATGCTGGACGCGCGGCCTTCCCCTCCTGCAAGCACGCTGCGTTCAGATGACGGGAGACAATTCAAGTTGACACGCCGGGCGACTTTGGAAAAACTACCAGGGTACCAGGGAGCATGGCCCGCGCAAACCCGAATAGAAAGGCGCCATCATGAAGGGAATCATCCATTGCTGGGCGTTGGCCGGCATGGCGTTCCTGCTCGGCGCGGCTGGTCAGGCCGCCGCCGACAAGCAGAAGGTCTATCGCAACATCGCCAGCGACCACCTCGAAGGCATCCTCAAGGACCTGGACATCTCCTTCAAGAAATCCACCGGCAAGACGGACAGCATCGTTTACCTGGATTTCGAGAAGGGCAAGACCAGGTTTCGGCTGCACAACTACAACGGCAATGACCTGTGGATCGACGTGGTCTACCCGGGCACATCCCTGGAGCAGGTGAATCGCTGGAATCGCAAGACGCTGTCCAGCCGGGCCGTCCTCTTCACCGGGGACAAGCAAACCAGCACCTATCTGGAATGCCAGCTGGATTGCCAGGGGGGTGTGACAGACGGAATGATCCGCCGCTTCATCCAGCGTTTCGAGATCGACGCGGCCGCATTCGCCAAGTTCCTCGGCAAGCAAGAAGACAAGTGACACTCGATTCACGGAGACGAATCGTGAGCTACTCGCGGATGGTTTGTTGTTGCGTGCTGCTCCTCTGTGCCAACGGGCTGGTTCCAGCCCAGGACGCCAAGGACCCCAAGGACTCAAAGGACGCCAGGGACGTCGCCGAGCTCAAGGTGCACACTTCGATCTCCGCCGAGCACCTGGAGGGACTCCTCAAGGGAATGGACATTGACTTCAAGAAGACGGCGCTCAAGTCGAAGCGCGAAGGGCATTACTTCGCATTCGCGCGCGGCAAGTTCAAGCTGGGGCTGTACGATCACGGCGGCACGGAACTGATGGTGGTCTCGGACTTCAAGGCCTTGCCGCTCGATTTCTTGAACCAGTGGAATCGGGGCCGCAAGCAGTCACGAGCCGTCTTGCACCAGGGCGGCAAGCGCGAGTTTGCCTCGCTGGAGTCGGTGCTCGACGTGGCCGCCGGCGTCACCGACGACACGGTCCGCCATTTTCTCCGCCGCTTCGAGGATGAACTCAAGCAGTTCGACAAGCTGGTGCATCGCTCCGAGACCCGCGAGGAGGAGGTTTACCCCAGTCTGCCGCCCGAGCACCTGGAAAAGATTCTCAAGCTTAACAAGGTCGCCTTCAAGAAGACCGCCGGCAGGAAAGCGGGCAACTTCATCTATGCGTTCTCCCGTGACAGTTACAAGTTCCGGCTCTACGATTTCCAGGGATCGGACCTGATGATCGAGGCCACCTTCAGTCCGGCAAAACTCGACCAGGTCAACCGCTACAACTTGACCAGGAAGTTCGTCCGCGCCGTTCTTCATCAACCGGCCTCCGGCAACGCCTTCACCACGCTTGAGGCCAACCTCGATTGTACCGGCGGCGTCAGCGACAGCATTGTCGCTTACTTCCTGCAAACCTTTCTGGACGAGACACGGCAGTTTGACAGGTACTTGAGCAAGCTGAATTAGCCTGACGACGTGGACGGTCGTCCGACCGCCCATGTCGCCTTGTGACACGCCGCGCCATCCTCCAGAATGCATGGAGGAGCAAAACCTTGACA
Source organism: Planctomycetota bacterium (assembly GCA_016873095.1). Lineage (GTDB taxonomy): Bacteria > Planctomycetota > Planctomycetia > Gemmatales > Gemmataceae > VGYC01. Next base: position 8,585 of record VGYC01000237.1, on the reverse strand, counting down.
CGGCGAGGCGGGCTCATGACACGCGCTCTCAGTTGGCTGACCGTCGTTTCCCTGTTTCTGGCAGCGATCCCCGCCGCGTCCGCCGGCGACGCCGCCTGGCCGGTGACGCGCGGTCCCTCGCGCGAGCCGGTCCCGTTACAGTTTCAGCGCCGGTCCCTGGCCGAGCTGCCGCGTGACTTCCTCGAAGATGCTCCGGCGTGTCTCCTCTACTATGGTTCCACCCACCTCATCGAGCCGGACGGCACGGTCGAGACCATCACGCACGACATCACACGCCTCAACTCGCGGCGCGGCATCGAGAACCTGGGCGAGTACCGGCACATCACCTTCGATCCTACTTATCAGAAGCTGGTCCTCAACGCAGCGCGCATCATCAAGGCGGATGGCGCCATCGTGCCCATCGAGGCCAAGCATCTGCATGTTCGCGACGTCAGCACCGACTATCACGTCTACGACCGCGACAAGCAGCTTGTCATCTCGTTTCCGAATCTCGAGGTCGGAGACGTCTACGAGGTGAAATGGACGACGCGCGGCAAGAGTCCGGAGTTCCGCGAATTCTTCACACGCACGACTTTCGGGGACGACGCCCATCCCGTGGCCCGCGAGGAGATGCGCATCCGCCTGCCGCGCAGCAAGACGCTCAAGTTCGCAAGCGTCAATGGCAAGCTGGCCCCGGTGGTCCGCGACGTCGGCAGCGAGCGCGAATACCACTGGAGCATGAGGAATCGCCCGGCCCCGCCGGCCGAGTCGGATCGGCCGTCGCGCGAGACCTGGCGGCTCCAGGTCGTGGCCTCCACCTTCGCCTCCTGGGATGATATCGGCCGCTGGAAACATCGCCTCCGCGCCGATTGCTGGACGTGCACGCCCCAGATCCGCAAGGTCATCGACCAGGTCGCGGGCGCGCACCAGAACAAGCTCGACAAGGCGCGTGCGCTCACGCACTGGGTACGCAAGCATGTCCGCTACATATCGATCAACTCCGGCGGCCGCGGCTACACGCCGCGCTTGCCGGCCGCGGTGCTCGCCAGCCGCTATGGCGACTGCAAGGATCAGGCCCAGCTTCTCGCGGTGATGCTGCGCGAGATCGGCCTGCCCGTGTGGCTGGTCACGCTTGGCGCCCAGGACGACGGCCAGATCGTCGAGGCCGTACCGTCGCCCTGGGGCACGCACGCCATTCTCATGGTCGAATTTGCAGGCAAGCAGCACTGGATCGATACGACGACCACGCAGGCCGGCTGGGACTTCCTGCCGCGCGGCGACCGGGACCGCGTCGTCTACATGACCCGCGGCGAGGAGATTCGCCTGCGCCGCACCCCGCCCCTGCGGCGCGGCGAAAACCTGTTCGAGCAGACCACGGACATGCATCTCCAGCCGGACGGCACGTCGCGCAACGTGCGCACCATGGCATATCACGGTCTGGCGGCGCTGGGCCGCCGCGAGAGCTGGCGCGAGTCGCCGCCGGGCGAGCGCCGCCGCACCGTCACTGCCGAGTTGCAGGACGCCAACAGCCGCTCGCGACTGCTGGCGCTCGACATCGACGACAAGAACCTCGGCGATTTCGATCGCCCCGTCCGCGCCCGTGTCGAGTTTCGGATCGACCGGCATCTGTCGGGCGAGAGCAGCAAGGAGGGGAGCATCACCGACAGTACGGTGTGGGGCCGGCTGGTGGCGTACACGCTTGACCCGGAGCGAAAGCTGCCCCTCAATCTGGGAGCGCCGTTCGAGTCGCGGCATCGCTACCGCGTCCATCTGCCGCTGGCATATCGCTTCGACGGCCGGCCGGCGGACCAGGAAGTGATCTCGAAATGGGGAACGTTCCGGCTCAAGGTCACGGCCGACGATGACCCGCGGCGGCTGGACATCGTCTTTCACACCAGCATTGATCAGGTGCTCATCCAGCCAGAGGACTTCGCGGCATACCAGAAGTTTCACGAAGAAGTCGGCAGGCATTACCGTGTCTGGCTGACGATGAGGCCGACGCGGGAGCTGGCCGATGCCGGCGCGCTGGAGGCGCAGCAACGGCTCGCGCCGGACAGCATTTCCGCCGGCATCCTCGCGCGCCTGTACCTTGAACATGGAAAGAAAGCGGACGCCCAGCGCGTTGTCCGGCACGCCCTCGAAACCCTGCCGAATGAGACGAGCCTCTGGGAGTTGGCGGTGCGCTGCGCGGCCGGCCTTGAGGAAGAAGAGAAGACGTTTCAGGAAATGGTCAAGCGCTTTCCGAAGGAGGACCGGTATCGGCTGTCGCTGGCCTCGACGAAGGTGAAGCGCGGCGACCACGCCGGGGCCAGGCCGATCCTGTTCGCGCTGGTCGGACATATCACGCCGCAGATACGCGGTGCTGCCCAGTTTCAGCTCGCCAGGAGCGCGTTCGCCCAGAGCCAGCCGGAAGCCGCCCTCCGTCATCTCGACGCCGCTCGTATCGCGCACCCGGAGATGCTGGCAACGGCGACGGCGCTGCGCTTCAAGGCCAACGTCCACGAATCCTTGCGGCAAGTTGCCGAGGCGGTCGATGCCTACCGGGCCGTCTTGCGCATCGACGCCGAGGCGACCGACGTGCTCGCAGCCCTGGTCCGGCTGGAGTTGAGTCGCAAGCATGCAGGTGAGGCGCTGGACTATCTCCGCAAGTACACCGTGCTGGCTGGCAACGACCTGGACCGGCTGGTGACGGCCGGCAATCTGCATCTCGACATGGGCCGGCTGGAGGACGCCGCCGAGCTTGCCGGTCGCGCCGAGCGCATCAGCCTCGATTCGCGCGTGCACCGCTTGCTCGGCTTGATCGCGTGCAAACGCGGTGCCTGGCCAACGGCTATCACGCACCTGGAAAAGGCGAATGCCGACGCCGCCACGCTGGAAGCACTGCTGCGCTGCCGGATCGTCCTGGGCGACCTGCGTCCGTTACGACAGGAGATCGAGCAAGCCGGCAAGATCGCCGAGCCGACGCTGGCACTCCGGCAGGCACAGATTCTCGGGCTGAAGCTGTTGCTTCGCCGTGCCGGGTTGCAGAAGGACATCGCCGCGGAACCGGGCCAGCGCAAAGCGCTCGTTCTGGCACTGGACGCGCTGGTCTGCGCCGAGCAGGCGCGAGAAGAGAATCGCCCGCATGTCGAGGTGAGCAAGCTGGTCGCCAGGGCGCTGGACCAGGGAGTGGAGGTTGGCCCGGCGTATTCGCTGCGCGGCTTGCTGGCGCTGGAGAGGGGCAAGCTCACAGCGGCTCGCGACGACGCCGAGCGTGCCCTGGAACTGACTCCCGGCGACGCTCGTGCCTACCTGGTTCGTGGCCGGGTTCTGCTGGAGCGCGGCCAGCGCTCGGCGCTGCGTGATCTGCGCCATGCAGCCAGCCTGACCGAACGCAAGGACCCCATCATCCTGCACTGGCTGGCCGCGGCATGGCGCGAAGCCGGTCGCGGCGACCGCGCCCTCGAGACCCAGCGACAGGCTGCCAGGCTCGCTCCAGACAACCGCGACATTGCCGAACAGTTGCGCGAGCTGGAAGCCGCGGCGCAACCATAGGCACTTCCCAGGCCGTTCATCGTCACTCGCGAAACATCAGCGGCGCGAAGTCCGTCAGGTTGTTGCTGGGCTTGGCGTAGGTGGTGTTCATGCGCTGGTACTCGCGCTGGCTGCCGGGCAGCGCCTTCGCGAAGCGCGGCTTGAGGCCGAGGTCGGCGACGCGATGGCGCGTGAAGTTGCCGTGCCACGACACCGTCTTGCCCGGGCCGGGGACTACGGCTTCCGGAAATGACTTGAACGGCATGCGCACCTCCAGGCTCCAGTAGTCCTTGCCGACGTATGTCTTCGTCTTGAGTTCCTTCATGTTCCAAGAGAAGTCCTTGCCCCTGGCATCGGCGACGGCGTCGTTGACGTTGATGATGAAGTGGTAGAACTCGCCCAGATTCTTGCCCGTCACGTCGAAGAGCAGCTCGATGTTGTCATCCCACCACGCCATCGAGTCGTCGTGGCCCTTGATGCCGCGCTCGATCCGCTCCGGCGACGGCTCCTTCATGCGGAAGCCGAAAGTCACCGCGTCGGCCGTCCACACCGCCTGCACGCTCGTGGCATAGGTCGGTTCCTTCTTGTCCTTGTCGTAGGCGCGGACGAAGGGCACCGGCTCGGCACGCTTCCACAGCGGCTCGTCGAGCTTGCCGTCGATGGTCGGCTCCTCGCCGACGCGCTGGACGATCAACGGCTTCAACCCTCGGCCGCTGGCATAGTCGCGCGATTCCTGGAAGAACGGCGCGAACGGAGCGGCATAGTAAGCAACGCGCTTGGTGATGACCGGATCGCCGGCGGCCTCCTTGAGAAGCGATTCCATGCGCTCGACCTGCTTGCGCGGGAAGACGTGCTCGAAGATGCCCTTGGCGGACAGCAACCCGCCGGGCAGCCGGCTCTTCTCCCAGCCATCGATCTGCAATGCGGCCAGCTCGCGCATTGGCTTTGCGGCCGGGCCGTACATGCGCCGGCAATACTCCTCGATCGCGGCGTCCACGTCGAAGTCCGGGTTCCACAGCGTCTTCAGCCAGCAATACAGCGTGAGGTGCTGCCGCGGCCAGTGATCGGTCACGCCGTTGATGAACGTGCCCACCGTCTTGTCGCGATTGGCCCGGTAGAATTGCTGGACGGCGTGCGGATAGTGGTACATGGCCGTGGTCCGGTCTTCCGGCCAGCACGAGTAGTGCCAGTTCTGCACCTTCCGGCCGGTCAGCTTGACCCAGCGATCGATGTTGGCCTGCTCGCTCCTGGCGACCTCCGGCTCCTTGTACATGGCCAGGCCCGGCATGCCGCACAGCTGCACTTCGACGTTGTCGGGGAATTCGACGCCGTCCGGCGCTAGCGTGTAATTCAGATACGGCAGGTAGATGACGGTCTTGCCGGGCCAGCGCTTCTTGACCTCGCGGCCGAGGTCGGCAGCGAACTTGCCGACGATGCGCGATGCCGTCCCCCATTGCCCGCCCTTGTCAGCCCACAGCTTGCGGCTTTCCGGCGCGTAGCAGGCAATCTCCGCGTCCGCCGGCGAAACCGTGATCGCGTCCCCCATCAGCCGGATGTTGGACGGCTTGCCGGCGATGGCCAGCTCGATGTTCTCCAGGTAGGTCGCCAGCGTCCTTGGATTGCTGTAGCAGAGCATGGAGGTGTCGCGCGTGCCGTCCGAGCGCAGCTGGAAGACCTCGGGTCGTTTCTCGACATATTCCTTGACGCGGCTCCAGTCCGGCGAATGAACGATGAGCTGCGTGGGCCAGGAATTGCCCGAGCGCAGGAAGCCGTGTAGCGGGTTGAGCTGAGTGCCGGTGCCGTTGTTCGGGTTCGACACCGGCGGCCAGATGATGCGCATGCGGAAGGCCGGCGCATCTTCCAGCCAGACGGGCGGCACATGCAGCTTCGCCGTCTTCGGCACGGAGCGGCCCAGTTCGCCGGGGAAGTACCAGCGCATGCCGACGAAGCGCTCGAGGAACTCGTACACACCCCAGGCGCTGCCGTCCGACTGGGCCGGCCCGATGGCGCCGTCCCGGCCGACGATCAGCACCTGGCCAGGGATCGTCTTGATGGTGAAGGCTTCCGGCGGCATGTCCTTGCCCACCAGGCCATGCTTCTTGGCCAGCGGACAGTCGCCAATGACAATGGCAGCGTCGCCGCTCTTGCCATCCACGATCGGCAGCTTGGCGCCAGTCGCCTCCTCGATGCACGTCTGCAAGAGCGTGACCGCCTGGTTGAGCTGGATGGACCGCGGCGCCATGACGGCGATGCCGCCCTTGGCCCTGCCGGCGTCCACGATGGTGATCGGTGGATGCGCGGGCTTGGCTTTGAAGCGCACCGGATTCAAATCGCGCGGCCCGACGTCGCCCTGTCCGGCGAATGACCACGTGAGCAACATTGCAATGCCAAGGAGTAAGGCAAGATATCGCATGAAACCCTCTCGGTATCCATTCGGCTCAGTGAACGAAGGCGCCGGGTGGCGAACCATGCTCACGATGGCGGCCGGCAGTAACGTTAGTGGGCTGCGAGTTTGGGCGAGCGTAGCCTAGCCATGCTCACGCAAAGCCGTGAACATGGCACGCGATGCATGGCTTCAATTGATCCCGAAGTCGCCGCCGATGCGACGCCAGGCGCTGTGGATATGGTTGGCGGGGTTTCCGGCGGAGTCCTTCTGCTCGTTGATGAATTCGACGACAAAGGTTGGGCCCTGCACGCGATACGTGTGCGGCTGGCCCGGTTCGGTGCCGCCGGTGTAGGCGAAGTGAATCTTGCCCACGCCGGCGTTCTTGATCTCCTTCATCTCCTTGGCAGCCACTTCTTGCGGCATCCGCTGCGTGTAAGCATCCAGCAGCCTGGCGAGCAGTACGCGCTGCGCCTCGTTCATCTCGCTGGCGGCCAGGCCTTGCGGCGGGCCGACGTTCGGCTTGGCCTCGGCCTGCGGAATCTCCGGGAACGGCTTGTCGCGATACGCGGTCTTCTTCTGCTCGTCCGACAGGGAGGTGAACAGCTTGATGGCCAGGCTTTCGGAAGCGTCGAGGATGCGCAGCCCCTTATTCTTGCCGCTCTTCACCTCGGCAGGGTTGGCGCCGAAGAACGACGGCGTCGCCGAGATGACCTCGTCGCCCTTGAGCGTGAAGTTGAGGGAAAGATGATGGCCTTCGACGCGCCAGCCCCACATGCCGGATTTAGTCGGCTTGCCGAAGATGCTGACAAAGTACCATTCCGGGTTGCGGACCATTTGCCCCTTCCTGGCTTCCTGCTCGCGCAGGATGGCTTCGAGGCTCATGATGGTGACGGCCTGCTTGTTGCCGGTCTCGGTCGTGCCGGCGCGGAGCAAAGCGAAGGCAAGCTTCTTTTGCTCGGCCGACATCTCTTCGAGCGGCAGGCCCTTGCGCGTGTACTTCTTGTTCTTGTCTTGCAGCGGGATGAAATGCCAGCGTGTCCGTTCCTTGCTGTCGAACTCGAAGCCGGCCCTGGCTTTTTGCTCATCGGAGAGGTTGGCGAGGAACGTGCTCGCAGCTTTCACCATCCGGCCGCCGGAAGACTCGACATTCTGCGCGACGCGTGCCAGCCCCACCACCGTCGCCAGCGCCGCCACCGCCAACAGCAAGCGTCCCAGTTTCATGGCCCGTCTCCTTGGCTCGATGTTCGATGCAGCTAAGGTAGCCGTAACCCGGGGTCGCGACAAGCCGCGGCATGCGGGCCGCGCCAGGCCATCCACTCACGTCCTTCACGGCGAGAAGCGTGGTTGCGGACTGCGGTGCAGCGTAGCCTTCGCGTGCGCCTGCAGCGTGGCAATCTCTTTCAAGACACCGGCGACGCCGGCAGCGCTGTCGTGAACCTCCATGCTCCAGGTGCATTGCCACTTGCCGCCGGGGGGCAGGTGCAGTACCCGTCCGTGCTGGCGCTCGAATGTCCGGAAGTTCGGGAAATTGGTAGCTGGCTCGAGACCCGTGACATAGCCATCTTCCAGGGCGCCGGTACTCTTCCACACCGTGAAACAGGGCAGCTCGTTGCGGTTGTGGCGGACGACCAGGCCATGGTCGGCGGCGCGGTTATAGAGCATGGCCAGCGTCTTGCCGTGGGCGTCGGCCGCCAGGTCGTAGCAGTACACCTGCTCGGGAAAGCCTGCGACGGGCGCGGCATACGTGTCCACGGTATCCATGCCCTCGGCCGCCCGGGCGTTGATCGGCGCCAGCTCGCGGAGCGGCGCGACGATCCGGCTGCCACCTTCGAGGAACGGCGGGCCCATGTTGCAGTGGTACAGCATCTGCGCCTCGGCCGGCTCGCCGCCACGGTTCTCGATCACGTCGTGAATGACCACACGGTTCGACCCCGGGATGGTGCTGTAAGTCGCGGTCAGCAGCAACCGGGGACTGAAGAGCATCGATTCCTCGACCTGGCCGACGACCATGATCTCATAAGGTGCGTCGAGATTGACGCGGACCTCGACATGATGCGCCGGCGTGTTGGCGATCCGGCCATGCAACGTGAGGATGTCCTTTCGCGATCGGCCGGCGCGATCGGTGTAGGCATCTTCGCCCGGCGGGCCGTTGCTGGCGAGCCCGCAGCGGCACAGCCATTCATCGAAGCCGGCCAGCCAGCCGAGCCCGCCGCGTCCCGCCTGGTTGACGAACGCCGGATGCACCGGCCCGTGCACCGGCGCCCGCCAGCCGAGGAAGTTGCCGCGGTAGTGTCCCTGCCACAGGCCCATGCCGCGCGTCGGCAGCACGGCAAAACGCAGCGCCCCGTTATCGATTTCGATGACATCCACGCCCTCGCGCAGCCCGCCGTGCAGCGTCCGCTTGCGCACCGACCACTCCAGGCCGTGGCCCAGGTTCAAGCGATCGCTGCCGGTCGCGAACGAGTCCAGCCAGGTGTCGTGGGTGATGTCGGTGAGCGTCCAGGTCTTGTGGCGGAGCATGGGGAGTCCTTCGCTAGTGCCGTTTCCAGCTGACAAGTTTCGCGCCGCAACCGGGCTAGTCCTCAACCAAGCGAACCCGGAGGCGTTTAGCAGCGGAGATTTCTGAAAAAACTCGAAACCCCTGGCATTTTCGGGAGTCTGATAAGTATCTCAAATATCGTTCACCCGAAGCATGGAGGGATTTCGA
>VGYC01000236.1 GCA_016873095.1 Planctomycetota bacterium | reverse complement strand
CTGCCGTCGCCAGTCACAAAACGCTTTCGCATGGCTGGTGACTGCCGTCGAGGCCCAACTTGCCGGAAAGCCAGCGCCATCGCTGGCCAAGGCGTGAACGGTTACCCCCTTGTGTTATCGCGCATCAACGTGCTCGTCATGGCCGATGCCCCTCCGGCAAGAACAGCTCATTGACCTTGTTCTGGGCAATCTGCGGCGGTGCCGCGCTGAACCACGGGCCTGGCGGCGACTTGCCGGGCGGGTACAGCGATTCCATCGGTTGCCAGACCTCGTCAACCTTGTCGGTGAACAGGTCGCCGATGAGCAGATCGGTGATCTTGCCCCTGAGGTGCGGATAGTTGCGGATAAACTGACCGAAGCTGAAGCCGTCGTAATACTCGCACACCAGCCGGCGCATGCGATCGACGCCGCGATTGAACGCCGCTCCCCAGTGGCCAAGCTGCGCCGCCGACAGGTCGTTCTTCTCGAAGCCCGCGACGATGGCGTCGGCGGCCAGCTCGCCGGACTTCAAGGCGAGCAAGACCCCTGACGAGTAGAGCGGATCGAGGAAGCCGAAGGCATCGCCCACCAGCACCCAGCCGTCGCCGGCCACCTGCCTGGAGCGGTACGAATAGTCCTTGGTGGCGAAAAAGCCGGTCACTCGCCGGGCCCGGGCGACGCGCTCCTTGACCGCCGGACACCGCTCCACTTCCTCGGTGTAGATTTGCTCGTGGCTGCCGCGCCCCTTGAAGAGATAATCGAACGGGGCCACCACGCCGACGCTCAGCGTGTCGTCGTGAAGCGGGATGTACCAGAACCAGCCCTGCTTGCCCGGTGTCTGGATGACGATGGTCGCCCCCTCGTCCCGGCCGGTGTCGCGATAGGCGCCTTTCCAGTATGTCCAGACGGCGCCCTTGTTCAGCACCGGATCCCAGAGACGCAGCTTGAAGCGATTCTGCAGGATGGTGCTCTGCCCGCTGGCATCGACCACGACGCGCGACCGCACCTCGCGCGCCGGGCCGTCGCCCTCCTGCACGCGGACGCCGACGGCCCGCGTGCCGTCGAACAGCACCTCCAGCACGCGGACACCTTCGTGGACCCCGACGCCGTGCTCGCGGGCGTTGTCGAGCATCATGAGGTCGAACTGGCTTCGCACGACTTGCCAGGTTTGCGAGCACTCGTGCGGCTTGTTATCCCAGAAGTAGAAGGGCGCCGACAGCTTGCCGGCAGCGTTCACGAACTGCACGCTGTGCTTCTTGACGAACGCGCTCCGCCTCAACTTGTCGAGCATGTTGAGACGCTTGAGCACCCAGTAGGTCTCCGGGATGAGCGATTCGCCGATGTGGAAGCGCGGGAAGCGCTCGCGCTCGAATAGCTCGACGCGCAGCCCCTTCTGCGCCAGGAGCGTCGAGACGGTGGCCCCGGCCGGCCCGCCGCCGATGACGACGACGTCGGCGATTTCGCTGGCTTGCATGGTCGACATCATCCTGTCCCCTCACGATCTCGTTCCCGGTCAAAGCCTGGGAACGAATGAAACGAGTAAGGATCACCAGTCGCTGTCGGGCCCCTCGTGCGGCCTGCGTGCGGCGCGTAGCAGCTCGATGAGCGTGCGCAGGTCACTTTTCTTCATGTGGCCCAGCTGCCGTTCGTGGCAGGCTCGAACGTCGCGGTCAAGCTCGCGGAGCAGCGCCAGCCCGACGGCGGTGATGCCGACCGCGACCGTGCGGCGATCGCCGGCGGGACGCTCGCGGACGATGAGGCCGCGCGTCTCCAGCTTGTCGAGCAGCCGGGTGATGTCCGGGGCCCGCGAGATCAGGCGGCTGGCCAGGGCGAGCGTCAGCATCGGCCGCGGCTGCTGCCCGCGCAACAGCCGCAAGGCGTTGTACTGCTGGGCGGTGAGATCATGGCGCGCGAACAGCTCGTCCTCGAGGGCCCGCAGTCGATCGTATGTTCGCCACAGCCCGAGGAAGGCCTCCTGGGCGGGCGAGTCGAAGCGGCGCGTGCGTGGCTTGCTGAGGGTCATTGCAGGCATGATAGATGTTTAGACGATAGTTGTCCAGACATGTAAAGTTGCAAGCTCCGCAAGGACGGTTCATAATGTGTCCTCGGATAGTGCACGGACCATTAACGGGGCGCGCTATCAATGCCTGTTGATTCCAAGCTCGGCGGTCTGCATGGCGGCATCTTCATCGCCATCCTGGTGGTGTCGGCGGCGGCTTTCCCCGCGCTGGCCTGGCCGTGGTATTTGCTGGCTCCCTTGGGGGCGTATGCCGGACTTGTCCTGGCGATCCCGCCCTTGCGGCGAACAGCGCCGCGGTTCCATGCCGGCCGCATCGCTGGCCTGCCGCTTGCCGGCGCCCTGCTCCTCAGCGCCGCGACGGTGGGCGTTCTGGTCGTCTTCGACTGGTTGCTGCAGCCGCAAACCTCGCAGCTGGCTGCCAGAATTCCGGTCGCTCCCTTCGGCAACGTGGTCCTGGCGGGCGTCTGTTTCAGCATCGTCAACGCCGCCATGGAGGAACTGGTCTTTCGCGGCGTGCTTTACGAGTCGCTGGCGCGGGACTGGGGCGCGACGGCTGCCATCGTCGTCACCGCGGCGATCTTCGGGCTGGCGCATGTGCATGGCTATCCGCCGGGACCGCTGGGCGGCATCCTGGCCGCCGGCTTCGGCATTGCCCTCGGCATCCTGCGCTGGTGGACCGGCGGCCTCGCGCTGGCCATTGCCTGCCATGTCCTCGCCGACGCGACCATCTTTGGCTTGCTGGCAGCCGCCGGGGCATTCGCGACGCGGATCCAACCGCTGACTTGACAACCAGCCGCGCCTGCATTCTAATCGAGGTAGGAAGGATTCATCCATTTCTTCATCCTTCCGGCGGACTCATCGCCCAGTCGTCCAGGCTTGCAGTCTCTTTCGCGCATGCGCGTGAAATACCGTTGCGTATCAAGGCTGAACTGTCTTTGATAAGGAGGCAACCATGTCTACTGCAACCTGGGTCCAGGACCTGCTTGATGAACGGGGCCTGGCCTACGAGGAACTGCACCACCCGGATGCCTACACGGCGCAGGCGGTGGCGCAGCAAGAACACGTCACGGGACATCGGGTGGCCAAAGTGGTGGTGGCGATGGCCGACGGCCGGCCGGTCGAGCTGATCTTGCCCGCCAGCCGGCAGATCGCCCTGGACAAGGTCCGCGACGTGCTCGGCGCCCAGCTGGTGCGCCTGGCCAGCGAGACGGAAATCCACGAGCACTTCGGCGATTGCGAGGTCGGCGCCATGCCCGCCCTGCGCCACTGGCCCGACATCGAGGTCCTCATGGATCCTTCCATGCGTGTCCGGGGTGACATCATCTTTCAGGGGGGGACGCAGCGCGACGCCATCCGCATGGACTTTGACGACTGGTTTCACATCGTCAATCCACGCGTCGAGAGCTTCTGCGTCCTGACCTGCACGGGTGAGCACGCCGAGGACTGGTGGTAGTCGGCTCTCAGCAACAGGATGGACGATGGGAAGCGAAGGCGGACGAGGCCTGTCAGGACCCGGCAGGAACCTCGCCGCCTCGCCCTTCCCAGTAATCCAGGCCATGCGTGACGCTACATCAGACGCTCTTTAACGTTGTCCCTTGAGCAACGCGAGGTAGCGTTCGGCGATGAAGCGATCGTGCAGGAAGACGGCGCCAGTCATGTCGAGGCAGGTCTGGAAGTCGCCCAGGGCGGCGGCGGTGTCGCCTTGCTCCAGCGCCAGCAGGCCGCGCACCAGATGGAGGTTGGCCACGGGTTGCAGGATCCTGCCGAGCGCGAGCACGCCGTCGCGCTCGGACAAGAACCAGTGCGCCTGACCCGCCAGTTCGGCGATGTTCTGGGCCGGCGCCATCTTGAGAAGCAGCCAGCCGCGTATGTCGGCGGCACGACTGGAAATCGGCGTCTCCTCGATCTGCCTGGTGAGCGCGGCACGAGCCTGCTGGTAATCGCCGATCGCGGCGGCCCAGAGCGTCTGGTAATAGCCCAGAGAAGGGCCGAGCAGTTTCTGCACGCCTGCCTTCGCCAGGACCTCGCCGACAAAGCTGACTTCACCCAGCAGAAGCAGCATGTCAAGCTGATTCGTGACCACAAAGAAATCTTCAGCCTGACCGAGCGCGGCACTCTGCAAGGCAAAGAGCGCATCGCGGGCCAGACCCATGCCGCGCGGGTCGGTCTGGTCCTTGTTCAGTTCAAGGGCCTTGTAAGGGCTGCGCAGGGCCAGCGCGTACTTTTTGAGGGAGTTCTTGCCGGAGGCACGCAGGTCGAAATCGGCTTTGCGCTTCTGCAAGCCTTCGTTGTAGCGCTTGACGATGGACTGCAACTGCTCGAGCTTTTCACGAAAGGTATCGACGAGTTTCGGGTCGGAGGGTCGGCGGCGCTGGAAACGATTTGCCGCCTCCGCATAGTGTTCCAGGGCCACATCCAGGAAATACACATCGGTGTAGATCTCGCCCAGAATCTCATGAACGCGCCAGTTGTCCGGATCAAGCCGCAGGCACGATTTCAGGGCGGCGATGAGCTGCACGCGTCGCAGCATGTTGCGCAGATTCAGGTAATTGATGGAGTGCGGCGCAATCGAGCGCATGTAGCTCGCCTCCAGCCGCTCCTGGCCGCGATCCAGCGCCCAGTGGCTCTCCTGCGTAAGCCACAACGTCTTGCAGGCGTCGGCCAGGTTCAGGTAACAGTCCGGACTGCGCGGCGCCTGCGCCACGCCGCGCCGGCTGGCACGAACCATCAACACCGGCAGCGCCGGCGGGCCTCCGTCCTCCGGTCGAAGCATCGGCGCGAAGTACTTGCTCGCGAACAGCGTCAGGAACGGCAGCATGTTCGGCTGCACCGACACGATCCCCGGAACGGCGGCGCTGCTGCCCGCGGTCGACGCCAGTGCGCCGACTTGCCAGGCCGGGAAATAGTAACGCGCCCAGTACTGCCCGAAGAACTGGTACGCCGAGTGCAGCAGCAACGTTTCTGAAACCTCCAGCGGCGTCGGCGGCACGCCGTTGACGTACTTCTCGACAAAGCCGACGTCCTCCGGCGGCGGGGCCCCCCGGGCCGGCGGGCGATCCATTTCAGGCACCTTGCCGAACGCCGCCCGGTTCCAGTCGATGCGCTCGCCGGCGAAGCGATCGGCTTTACCAGGATTCCAGCCGAAGACGACCGTTCTGCCGTCGCCGTACAGAGAGGGCCACAGCGCTGGCGACAGCCAGAAGCGCCGCGACAGCTGCTGCGTCACCTGCGCGCCCTGGTAGTTCGTCAGGGCCACGAAATCCAGCTGGTGGCGCTTGGCCAGCTCACGCCATTTCTGGAACTGGTCGTCCAGCGGCACAGCCTTGCCGGCGAAATACTCGGCCGAGTCCTGGGACAGCGCACGGCGAATCCGAAAGAACTCGTCGATGACAGCAGGGAACAGTTCGAAGCGGCTGTCGCAGAAGCCCTTCACGCCGGGTGCAAACCAGGGCAGGTAGTTGGCCAGTTCGATCGACAAGGCGGCGCCGCCGTGCGTCTTGCCTTCCATGTGCAACCGGTCCAGTCGCTCGGCAGCCTGGCGAAAGGACTCGTCCGGCTCCAGGCCCCAGCCGACGCGCCGCGCGGAGTTGAAATTCTCCAAGGGACCGTTGATCCACCCCGGCCAGGCCAGGATGAGCAACCCGGCAAGCAGCAGCATGGTCACGGCGCCGGCCAGCGCGGGCCGTCCCGGCAACGGTCGGCCACGTGCCGCCCGCGCCGCCAGCGCTTCCTCCAGGTTCAAGATGACAACCGGCCCGGTCACGACGGCAAAAAAACCGATCGTGCGAGCCAGCGTCAAGCTCAGCAAGGCAACCGGAAGCCAAATGGCGAGCCGCGACCAGGAGCGTTGTTGCTCCGCTCCGCGCAGGAACGTCGGTACGAACGACGCCAGCCCCAGCAACAGCAGCGCATAATAGGCCAAGCCGGCGAGGTTGTTTCCCAGTCCAGACAGGCTGCGGAATCCCTCGGCGAGCGGCGACAGCGTCAGGAGAAAACCGGCGTCGTTGTCGTGCAGGACTTGCCAGGTTCGCCCGGGAGCGATGAGCCACTCTGGCAAACCGATGCCGATCGTGTCGCTTGCCTGCGCCGCCAGGTACGCCAGCTCCGGAGGCAAGGTGAAGACACGCCACAGGTGCGGATTGATGAGACAGCAACCGAGGCTGGCCAGCAGCGCCATGCCCAGGCGCTTGCGTCGCGCCGGGTCTGTGCCCTTGATCCATTCGCCGAGGAGATAGAGTGCCGCGAGCAGCAAGCCGAGAATGAACCAGCCATCGATGTTCGCCCAGAGCAGGAACATCGGCGGCAGCAACCACAGCCGGCGCTCGAGCCGCTTGCTGCGCTCGAGGACAAGCAGCGTCATCCCCAGGAAAGACAGCGACACACACATGGGTTGAAACAGGAAGCGCGGGCTCATGACCACAATGCTCAGCGCGCAGACAATCACGGGGACGAAGGCCGGCTGCTCGGGGCGGCGATGACGCAGCATCAGCCAGGCCACACCGACCATCAGCAGGGCCTTGGCCAGTACCAGTCCGACACCGCCGGAGACCACATGGATCAGGTAGACCAGCAAATCGTAGAGCCACGATGGATTGGCCCAGTAGACGTTCTCCGTGGTGAACGAGAACGGATCGACGCCGAACTGATACTCGCCCTGGGCGATGAGCCGGCCCGTCGCCAGCCGCAAAAAGAAATCGGAGTTGCGGATGGCGAAGGAGGCGAGCAGAAAGGTCAGCAACAGCAGCATGCCGATGGTCAGGCCGTGCAGCAGCTGGGGCACGCGGCTGTGCCCCGTGGTTGCTTTGCTTGAGGTGGGCGCCGGGCCCGACGGCCCTGGCGGCGGCAGCGTCGTGATCGCCGTCGCGGGCGGCTCGGTGGTCGATGGCGCGGGAGCTTTCTCGAGAACCATGTGATTGCCCTTCTGATTTCCGCTGCTTGTCACGGTAGAAGGAATTCAACCGGCGGTCAACAGCGGCGTTAGTCGCGCCGCTTGTCCTGCGCGGTTCGCCAGGATACATTGTTGGGGACTCCCCGACCTTGCCTGATCATCCAGCGCGCGGCAGGTGCATGAGCCAGCAACCCTCCCACGTCTCGCTTGAAGAACCGACGCGCGTGCGCTACGGCGTACTGGGCTTCGCCTGCTCGCTGTCGATGATCACCTACCTGGACCGCGTCTGCTTCGGCACGGTGGCACCGCTGATTCAGGCCGAGTTCGATCTGAGCAACACGCAGAAGGGGCTGCTGTTCTCGGCCTTCGCCCTGGCCTACGCCGCCTTCGAGGTGCCCAGCGGCTGGCTGGGGGACGTGTTCGGCCCGCGGCGGACCTTGATCCGTATCGTGCTCTGGTGGTCGGTGTTCACCGCGCTGACCGGCGCCATCTACCCCAGCGAGCAATGGCCGTACTTTGCCTTCATCGCCATGCTGTCGGTCCGCTTCTTCTTCGGGATGGGCGAGGCGGGCTGCTATCCCAACATCGCCCGGGCCTTCCACAACTGGTTTCCGTTCACGGAGCGCGGCTTCGCACAGGGGGCGGTGTGGATGGCCGGCCGCTTTGCCGGCGGCGTCACGCCGTTCATCGTCCTGGCGCTGCTGCACGAGACGACAGCCGGCGGCGAGACGACAACCCACTGGCGGCATACATTCTGGATCTTCGGCAGCCTGGGCGTGTTCTGGTGCATGCTGTTCTGGTGGTGGTTCCGCGATCGGCCGGAGCAGAAGGCCGGCGTCAACCGCGCGGAGATTGAGCTCATCCAGCATGGCGAGAGTCACGAGGCCGCTCATGCCGGCGTTCCCTGGGGCCGGCTGTTCAGCAACCTGAACCTCTGGGTGCTGTGCATGATGTACTTCTGCGCCGCCTACGGCTGGTACTTCAACATCACCTATCTGCCAGGCTATCTCCGCGATGTCTTCGGGCTGCGCGAAGGGGCCAAATGGACGTCGTCGTGGTGGCAATTCAGCATCATGGCCGGGGCGCCGCTGCTGCTGGGTTCCGTCGCCTGTCTGTTCGGCGGCCTCTTGACCGACTGGTTCATCCGCCGCACCGGCAACCGCAAGTGGGGACGCCGGCTGTTCGGCATCATCGGCCATGGTGTCTGCGCGCTCTGCTATTGCCTGAGCATCCTGGCGAGCGATCCGTGGCTGTTCGTGCTGGCCATCGCCATGGCCGCCTTCTGGAACGACATCACCATGGGCGCCGCCTGGGCGAGTTGCCTGGACATCGGCCGCCGCTATTCCGGCATCGTCGCCGGCTGCATGAACACCATCGGCAACCTGGGCGGCACCGCGGCCGGCTTTCTCACCGGCTGGATCCTCGACATGAACGAACGGTTCGACGGTGACAAGGTGAATCCCACCGGCTGGACAATCAACTTCGCCATCTTCGGCGGCGTCTACCTCGTCGCCACCTTGCTCTGGCTGCGCTTCGACTCGACGAAACCTGTGCTGCCCGACGAATCCGGCATCACACGCCTGGAGCGGTGATCGATTGACGGGAGGGCGAGGCTCCTGCCGAGCCGTGAACGACGAAATTGGGCAGGATTGCATTCACAGTTAAGAATCAGGCGGCGGCTCGGCAGGAGCCTCGCCCTCCCGAGTACACCCATCGAGTCAAGCAGCCCGAGATCTTTCGCAAGAAGGCGGATGAATGGCTGGCCCAGGCGCGGAAGAAGCATCCGGGATTGATCGAGCGGCAGTTCAACTATCGCGGCCATCAGGTCGAGGCACGCTACACGGAGGATCGGCAGGTCAGCTCCTTCGTGAGCCGGCACAAGGACTTCGTCGTCTACTCGAACTCGCATCGCGGCGTGCGCGCGGTGCTGGACGCCGCCACCGGCAAGTCGCCGGCGCTTCATGAGTCGCTCGACTATCGCTACTTCACGACGTTGCTTCCGCCGGCCGGCGAGGCGAACACGGCGTACGTCTTCGCCTCGGAAGCGTTCTTCAAACGGCTCACCGCCGCGCCGGCCAAGATCTGCGAGAAACGCCGGCTGCTGTGCTTCAACAACCTCGTGATGCTGAACAACGCCTCGCTCATGTATCGCATGGAGAACGGCAGGTCGCCCAGCTCGCTGACCGATCTCTATGAAGGCAAGTTCGTCGATCGCGGCAAGGCGCTGTGCCCGCACGGCGGCGTCTACTCGTGGGATGCGCGGCAAGAAACCTGCACCTGCACCGCGCAGAACCGGCTGCGCTACCTGACGCCGAACTCGGAGCTGAAGGTGCTGAAGGTCTCGGCGGCGGAGCGCGACGAATACGGACGCTACAAGAAGCGCTTCGACGACTTCTGGCAAGCCGCCATCGATCCGGTCGCGGCGCGCATCACCGTCGGCCCGAAGCTCAAGGTCGAGCTGTGCGTCCTGCCGCTGTCGGCCAACAGCGTCTACCAGGGACTGCGCGGCTTCGTGGACGGCAAGCCGGTCGCAGGCAACACGGCCGGCATCGCCCGGTCGGCCGTCGTGTCCGTCACCGCGGTGCGCGGCAACAAGGCCATCGGCGACTTCCTGCGCAGCATTCCAGGCATCGCCGAGGCTCTCAAGGATGATCCCACGTTGACCGATCTCAACTGGCTGGGCAACCAGCTTGCCATCCATTACTGCGACGGCGACCAGATTCTGGAGCTGGACCCGGCCCGGCTCCGCGAGCTGAGTTTCTTCGGTTTCAAGGTGCCGGCCATGCAGCAGGCCTGGATCGGCGCCGGGCTCATCGCCACTCAGGTGCCGACCTACTTCACCATCGACGTCGAGGATCCCGACAAGGCGTCGCGCCTGCTCGACATGCTCGCCCGCAAGATTCAGCTCAAAAAGGAAACGTTCCTTACTCTTCCGGCGACGTTCGACGCCTATCGTCTGCCCGATTACAAGAAGCATGCGCACTACGTGGTGAATCTGCAGGTGCACGTCTTCAAGATGCGGTTACACGTGGCGCTGGTGGGCAAGCAGCTGGTGGCCGCAACGAAGGCCGACATCCTCAAGGAGGCTATCGACGCGGCGGAAAACCCTCCCGTCGCAAGCGCCGCGCCCGCACAACTGATGTTGCGCCTCAATGTCCGCTCGCTGAAGAAATTGCAGGAGAATTTCCAGCTCTCCTGGTCGGAGAAGTCGCGGCTGGCATGTCACCGCAACACCATCTCGATCCACAACCTCATCAAGCTCTACGATGCGCCGATCCAGGACGTGCCCAGGCTGGCAGAGGCCATCTACGGCGTGCGTTACTTCTGTCCCGACAACGGCAGCTACGTGTTCGACGCCAAGCGCGACCAGGTGCTGTGCAACGTGCACGGCAACCGCCTCGACTCGCGGCAACTCCTCCAGCTATCGCCGAAATCGTCGTTCGCCCAGTTCATCGACCAGCTAGACGAGATCCGCGCCGGCCTGCGCTTCGAGGATGAGGCGCTGTTCGCGACGCTGGAGATCGACCGGCGCATGCGAAAAGAGAAATAGTAACTTCTCAATAAGTCTGGGTGAAGGGGGGCCTCAATGTCTGTGCGCGTGTGCAAGACCCGCAGGCGCAATGCAACCCATCGCCACGTTACCCAGGGTTATTGAGAAGTTGCGAGAAATAGACATAAAGACTTTGGAAGCAAACTGTTACGTCGCGGACACGTACAAGCAACCGGCCAGGTCGCGACGCCGATGATGATTTGCCGAGGGGGTGTATGTCGTTATCTGGACGTAACCGGTCACGGGTCGATATAGCTCGGAATCGTGGTTTCGGGTACTGTTGCGGTTGGCATGGATGCTCCACCGACAGTATCGGCAGAAGTGTTGGCATCGC
>VGYC01000235.1 GCA_016873095.1 Planctomycetota bacterium | reverse complement strand
ATGCTGGCGTACAGCCTTCTCGTGCGGCAACTGCGGCAGAACCGTGCGCAGGAATGGGCACTCCAACGGCTGACGACCATCGGCGAAGCCTGTCGCGCGATGCTGCGTGAAACCCTGCGGACAACCCTGGGCTGGGCCATCAAGCAGGTCACCGAGTTTTCGCAGAGTCCGGACCATGTGGTCGCTCAGCTGGGGTTGGCTTAAGATTGCAAAACTTTAGACATTACTAAAAGGGTGCCCTGAGCGCTGTACAGGGCGCGCGTCCAGCTGGTGTTGGTGAGGTCGAGGCTGAAGAAGCGAATGTCGTGGCCGTACGCCGGCTGATTGGCGACCGTGTCCATACATGGGTCGGCTTCCAGGTCCGGGTAATCCTCGCGCAGGGCGCCAAGTGCGGTATCGGCCATGTGTTCCGCCTCCGGCATGCTTTCGTCCAGAGACAGAATCAAAATGGCAGTCCCGGGGCCGTAGACCGCGACGGTCCAGCCGTTGTCGCCGTCCTCCGGCTCCAGCTGCCAGTTCTCGGGATATCGGAAACGGATGCCGTCCCGCTCGAACAGGGCGCTCATGGCCGACTCTCCAAAATGTTCACGTTGCGGGCAAAGAATGCGGCACATGGAGTGTGCCGGCCACATTCCGCCGCGATCCTCCCTGATTTCATATTCTAGGCAATTGCAGCACGGGAAAATTCACTCACCATCACTGAGAGACGCATGATTATTCATCAGGGCACGCTCTCACCCCCCGCTGGTCGATTCGCGATCGTCGCGGCGCGCTTCAACCAGGAAATCGTGGCACGATTGGTGGAAGGCGCGCGGACAGGCCTTGCCAAGCATGGACTGGCCGACGATTGCATGGAACTGGCATGGGTTCCGGGCTCCTTCGAGATTCCGCTGGCCGCGCTTGGCCTGGCCGAGAGCGGCAAGTACGCGGCCATCATTTGCCTGGGCGCTGTCATCCGTGGCGACACCGACCATTACGATTATGTCGCCAGCGGGGCCGCTACCGGCATCGCTCAGGTCGCGCTGAAGACAGGAGTGCCCGTAATCTTCGGCGTTCTCACGTGCGACACCGAGGAGCAGGCCCTGGATCGTGCCGGCGGCAAGGAGGGCAACAAGGGATTCGACGCCGCCCTGGCTGCCATCGAGATGGTGAACCTTTTGCGGCAGTTACCGGGAAAGTGAGTGAACCAGGCAACTATCCCCACCATGGAAGGAATCCATAGAAAACCAAGAATGAATCGACGTTCCCGCGCCCGTGAAGTGGCCTTGCAGTTGCTCTTTCAGCGCGACCATAATCCCTTCCTGGACCGGCCGGCGCTGGTTGGATTCGCCCGAAACCGGCTGGGCGAGCCGGCGCTTGTGGAATTCTGCTTGCAACTGTACGATGGCGTGCTGGCCCATCAGGAAGAGATTGATCAGCGGCTGTCGGCGTCCGCGGAGAACTGGAGGCTGCCGCGAATGGCCGCCGTCGATCGAAATGTACTGCGCGTCGGCGCCTTCGAGGTGCTTTTTTTTCCCGAGACGCCTTCGGCCGTCGCCTTTGATGAGGCCATCGAACTGGCGCGGCGCTACGGCACCGCGGAATCCTCAGCGTTCGTCAACGGCGTACTGGATCGCCTCCGCCGCGAGGCCACCGGCGAGACAACTGCTGCGGAAGCATCCGCCGGCGAGACAGCTGGCGCCGATACTGCCGCCGAACCGCCGACCGAATCAGCCATTCCCTCGTCGTGAGCCATGCCTGGGCGTCAACCGTTCACTGTGTTGTGTCAGCTACTTGGCCGCAAGCCGACGGCCACACGCGTCGATTTGCACATCCACACCACTTGCAGCGACGGCAGTTACACGCCGGCCGAGATTGTCAATCTGGCCGGGCGCAGCGGCATGCCGGCACTGGCCATCACGGATCACGACACGGTGGCAGGCATCACGCAGGCGCGCCTGGTGGCCCATGACCATCTGGAGGTAATCGCGGGCGTCGAGATCAGCGCTCACGATGGCAACCGCCCGATCCACCTGCTCGGGTACTTTTTTGATGTCGCTGATCGGGACTTGGCCACCGCGCTGGCCCGGTTGCAAGCACTCCGCGCGGAACGTTACCGTGAGATGGTCGAGCGCTTGCGACATCTGGGCATCGCCATGGAACCCATGACGAGCGACGTGCCGGCAGCAAGTTCGCTCGGCCGGCGGCATCTTGCGGAGAGGCTCGTGCATGCCGGTCTGGTATCGTCGGCGGGAGAGGCTTTCGGCCGGTTTCTGCGCGATGGCGGCCCCGCTGCAGTCCCCTTCCGCGGCCTGGCGATTAACGAGGCCATCCGTGTGATCCAGCGGGCCGGCGGTGTCGCCGGCTGGGCCCACCCGCCGCCGGACGCAACCCTGGACGATGTTCGCCGACTCAGCGAACTCGGCTTGCAGGCACTCGAGGTTGAGTTTCCGGCATGTTCGCCGCGCCGCGGCCGAGAATTGCGTCTCTGGGCGTCCCATACAGGATTGGCGGTCACCGGCGGCAGCGATTGTCACGGACCGGACGATCCGCGTCGGCAACGGGGCGCTGGCGGTGTCACGCTGAAGGAAGTGCAGAATCTGGCAAAGCGAGCGGGCGTAGACACTCGGTCTGTGTCAGTGTGAGCTGGCTGGCCGCGACGCGTCACAGGATTGTTTGAGGGATATCACATGGTCTTTCGCGCCATCTTCAACAAGATCAAGCAGGGCCTGAGCAAGACGCGCAATTTGTTTTCCGGCGTCGCCGAACTGTTCCGTCTCAAGGGGCGCGTCGACAAGCAATTCCTCGAAAAGCTGGAAGAGCGGCTCTATCTGGCCGATGTCGGCACGGCAGCCACGCAGGAAATCGTCGAACGCGTTCGCCAGGCTTTCCAGGACAAGGAAATCTCGGGCGACGTTGAGGTCTTTGTCAAGGACCAGCTCAAGAGCATGCTGACGGCCCCCGAAGATGGGATCAAGTACCAATCGTCCGGTCCAACGGTGGTCATGGTCGCCGGAGTGAACGGCTCCGGCAAGACAACCTCGATCGCCAAGCTGGCGCGGCGCTGCCAGGAGGACGGCAAGAAAGTGCTGGTGGCGGCCTGCGACACCTTTCGCGCCGCCGCCGTCGAGCAACTCACCATCTGGAGCCAGCGGCTCGGCTGCGAGATCGTCAAGAATCAGCAAGGCAGCGACCCAGCCAGCGTGGCCCACGACGCTTGCGAGAAGGCGGCCGCTCGCGGCATCGACGTGGTCATCGTCGACACCGCCGGCCGGTTGCACACGCAGACGCACCTCATGCGCGAGCTTGAGAAGATTCACCGCGTCGTCGCCAACAAGATTCCTGGAGCGCCGCACGAGGTCCTGCTCGTCCTCGACGCCACCAACGGGCAGAATGCCATCGCCCAGGCCGAGATGTTCAAGAAGATCATCCACTGCACCGGCATCGTCCTCGCCAAGCTCGACGGCACCGCCAAGGGGGGCGCCATCTTCGCCATCAAGACCAAGCTCGGCCTACCCGTCAAGTTCATCGGCGTCGGCGAGAAGCTCGAAGATCTGGAGATCTTCGACCCGGACACCTACGTGGAAGCGCTTTTCGAGGAGTGAATGCCTCGCCGCGACACGCCGGCCGCGTATCGCTACGCGAAAAGTCCCGCGATGACATCGCCCTGCGGCAAGACGGGGATGGGACGGTGCTGGCGGTCATGGAGCGTGGTTTCCGGGTCGATGCCGATGGCGTGGTAGATGGAGGCGGCGACATCGCCAGGGTGGTAGGGGCGGGTAGTGGGGAACGCGCCATGCCGGTCGGTGCCGCCGATGACCTGACCGCCGCGGACGCCGCCTCCGGCGAAGAAGATGCTGCCGGCTGCGCCCCAGTGATCACGGCCGCCTTCGCGATTGATGCGCGGCGTTCGGCCAAACTCGGTGAGGAACACCACCAGCGTCTCGTGCAGCATGCCGCGCTGGTGCAAGTCTTCCAGCAGCGCGGCGCAGGCTCGGTCCGTTCCTGCGAGGTGATACGGCAGCCTGGCCATGTCGCAGATGTGCGGCTGGTTCTGAACGGGAGCGCGATGATTGTCCCAGAGATTGCCGTACTCCGGATCATAGCCGTAGTCGACCATCACAAAGCGAGCGCCGCCTTCCACCAGCCGGCGCGCGAGCAGGCAGCGCTGACCGATCTTCGTTCGGCCATAGCGGTCGCGGATACGCTCCGGTTCCAGTCGCAGATCGAGGGCTTGCCGAACTGCTGGCGACAGCAGCATGCCGAAGGCCTCGTGATACTGGCGATCAATGGCGTCGCCGTACTCTTCCATGCGGCGCAAGCCGCGCTCAAGGCGAGTTCGTAGCGATTGCCGTTGCTGCAAGCGTGTGGACGGCACGCCGGCCGGCTCTTGCAATCCCTGCCGGTTAAAGTCTTCTTCGTCGGCCTCGTGGACGTGGGCGGTGAAATCGTCGTTGCGCGGCGTGCCGCCGGTTGAGAACGGGCTGTACTGCTGCCCGAGCCAGCCGCCGCCGAAGAGCTGCACGGGTGGCGGGCCGGGACGGGTCGTGCCCGGCACGGCGATGTAGCCGGGGAAACCGGCGCGCGGACCGTGCAGCTTCGAAACGATGGCGCCGATGTTCGGCTCCGTCGTGATCTGCGCCATCGTCACGCGCCGGCCCGAGAGGATGTGCGCCTGACTCAGCAAATGGTCGTTACTGTCGTGCGAGAAGCTCCGCAGGAGCGCGAAGCGCGGCAATTGTCGCGCCAGGTCCGGCATGACTTCGCTGAAGTGGATGCCGGGCAGCGTGGTCTGGATGGCGTCAAGGGTTCCGCTAACTTCTTGCGGCGCGTCCGGCTTTGGATCGAAAGACTCGATGTGCGTCACACCGCCGGCCAGGAAGAGAAATATGACCGAGCGGGCGCGCGGCTCCCTTCCAGCCGCCCCAAGCCGCGACACGCCAGCGGGCAACAGCGATGCCCCCAGGCTCAGCGAGCCGAGCCGGAGCAGATCGCGACGCCTCAGCAACCCCAAGAAATCAGCGTGATTGAAGAACATCGCGGCGAGGCCCTCAAACAGAGATTTCAGCACCTATCAGTATACAATCTCCCCAGCGCCGGAAGATACATGGGGCGACCCGCCGTATCGTTCTCGCCCTGGTGTTTCATGCTCGCGAAGCTGCCGACCGTCGACCGAATTTCAATCACGCTTGTCCGGCGTTCCCTCCCACGTCTCGCGCAGCACGCGGAAGCCAACGGGATCATGCTTCTCTAGTTCGGTGCGCGTGAAGGGGTAAAAGTCGTTGCGGCCGAAGTACGCCTCCGAGAGTTCAGCGAAATACTCTTTCGAGTTGGTGAGCGCATAGGCCTTGCGCTTGCCGCCGCGGATGAACGCGACCGACTCGTAGAGCTTGCGCTCGACGGCCTGCTTGAAGGCGGCCTCGATGCCTCGATGATTGTCACCCAGCACCAGGAAGTGGTAGGCATGGGCCAGCTCGTGTAGCACCATCCATGGCTGATCGCGCTCGGACCAGCGCACGAAGTTGCGGGCGTTGTTGATCTCCACGCAACCGGCCTTGTCCGGATTGTAGCCGTTGGCCTTCAGCCAGGCGCGTGACGGATGGAACTCGGCCGCGCCGTTCTTCTTCTTCTCCCACTCCATCCAGATCTTGACCTTCTTGAGGCGCGCCAGAGGTTTGTTCGGCAAGACCTTGACGATGGCTGTGAGCTGCTTGTCCATCTCCGCAAGCGCCTCTTTCAACTCCTTGGAGTGCTTCTGCAACTCAGGGTGCAGCAGCAATGGAAAGCCGTGCATGGTTCGCGTTTCATACGCCTCTGTCGGCTCGAAAGCCGGCGGCGCGTCGGCAAACGCCGTCACGGCGAGGAACAACGCCGGCAGCGGGTATTTGAGCGTGTATATCATGCCGGTCATTATAAGGTCCTGGCGGCGGAGTCGAGGCGTTCGATGCGTTCAACGTCCTCAGGCTCCAGACGGAACTGGAAGACATCGAGGTCCGAACTCATGTGCCCGGCATCCGTCGTGCCGGTCAGTGGCACCATGCCGACTTCCAACGCAAAGCGGAAGACAACCTGGGCGATGGACCGACGATGACGCCGAGCAATCCGGGACACCTCGGCATGGGCCAGCGCATCGCGATTGGCCGTCAGCAGCGAGAAGCCTTGATAGACCAGACCGTTGCTGGCGCAGAATTTTCGAACAGCGCGGTCCCAGCCGCGCGAGGCGTAACAGCGATTCTGGACGAAGCGAGGCGGCACACGGGCCTGCTCGCACAGCCGCCGAAGCTGTTCCAGAGAGACGTTGCTGATGCCCAGCAGACGAACCTGGCCGCTGTCGTGGAGTCGTTCCATGCCCCGCCAGGCCTCCCAGTCGGCCGCCGCCAGACCCGAGCGCTGCGTAGGCCCATGCAGCAGATAGGAATCGATCACCTCCGTCCCCAGGTGTTCCAGCGAACTTGCCAAGGACTGCTCGACTTGCCTGTGAATGGGAGCCTTCGGATCGTAAGGCAGACGCTGGTCCTGGCCCGACCGGAAGGTGAACTTGGTCTGCAGGAACAGATCCTGCCGCTTCACCAGGCCGGCCACCATGGCTGCGGCGATGCCCTGGCCCACTGCGGCCTCGTCGTAGTGCTTGCGCTGGTTGGCGGTGTCGATGCCGCGAAAGCCCTGACGCAGGGCCATCTCGGTCAACCTTTGCGTCTGGTCTTCCTTCCATGCGGTCCCGTACAGGAAACGGGGCACCTCAACGCCGTCGAGCAACACGGTCCGATCCGACATGGTCATCCATCCTCGTTGGCCGTTGCACCGGGGTGATCGGCCTCGCACGCAGATTGGCAAATTATTTCGGCAAGAATCTCAGCCGCCATTCTTATTGATACGCAGTTCGGGGCGCAGGTGCGAATCAAGACGCTCAAGATACCATTGCCATTGCGGATCGCGTGCCAGCTGTTGCAACAAGGCAGGCTTCCCCGGCAAGCGATTGATCATGCTCGCGGTTTTCTCGTCATCACCGTGGCCCGAACGAAGGTAGTTCTTGATTCGTGCCATATAGCGTCCCTGTACCCAGGGCGCCGGTTTCTTCTTGAGCATCTCGACCCATACGTCAAGCACCAGCGCCGGATCTTCACCCTTGAGGAAGCGCGGCGGCGGCTCCCACTGGGGCGGAAACTCTTCGGGTTCGTGCGCCGACATCAAGTCCAGGGCATCGGCAAGTTGACCGTCACGGAAGGCGACTTCCACGCGGCGGCGCAGGCGCTGCTCGGCTTGCGTCAACGGCAAGATGCCGATCCATGTCGCTAGCGATGCGCAGGCCAGGAGCTTCAACGGAATACTGAGCGTTGCCTGCTGCACATGGCTGTCCAGTGAGACTTGCCAGTGCGGCCTTGGTCGAATTCCGAGTGCCAGCACCAGGCACACCACGAACAGCAGCGGTCCGAAGCAACCAACAAGCTGGGCGGCGCTTTGCACGACGCGGTCGGCGCCGGTCACGTGCACTCCACCCATGATCTCGATGATCGGAAACGGCAAGAAGTTGATCGCCACCAAAGCCAGACCGCTGGAATAGGCGAGCACGCGCGAGAACGCCGCGAGCGGCCTCATGCCCATGAGCACGACAGCAACGCGCATCATGAGTGCCACGCGCCAGGCGGATACCAGCGCCAGTGTGTACAGATTGGCCCGAGTCGCCGCCACGGCGTCGAGAAACCGCTCATACGGGATGGCGTAAAGCCAGGCCAGCGGCGCCGTGAACCAGAACAAGGTCAAAAATGCGCGATAGGCACGAGGAAAGGACGGCCCGGACGTCTCCCGCAGCGCCGTCACACCATACAGAACGCCGAACAGCAGGAATGAGGAACCCAGAGAGGCGGCCAGCGGGACGAGCAAGTACCAGGGTTCGTGCAGCAGATCTTCGCTATCGTATTCGCGCGCGAAGCCAGCCGACAGGACGAATACCAGGCCAGTTACCCAGGCACGTGGCTGGACTGCAATCGCAAGAATCGCGCTCCGATCGCCGATCAGAAAGCGGAGCAACGTGCTGATACCCACGAGTGCCACCTCACATTCATGTCCAGGCATGAACGATCATGTCGTCAGTCTCCTCGGTGAGCGGCCGGCGCTCGAAGGCGCCGTGGATCTCCCAGCGGGCAAAACCGGCCGCGCGTAGCAGCAAGGCCATCTCCGCCTTGTAGACCCAGCGGACGCGGAACTCGCTGCGCTGCAGCGTTCGCACATTGCCCGCAGCATCCACTGCCTCGACCTCGTTCAGGCTATGCTGGATTTGCTCCACGCGGTCGAAGCTGCGCGTATCGTAAAGACGGATCACTTCGCCGGTTCGTGGATGCTTGGTTTCCCCTTCCAGCACGCGTGAGTGTTGCGGCGCGCCGATGATGGCAAGCGACGGAAAGTATGTGTCGAACGCCAGCATGCCGCCGGGTTCGAGGTGCTCACGACATCGCTGCAGGCAACGAATCTGCGCTTCCTGCGTGAGGTTATGGATGAATGCGTTGAAGGTGATTAAGATGAGCGCATAACGGCGCGGCAGGCGAAAGTCGCTCATGTCTGCCTGGTAGAGGGTGGGAGAGAAGCCGAGAGCGGCTGCCTTCACACGCAGCGTGCTCAGCATGGCAGGCGACAGGTCCAGTCCGTCCACATCGGCGCCCGCCTGCAAACATGGCAGTGTCACGCGTCCCGTGCCGCAGGCGATTTCCAGCACCGGCCCCGCGGCAGCACGGGCCAGCGCGACGTAGGGCTCGATGCCGTACGAGAAGCCGGCGACCAGGACATCGTAGAGGTCGCCGTCGTCGAAGGGAGATGCCGCGTCGCTGCTGCCGGCGTTCACGATGCCGTCTTTCGTGCGTGATTGGACAGGTCCGGCCGTTTCCTCTTATAATCGATGGTACGTCCCCGTAGCTCAATTGGATAGAGCGTTGGCCTCCGAAGCCAAAGGTTACAGGTTCGACTCCTGTCGGGGATACTCGGAATCTGCAGCATTTCCCACAAAAACGCATTCCGGCCGCGTGTTTTCCAAGGTTTCTTGCACGTCGTGCGAGTCGTCGCCATTTCCCGCGTCCGTCCGCTGCGCCGCATTTTTCGCCTCGGGTGCGCCGCTTTTTGCGGCGCATGCAAGCGCCCGGTCGAAGTCGTCGAAGTCACTGTCCCGCACTTGCAGGTAATGGGCCGCCGCAACCTTGGGCATGTTCCCCTGGGCTGATGAAAAGCATGGAAGATTGAAGCGAAAGGCGCAATCGACTTCGTCATGGGATTGTTGCGCTCTTAGCCCTCTTAGCCCCGTTCACGGGGCTTGCCGCGAAGCGGTTTAGGCCCGCCGTTCACGGCGGGTTGTCGCAGACGACAGAAAAGCATCAGGCCCGTTCACGGGCCTTCTCGCGGTTCGGCTTCAGCCGCTGAATACAGCGCTCAAGCGAAACCGCGAGAAGCCCCGTAGAACGGGGCTAGGGAAATGGACTTGCGAACCGTTGTACCCGCCGTCAACGGCGGGCCTAAAACCGCTTCGCGGAAAGCCCCGTGGAACGGGGCTGTGAGACACTGCCAAGCGCAACAAATCCGGGATGACGGAACGCCTGGTTTTTCATCAGCCCAGTGTTCCCCAGCCAGTGCGCGACGACGTGGACAGGATGATCCTGGGCCAGTTCGGTTTCGAGCGAGCCGCGTAGGTTGTCGAACAGCCGTCCCCACGGCTTCACGCCGGCGTTGCGGATGATGCGCATGAATTGCGTCCGCATGTTCTGCTTGCTGTTGCGGTAGTGGTTGACAACGTAGACGCTGCCCTCGGGCGCGGCGGCGATCCCAATCAGTGCCTCCAAGATAACCTCTGGAAGGTATAATCACTGATTCACGATGCCGAACCGTTCCTTCGCACTGCCGTCGGGGAGAAATCCATGATCTACTCCCGCAACATTTCCGGTCTGGTTGTAGTGCTCATCGGTCTCTCAGTGATTGCGATTTTCATCTTGGACCTGTGTGCGCCCCTCGGCGCGGCGGTTTGGCTCCTTTACGTGTTGCCAATCCTCGCCGCCTACGGACTGGCGCCAGTACGGTATCAGCTTCCGCTTGCCGCGGTTGTTACAGCCCTCATATTAATCGGCTTGATTCAATCCCCCCGCGGCGCGCCCGTAAACGTATCGGCTTTGAATCGCGGCCTGGCGGACTTGATGTTCTGGGTCATGAGCATGGTGGGTGCGATAGTCTACTGGTCGAGTGTCGCTCTGAGCCAAGCACGCGGTCGTTCGGAACACCTGGCGACGGACAGCGAGCGGGGTCTTGTGAAATCAGCCAGCACCGTGAATCGAGCAGGGGAGGATGGCGGTGCTGTCCAATTGAGCCATCCGGAGTTGCTCCCCAGAATTGCCCTTACTATTGGCGCTGCAACTGTTGTACTTGGTGCTGTCGTCGCAGTGTTGGCCTACCATTCGAGCCGATCGACTCTGCGCGATGCTGTCGCCACGCAGAATCTTGCGACGAGCCAGACCGTCGTGAATGAATCCTTGGCGCGCATGAAACTGCTCGACAAGAAGCACAATCCGCTTGACGTAATCGCTGAGACCTGGAAGAACACCGTGCCGCCGCTGTCGGGAAGTTATATGTGCGTCATCGATTCGTCCGGCAAACTTGCGATACACACTGCCCGCCCGCAGCTGGTGGGCACCGATGTCAGCCAGATGCTGGTCGATCAGCGCAGTGGACGCAACACGGAAGTGGTCGCCGACGTAACCGTTCACAGGTCGGTCTAGCGTTTTCTACTCGGAGTAGGATATCCTTGCAGCTGGCATGGATGCTTCTCCGGTTGTTTCCGAAGCTGATCTCGCCGCGACGCC
>VGYC01000234.1 GCA_016873095.1 Planctomycetota bacterium | reverse complement strand
ACCCACCGCTACCGCGTCACAGACCAGGGCTGGCGCACCGCCATGTTCTGTACGCGCACCTATAACCGCATCCTGCGCCCCGGCCTGGCCCACGTCTGCGCCGACGAACCTGACAGTGACAATCCGTTACGCCACAGCTTCGAACGCCTTGACGCAGACATCGACCATTGGATCGAGGCCCAGAAAGTGCCTGCATGAAACTTGACTCAAACGAGATAACTTCTGGGGATCAAGGACGCTAGACTTGCCCGCGGGCCTTGGACTTCTCCCACGCCCCGTTGTACAGCGTCTTGGACTCCTCGAAAGCCTGCTGGTAGCTCGCCAGCTCTTGCGGCGTGGGCTTGTCGCCAGTCTTCTTGACCCCCTTGCCCTCGATAATCTCTTGAGAGGAAAGACGGCCCTCAATCTGGGCCTCGAGTCCGCGCATCGTCTCGTACAGCTTGTGACCGCCGCCGAATTCCTTCGCCCAGAGCATCGGCTTCAAGTGCCGAGCGTTATCTCACCGGCGCCAAGCCGATCAGATCGTGTCATTTCCGGTCGCACCGCCCCGTTGGGAGTCTGCGAGTCTCGCCAGAATCTTCTCCTGGGCTATCCTCTCAAACACGGGCAGATACTCCTCAACGTCGTCGAACAGCGTCCGGGCGTCAAGTTTCACCTTGTTCTCGACGTTGACCGTCACGCTGTCCTGGGCGTCGTCGAACAGGCCCAGGTGCCGGCCGGCCTGATCCAGGGCGCCAAGCTTGTTCCAGAACTTGATCTCCGTGACCTCGACTTCCCGGGCATTGTCGCCCGTACCCTCGATCTTGCGATGGACCTTCATGCTGGCAATCGCGCGGCGGGCGTGCTCGGGGATCTCGCTGGCTGGCCGGACCTTCAAGTTCGGACCGGAGAAATCGAGCACGTCTCCGATGTCGCTGAACGCCACATGGCTGATTTCCTCGAGTACCTGGCTCGATTTGATGCCAGTCTGCGTGGACCGGGCCTGCTGCGCCTCGCGAATCGCCGCGGCAACCTTAACATTTCGCAACAAACGCCAGGCAGCCGCGTCGGCCGAAGCCCCGTGCGCCCGGTAGCCAGCCCGGCCATAAGCCTTGGCCGCGTTCAGGTCGATCAGATACTCCTCGACGAATCGTCGTTGGCGGGGGTTGAGAGATTCGAGTGCTGCTTTGATACACTCTGATTCGTTTTGTTCAGTCATTTGTTGACTCGCGCTGAGAATTGTTATGGTTTGTTGGCATCTGCCCTAAAGCCCAGCCGCCAGCCGACGGGCCAGCTCTCCTGCATGATTATGCCGACTGTCGTCGTAAGTCGTCAAGACCCGCAGATCCCGATGCCGGGAGAATTTCGCCGCCGCGCGGACGTCGCCGCCCGACAGGTCGAGCACCTCGGTGATGGCCGCGTGGCGCAAACCGTGCGGTCGGGTCTTCATCCCCAGCCTGGCGCCCAGGCCGCGGACCATCCGATAGAGTCCCGAGCCCGTCAGCCGGCTTGGCCCCTTCCTGGCCGGGTCAAAGGTCACGAATAACGCGCCTGGCTCGGCGCCGCGCTGAGCGATCCACGCCTCCAGGGCCGCGTTTGTCTCGGCTGGCAGGGTCAGCTTGACCGTCTGCGTCCGCCCCTTGCCGAGCACCGCCACGGTGCCGCCGGCGACGTCGAGGTCCTCGAGGTCAAGGCGAACCACCTCCGCCCTTCGCAGGCCGAGGTCATACAGGCAGCGGATGATGGCCAGATCGCGTGCCCCCTTGGCGTCGCCACGATCCCGGGCCAGATCGACCAGCTGCCGGACGCCGCCCCGGCCAGGCCCGCGGGTATCCCGGTAGGTTTCCGCCTTGGCGTTCTTGATCTCCAGGTTCCAGGGGACGAGGCCGATCGTCTTGGCCAGCTTGACCATGGACCGGAGGGCGGCGAGCCGGCGATTGACCGTGGCTGGTGCCAGGCCCCGGGACATCAGATCCGCCTTGTAGCGGAGGGCCAGTTCGTTTGCCGAGCCAGGGCCGCCGGCCAGCATGGGGCGAACTGCCGCCTCGACGGTTTCGGCCTGCATGAACGCCCGGAAGTCTTCGAGGTCCTGTCGGTAGGCTCGGATGGTCTGGGGTGACCGACCGCTGAGGAAAGCATCAAGCAGCCGCTGGGCCGGGGACAGGGCGAGCTCGCCGGCACTGGCCATGGCGGGGTGAAGGGTGAGGGCGGTTGACGTGGACATGGGGCTCGAACTCCGTTTCGGTGCCCTGGGACGCTACTGACATGATAGCGCGTCCGGCCCATGGGAAGCTCACTTAAAGTCGCATTATCGTGAGCAGGGGGATTATCAATTGCGTGATGGGACGGCGGGCAGCGCTGCAGTTTGCATTTGGAAACCCTGATCTGCTATGATTCTCGATGGCGTGCCGGCCGCACGTCACCGCCACGGAAGGCGATCCGAGCCAGGGAAGGCCGCCGCAAGCCGTACTTGCCGCTTCCTCCCCGCACACGACGAGTTTACTTCACCGGCTGCCGCTGACGCGGTGCCGGTTCCATGCATCATGCCTTCCGATCGGCACTGGCAGGGACCCGGGTTCCCTGCCGGCGCCGAGGCAGTTCAACCAGGCCACGGATGGCAACCATGTCCACGCTCACATACAACGGGATTCGGCTGGAGATCGTCAGCACTCACAACTTCAACCAGCAGGCCCAATACACTTCCGATGGCTCGAGCTACCTCTACACGCGCTATGAAGTCGAGGTCACCTGCATCTTCAACCCCGCTGCGACCAGCTTCCGGCCCTCCATCGTGGGCTTGAGGCCAGCCCCCAACGATTCCGATCCCGTCCAAGTAGCTGGCCAAATGGCCGGCATAACTGCCGCGGCCTTGCAGCACAAACTCTGTCAACCGCGCGGCAAGCTGCTGTACGAAAACAGCGATGCGATCTTGCTCGAGAGCCCACTAGCAAACTTCGCCGTCGATGCGGCCAATGGCCCATTCGTCGAGTATTGCCGTGTGAACCCAGCCCAAGGCGAGCGTACGTTTGAGGTTCGGCTCAAGTTTGTGACCTACCTCAAGCTCTGTTCCGGCACGAATCCGATCATTGGCCACCGCTGGAAGCGATGGATCGACATCGACCAGGACTACTTCACAGAGATCGTTACAGAAGGCGAGGCGACCTTTCGGAGTGACTTGTTGGTCAGCATGGGCCGCTGGCCGGACCAGTATCGCAATCAACTCTTCCATCCCATCCCGAACGGCTTCAAGCGCGAGCGCATCACGGTCATCCCGAACGAGGCCGGGACGGCCGTCGCCTATCGGTATGTGGACCGAGAACTCCCGCTCACGTACAACCGCCGTGCTTCTCGAGTCGAAGCGTACATGACTGGTTCCTGGCAACAGAGCGGCGAACGCACGGCACTTGCCTTGAATCGCGCAGGGTTGTTCGGCGTCGCGACATCCCTGATTCGTGGTCCGCAATCAGGCTTTGTCGGCAATCTTTTTGCCACCGGAACGTCAGTCGCGGCCATGCAGCTCCCGAAATACTCATGGCACTTCCTCGTTCGCATCTGGGGGGAGCCCACCTCAACACGGGGAAACTTGACCGCGCTTGCGCTGGCCATCATCGCGGCGAGGTTCCCGATTGACGGTCTGTATCAGAACGAATTGATCGTCACCCACGACCTGGTGGGGAAATTTGTCGAGGTTCAGAAAACGGTAAGCTACGGCATCGAACGCATCTTGCCGGGAGGCAACTTCTTCTTCAACTGGGCGGCACGCTTCGGCATCCCGGCGGTCCTGCTTGATAGCTCATTCGACTCCGGCGAAAACCACCTGGCCACTGTGTTCATAAACGGACCAGAGGGGACTGCCGAAATGATTCGTGTCAATGACTACACTCGAGCCGGCCATGCCCCTCCGTACTCAAACGCATCACGGGCGTACTGGCTTGGCACACTCGTCGCCCAGGTCCTTTCTGGGGCGTGCGATACACCGCCAACTCCGCCGGCGATAACCTTGGCCACGCCCGCTACGATGAATGCACCATGATCGAAAACGAAGCATTTGCGACGTACACCGAGTATGACATCGTGAAGCAGCACGAACGGGAATCGGGCATGATGCAAGTCCCGCTCGCCAGCGACGATGGCACGGCCAGCTGCGAGATCATCCGGCTTCACGATCCCATTGAACGCCTGGCGGTCCATTGGACGGCCACCAGACTGGGCGCCCACCCCGTTGTGCCAGCCCCAGAGCTCTTCGCCTCAAATCACACGTTCCTGAACGGGATGCGGACGATAGCAGTGCCGGTCACGATGGGACAAGCTTCCTCTGCTGGCACGGCCTACCAGGGGGCCCCGGCAATCCAGCCGCCTGGTGAGCGCCGGCAGTGAATGACCTGGCCCGTGCACTCAATGGAGACTCGACCGAAACCGCCATTGATGCGCAACAGGATAAAGCTCCTGTTGACCAAACGAGAGGCGGCCATGCTGCTGTCGATCAGCGAGAGAAAGCTGCAGGGGCTGACGGCCAACGGCGAGATTCCGTGCGTTCGCATCGGTCGCTTGGTCCGGTACGACCCTCGCGACTTGGCATTGTGGATCGATGCTCGCAAGACGAGCAGCGTTGAAGTGGCGGCAACTGAGGCAGCGGCAACCTTGCCGCACGCGAACGGCAGGGTATGATCGGCACTGTTCCTTTGGTCGGCGCCGGCACTCGGGTCTTGCACCCCGGGTCGCCGGGGCCGGCCGTGCAAGAAAGGGCAAACATCATGGCCAGCATTTCCACAGGCGGCAGCGGCCGTCGCCGGATCATCTTCACCGACAAGGACAACCACCGGAAGACCATCTACCTGGGCAAGATTTCACTTCGCGATGCTGGCGAGATCAAGATCAAGATCGACGCTCTCAACGCAGCCAAGATCGGCGAGTACGCGCCTGCCAATGAAACACGCGCCTGGCTGTCCAAAATCGGCGACGGCTTGCGTAAGAAGCTTGTCCGGGTGGGGCTCGTCGAGCCGCGCGCGGCCAAGGAGCCAGCGCCGCAACTCAAGCTCGACGACTGGACACGCCGCTACATCGACTCGCGGACCGACGTGAGGCAGAGTACGGCAAGGAATCTAGAAGCGGCGAGATCCAGGCTGATTGAGTTCTTCGGCGACAAGCCGATGGTTGAGATCACCCGCGGCGATGCGAAAGCATTGATCATCTGGCTCAAGGGCAAATATGCTCACGCCACCGTAGGCCGGACGATCGGGCGGGCGCGGCAGTTCTTTCAGGCCGCGGTCGATCACGAGGCCATCGACAAAAATCCATTCGCGAAGATCAAGGCGCCGCCCCAGGTCAACGATTCCCGCAAGTTCTTTCTCACGCTCGACGCCGCTTACAAGGTCCTGGAAGCGTGCCCGAATGCGGAATGGCGGCTACTGTTTGCGCTGTCCCGGTTCGGCGGCCTACGCTGTCCGTCCGAGCACCTAGTCCTGACGTGGCCCGATGTGGATTGGGAGCGTGGCCGGTTCCGAGTTGACAGTCCGAAGACCGGCGTTCGCTGGGTGCCCATCTTTGCGGAGTTGCGTCCCCACCTTGAAGAAGCCTTCGAATTGGCTGCCGAGGGCAGCTTGCATGTCATCAATCGCTATCGTGACGCCAGCCAGAACCTGCGGACGGAACTGCAGCGCATCATCCGCCGGGCGGGCCTGGAACCATGGCCCAAGCTGTTCCACAACCTCCGGGCCAGCCGCGAGACGGAACTGGCGGCGACCTTCCCGATTCACGTCGTTTGCGCCTGGATCGGCCATGCGGCAGCCATTGCCCAGAAGCACTACCTGCAGGTGACCGACGACGACTTCAAGGCGGCCTGCCGAGCGTCTCCAGCTGCCGAAAGCGACCGCGCGACGCGCCAGACGACGCGCGAAAATGGCGAAACGACGCGCCAAACGACGCGGCACACAGCGGCACTGGGCAGCACCGAGCGGCAGGACGCGCGGACGGGTGTACAGAATCAAGGGGATTCGCTAGCCAGTGCTGCTTCGTGCGCTTTGGTGCCGGTTGGTGCCGAAGAAGGGAGTGCCCCTTGTAGGACGCGAACAAACAGCGTAGAACCCTCGGAATTTGGGGATTTGCCACTTCTTGGTCTCGCGCGCTCGATCGAGGACCGCATTGCGGCCCTGCCAGAGGCCGGCCGGGCCGCCATCGAGCAAATGATGCAGGCCCTCGAGCAGGCCACGCCGCAAGAGCCAGCGACGCAAGAGCCAGCGACGCCAGGCAAGCGTACGTCGCCGTCGAAAAGGCCGTCATGCGGCCGTCGGCAGCGAGCAGGACCCTAGCGGCCGCCTTGGTTGATCTGGACGCGGCCTGAGCGATCCTGGGCTGTCTGGAAGGAAAAGTGCCGCGGGTGCGCTGTGCTGACGTGGAAGGCCCCAACGAGCCCCGCTACCCGCGGCATGTTCTAGATGCCGGCCGTGCCGAAGATCTCGCCCGATTCGAGCGAGTCGCGGATCTCGGCCAGGCGTTGCTCCATGCGGCCCTGTACGGTCCGCTGCTCCTCCATGATCCTTTCGAGCCGCTCCGTCGCGCTTTCGCCGCCGCGGCCGCTTTCGAGCCGCGCCTGGTTGATGGCTGACAGGGCCTCGGTGCTGCCGCGCGCCAAGCCGGACGGCGCCCGTGCCTCGGCCCGTTGCATCGTCCCCTCGAGCTGGCTCATCAGCCTCTCAACCTGACGGGCGGCATCGGCTGTGCTGAAGTCGATGCCGCTTGCGAGCATTTCCCGGACCTGCTCCATGCCGTGCTGGAAGGCCTCGAGCGGCGAGCGGTTCGCCTCGCGCAGGCG
Organism: Planctomycetota bacterium; assembly: GCA_016873095.1. Classification (GTDB taxonomy): domain Bacteria; phylum Planctomycetota; class Planctomycetia; order Gemmatales; family Gemmataceae; genus VGYC01. The sequence goes on along the minus strand of VGYC01000234.1, from coordinate 4,066 downwards.
GTTGGCTTCCTCCTGGAGGCTGTTCATCCGCTCCACACGGCCTCGACCAGTGGCTTCAAGCTCTTGACCACGCCACCGAGCTCCGTTGCCAGAGCGGTAATCGACGGCGCCATGGGCCCAGGAAAACCTGCGCTTTCCCTTGAAAAAGCGCAATTTCTGGTGCATTGGGTGCAAACGTCTGCACTGGCCGCCGCCGTCCAGCGCCTGGTCGAGCACGAGGTCCTGGCCGTCGAGCACCAGGATAAAATTGGACATGAACACTGATCCCCGTTTCGGCCTGGTTCGCGAGGCACCGCCGTTCCTGATCTGGCGCCAACTGCGGCGCGGCGACTGGCAAGTCGAGGGCGGCGCGGCAACGATCAAAGACGCCCAGAAGCTGGCCCGGCGGATCCTGGGAACCCGGCAGGCAGTGATCCTGGCTCGGGGCGAACATCCGGCGGAATCAGTCGCCAGCGAGACATTGCGTGGCGGCCTCACGCGATAGTCAGCTCGTCGCTGACCAGCCGGCCGCCGCTATTCAAGCCAGCGGCGCGCCGGCTTCGTCGTTTGGGCCGGTCAAGGCAGCACGATCGACATGTAGTAGTCGAGCAGTTCCCCGGCCTTTTCGCGCGCGGGGTGCAGGTCGCAGATTCGCCTGAGCTGGCCGACGTGAAGCCTGATCCTTCGCTCGGCCGAGGCCTCGGCCGAATCATTCGCCGGTGTCTCACGGCGGCTGTTGCGAAGGATCTCGCGTAACCTCTTGAGGTACTCCTCCGCGGCTTGATCGTTATGCCGAGCCCGGTGCTGTTCGCCGTCGTGGGCTCGCTTCCTTTGGGCGGCCTGGTCCTCGTCGAGGAGCTCACCGGCCGCCTGGGCCTGAGAAAGGGATTGAGGTTCAGGGAGTCCTATGGCACGACAGATCCCGAGGACACGCGCCGCCTTCACCAGCCTTGCCGCGTGCTTTCCGGACAGGCGACAGCGATCGCGGCAAAAGATGTTGAAGTTCGCATGGGTCGCGAGATAGAGGCGCCGATCGCGGATCTCCAGCAAGGCCAGGGCGACTTCTCGAAAGGCCGCCTTGCCCTTCTCGATGATCGCCTCGAGCTCGGCCAACCTGGCTCGTTCAGCGGCGCTGAGCATCACGAGAATTGTACCGAGGCGCGGCGTCATCTAGGATGGTAATCATGACTGCGACCATGCAAGAGCGAAGGCGGCGACTGACTGCCGACGAGCAGGCAAGGCTCGTCGCACTGGAAGCCATCGTCACACGCGACCAGGAACAATTCACCGCCACGGCGCTGGCCATCCTGGAAATCAGGCGAGATCGTTTGTATCGCGATCATGGGAGCTTCCGACGCTATTGCACGACGGTGCTCGGCTTCAGGCCCACCACGGCCAACGAGTGGGGGAGGACCGGCGAGACGATCGACGAATCCGAGAAGAACGGCCTGCCAGCGCCCCGCACCCACAAGGAAACCAACGCCATTCGTGAGGCCAGGAGACGTGGCCGAGCAGCGGCTGCGGCCAGGCACGGCCGGGCAGCGCCTGACAAAGGCCGGGCGCCAGGTTGCAATGAGATTCAAGCCCTCGACCTCACGGCGGCTACGCAGCTCGTTGACAAGCAGGTCATCGGCCACTGTGAGGCCCTGGACGAATTGACCCGCCAGCATCCGGCCGGCGGCAAAGCCAGCGGCTTGCTTCGGCTTCTCAAAGACTTGCTCTTACCATTTCCGCCGTTGCCCACCAGGCCCACCAGGTCGGGGCCGGCGCCTTCACTGCGGCCGAGAGGGCTGGATCCAGATGGTGACGATGTTCGTGATTGAAGTCGTCCTCTTCGTGCTGTGGCGGCTGGGCCTCAGCGTTGCACCGATCGCGATGGGCCTGGTCGCGATCGTCGCCTTCATCTACCTGGCAGCAGGAATAAGATCCCGGTGAACCGCATCGAGGAGCAAGCGATCGAGGCAGTCGAGAAACTGCGTGTTGCGGCAAGCGCGATTGAGCGCGATGCTTGCACGCGCTCGTTCATCGTCAGGATCGCCAACCTCGTGCAAGACGCGCTTCAGCGTGCCGGCGACGAGCAAGCCAAGGACATCATCGATCCTTCAGGAGGGAGCACTTGAAAAAGGATGTCGTGCTCGACGCAATTGCGATCGTCGGGACCACGTGCGTTCTCGTGGGCCTGGCGATGATCTATGTTCCCCTGGCGTGGATCGCCGGCGGCACGGTTTGCGTCGGCGTGTCCGTTCAACTGGCAAGGCACGTTCCCCGTCATCGTTGAAAGGAGCAAAGTCTCATGACTGACTGCAAAGGCAAGGAGATCCTCAAGGGCTCGATCGTGACCGTCGTGGGCAAGGTCCTCGATGCCATTCACGGCAATGCCGGCAATGACATGGTCATCATGCGCACCGATGAACTCGACGCTGTCACCAAGCAGCCGCGCGAGCTGACTCTCAACGCCAAGCTGGTCGAGGTCCTCGACCAGTAGGCCGGCCGAGAGTCACGAGCCGGAACAGCTTTCGCCGTGCCCCCACGCGTGCCAGGGCGCCGGCTCGTGACTCGCGGCCATCAGGTGCAGACAGTGCAAACGTCTGTACTGATCGGGGGTGCCGTCATGCCAAACCGTATCCCAGATCATCGCCCCGCGCGGCCGGCTCGACCAGCTCGGGAGTCATCATCGAGCCGCGGCTACGGCTGGCAATGGAGAAAGGCCAGCAAGCTCTTCCTGCTTGCCCATCCGCTCTGTGCTGATTGCGAGAGCAATGGCCAAGTCGTCGCCGCCCAGGTCGTCGATCACATCATTCCCCACCGCGGCGACCAGGTCCTCTTCTGGGATGAGGGCAACTGGCAGCCGCTCTGCAAGACATGCCACAACCGCAAGTCGGCCAGCGGCTTATGAGCCCAGGGGTATGCCCAGGGGGTAGGGGGGCATTTTTTTTGGGAGGGGCGCGGCCTCGACCGCGTGCGACCGGCGCGCGTTTTTCCGCGAAATTGAATTTTTTGTTGGCGTATAGTTTTTCGCGCCGACAATCTATACGCCGCGGCGAACGTTACCAATTTTCAGTTGCCAACCGCCGCGCACCTGCCTACGTTCATCCCCGTCAAACAAAGCGAGCCGACAAGGCGGTTGCACACGCCTTGTCGGCTCTGACCCAAAACCTTGCTTGAGCTGATGCCATTCTTCCGCTGATTCCCGAAAAGACAATCCGTTTTTTTTTTGAGCGCAGCTGGCGCTGCGCGCCGCGCCAACCCTCGGAATTGCAGAGGCCGCGGTCAATCGTGTTTCCGCCGGGCCAGCCCCCGGCCGCGACTGACCGCATCAACTCGCAAGAGGAGATCCTCGCATGTCCACGCAAGCTAGACCGAAGGCGAAGCCGGCGGCGCCGGCGATCGCCACCGTGCCAATCGGCACCATCACTGCGAGCCCGAACAACCTGCGCAAGCGCTTCGATGACGATGCGCTCGCGCGGCTGGCCGAGACGATCAAGGCGCACGGCATCTTGCAGCCGCTTGTCGTGCGGCCGAAGGCGGCCGGCCGTTTCGAGCTGGTCGCCGGCGAGCGGCGCTTTCGCGCTGCGAAACTGGCCTGGGCCTGGCGGTAGCTCATCGAGCCGCCGAGGACCTCGGCGCATGCTTTCTCGCGAGTCGCCTGGTTCGGAATCCGCGCGAGCAGCCCGGCCGTCTGACCGGCCAGGTCGCCGCTGTCGATCGCCTCTCTTGCCGACCGCGGGAGCTGGAGCAGCTTCAAGGCGCCGTAGATCGTCGCCGGCGACGCCATGAACACAAGTCACCAGATGAAAGTGGCCGAGAGGCTGGATGCGGCTTACGAAGAGGTAAAACGGATGGTGGATGAGTTTCGGCAATCCGAGGAGGAAGGACCGCTCGAAAAAGCAATAAACGATCAGGGGCGTCGGGGGCCGAGCAAGATTTTTCGGTCTGGTGCTGGAGCAGGTGGAACCCGCCGAGTCATCAGGATAGACTGTCAGGCAATGGTCGGCGGCGTGACAGCCGCTCAGGAAACTCAATCTTCTTCAAGGTGAACCATGACTCGCTTCTTCTGCGTCAGCTTGGTCGTTGCTCTGGCGAGCAT
>VGYC01000233.1 GCA_016873095.1 Planctomycetota bacterium | reverse complement strand
GCCTCGAGAAGGACACGCAGCGATTGCAGCGACGGCGAATCCTCCAGGGCGTCCCAGGCGAAAAGTGGTTTGGTGATCGCGATTTTCATGACGGCCTCCAATGCCGAACGGGGAAGGTGGCGGGCGCTACCATTACAACACAATATATCCCCGTTTGGTTTGGAGGATGGTCGAAAAATTCTGAAAAAAACTGCAACCGCGGGCTTATTCTTACGAAGTCGAGAGTTCTGCGGGGGAAGAGATTTTTGCCCCTTGGTGAGAACCGAAAAAAGACTGGCTCGTCGTACATCGCAACGGGCTCCAAATCTCCACTTGCCGGTTGCGTAGCCCCAAGCTCTCGACTAGAATCATGCGCTACGGCTGTGCGGGCTGGCCTTCGGGGGGAAGGACTAGCCTACCTCATGGCTTCTCCAGCCTGGGCCTTTCGGGCCCGCACACGCAGCCGACCGGAGTGGTTTCCCCAACGTGGGATAGATGGATCCGCGTTCTGCCCGCACCGTTTCGTCATGTTCGAGGGAGGCAAGTATGTCCATTCGAGCCTGTTGCCGTGGCCCGTGGATTCTGTTCGCGCTGCTGGGATGCGCGTTGATCTGGAGCGTGCCTCCGGCCGTTGCTCAGAAAGACAAGCTCGATCCGGCCGCCACGCGCGATTACGCTGTCGCCATCGGCCTGCAGAACAAGCAGCTCTTCGAGCAGGCGCTGGGCCGCTGGCAGAAGTTCATCAAGGCGTACCCAGCCGACCCGCGCGTCCCCACCGCTTATCACCATCTCGGCACCTGCCAGTTGCAGCGGAAGCAGTACAAGGACGCGGCGGTTACCTACAAGGACCTCCTGGCGAAGTTTCCCAAGCTCGATACCCGCGACGCCGCCCACCTCAACCTCGGGCTAGCGCTCTACTACCTGGGGACGCAGTCGAAGAAGGCCGAGGACCTCAAGGAGGCGGCCAAGGCGTTCGCGGAGGTGCCGGCCAAGCACCCCAAGAGCAAGCACGCCGCCACCGCCCTCTACTACCAGGGGGAGGCGCTTTACCAGGCCGGCGACTTGAAGCAAGCGGCCGCCTCCTACCGCAAGCTCGCCAGCGACTATCCGGCCGGCGACCTCGTTGTGGACGCGATCTACGCCCTGGGGACCAGCCACCAGGAGCTGGGCCAGGACAAGGAGGCAGCCCTCGTCTTCGAGGAGCTTTTGAAGAAGTTTCCCAAGGACAGACTAGCGGCCGAGTCGCGCCTGCGGCTGGGCCAGTCGCTCCTCAAGCAGAAGCGGTACGCCGAGGCCCAGCAAGCCTTCGCCGCGGCAGCTGCTGCTACCGACTTCGCCTATGCCGACTTCGCGCTGCTCCAGCAGGCCGAGTGTCTGCACGCTCAGGGACAGATGCCGCAGGCCGCCGCTCTCTACGAGCAGGTGCCGCAGAAGTTCCCCAAGAGCAAGTACGCAGCGGCGGCGCTGTTGTCGGCCGGCAAGAGCTGGTATCGCGCCGCCAAGCTAACCGAGGCCCAGGCAAGCCTCGCCAAAGTCGTCGCCTTGAAGACCGAGGAAGCGGCCGAGGCAGGATACTGGCTGGCGCAGACGCTGCTCGGCCTCAAGAAGCCTGCGGAAGCGGCGGCCGCCGCCGACCAGGCACTGGCGGCCAATCCCAAGGGCGAGTTGCGGCCCCAGCTTCTGTTCCTCAAGGCGAGTGCTGCCTATGAGCAGCCCGGCCAGGTCAAGCAGGCCGCCGCCCTGTTCGCCGACCTTGCCAAGAAGCACCCCGAGAGCGAGCTGCTCGGGCGGGCGCTGTACATGGCTTCCCTCTCTGCGCTGCGTGTCGAGGACCATGCCGCCGCCCAGGCGCACGCGGAGGCGTTCCTCGCCGCCAAGCAGCTTGCCAAGGACGAACTGCTGCCGGAGGTGCTGTTCCTCGCCGGCGAAAGCTATCTCAATGCGCCCAAGCCGGACGCCGTCAAGGCGGAGCCCTTCTATCGCCGCCTGGCCGACGAGCATCCCAAGCACCCGCAGGCCGCCGCGGCCCAGCTCCGCGTCGGCGCCTGCCTCTATGTCGCCAAGAAGCATGCGGACGCGCTCGTTTTTCTCACCAAGTCGGTCGAAGGGCTCAAGGACGACACGCTGCGGGCCGAGTCGCATCTCCTCATGGGGCGCTGCCAGGCCGACCTGGGCAAGACTGTCGAGGCAGCCGCCGCTTTCCGCAAGGCGCTCGAGGCCAAGCCCGACTGGGAGCACGCCGACGAAGCGCGTCTCGCCCTCGCCGCCAGCCTGCGCGCACAGAAAAAACCTGCCGAGGCCGCCGACGAGCTGAGCCGTCTCGTCAAAGACTTCCCCAAGAGCATCCACCGGCCGCGGGCGCGCCACCAGCTCGGCGAATTGGCCGTCGAGCTAGGCAAGCACGACGACGCCCTCAAGCACTACGCCCGGGTCCTGGCCGAGCAGCCCAAGGGAGAGCTGGCCCTTCTGGCACGGTTCGGCACCGGAGCGGCCCACTTCGGCAAGAAAGACTACGCCAAGGCCGTGCAATCGCTCAGCGAGGTGCTCGCGGACAAGGTCGCGCCTGAAGTGGCCGCGCGGGCACGCTACATCCGCGGCCTGGCGTACCAGCGGCTCGGCCAGCACGCCCCGGCCGCCGCTGACCTGGCCGCGTTCATCGCCGCCAAGCCGCCGACCGATGCCGCCGATGCCCGCTTTGCCCTGGCCCTGTCGCAGGCGGCGCAGGACCAGCATGCCCAGGCCGCCGCCACGCTTGCCGCCCTGCTGCAGGACGAACCGACCTTCGCACGCGCCGACCAGGCCTATTACGAGATGGCGTTCTCCCTGCTGCAGGCGAAGAAGACGAAAGAAGCGGCCGACGCCTTCCGCACGCTGGCGACCAAGCACCCCGACAGCCCGCTGGCGACCGAGGCACTCTTCCGCGTGGGCGACATCCTGGAGGACGGCGGGAAGACCGACGAGGCGGCCAAGGCATTTGCGCTGGGCCTGGACAAGGCCAAGCCCGGCGCGCTGCGCGAGAAGCTGCGTTACAAGGTGGGCTGGTGCCACTACCGCGGCAAGCGCTACGCCGAAGCCGCCGCGATGCTCCAGCTGCTCCTCAAGGAGAATCCGAAGAACGCGCTGGCCGGCGACGCCGCCTACCTGTGCGGCGAGTGTCTTTATCAGATGGCCAAGCGCAAGGAAGCGCTTCCCTATTTCGAGCAGATCGTCGCCGCCGCGGACAAGAAGTATCACGCCCGGGCGCTTTACCGCGCCGCCGCCTGTCACGCCGACCTGCGCGACTGGCCCAACAGCCAGAAGCGCTATGCGGCCCTGCTCGACGAGTTCCCCAAGTTCGACCTGGCCCACGAGGCGCGCTACGGCCTGGGCTGGGCGCTGCAGAACCAGGACAAGATCAAGGAGGCGGTCGAGGCGTACACGCTGGTCACCAAGGCGACGAACGGCGAGACCGCCGCCAAGAGCCGGTTCATGATCGGCGAATGCGCCTTCAAGGAGAAGAAGTACAAGGAAGCGGTAGAGCACTTCTTCGAGACCGCCCTCGGCTACCCCTACAAGGAATGGCAGGCGCTCAGCTACTTCGAGGCGGGGCGGTGCTTCATCGAGCTGAAGGACACCAAGCGGGCTCTCGAGGCGCTGGAGACCGTTGTCAGCAAGCACGCCGACCACCCGCGCGCCAAGGATGCCGCCCGTTTGATTGCGGATCTGAAGAAATGACCCTGTGGAGATGCACCCATGGCTTTGCCGAATCGACGCTTGCACCTGTTTCTCTTTTTCGCCCTTTCGGTGCTACTGCTGGCGGCCTCGGTCGCTTTCGCCCAGGAGGAAGCAGCCGCGGCCGAAAGCCCGGAAACCATCATGGAAATGATCCTGAAGAGCGGCGCCAGCGGCATCGCCTTCATGGTCATCCTCGGATCGTTTTCCTTGATCGCGGTGGCCGTGATCATCGAGCGGCTGGTCAACCAGGCACGCAGCAAGCTTCTGCCCCCCGACTTTGTCAGTGAGCTCCAGCAACTGAGTCGCGGCTCCGGCGACGTCGAGCGCTTTCGCCCCCTGGCTGGGAAAAGCCAGGCCCCCATTGCCCGGGTGCTGCGTGCGGCCTTGCTGCGCACCGGCCGTCCCCTGGTCGAGGTCGAGAAGGCGATGGAGGACGCCCTGGCCCGTGAGGCTGCCACGCTCCGCGGCCGCGTCCGCCCGCTCAATGTAATCGCCAGCGTCGCTCCGCTGGTCGGTCTGCTGGGCACGGTCGTCGGCATGATCATGTCGTTCCGCACCGCCAGCCAGGCCGGTCTGGGCCGCGCCGAGATCCTTGCCGAGGGCATCTACCTCGCCCTCTTGACCACCGCCGCCGGTCTCATCATCGCCGTGCCGGCGGTGCTGGCCGGCGCCTACTTCAACGCCCAGATCGACCGCACCATGCACCAGACCGACGAGTATCTCATGGAGACGATCCCCGCCTTCGGCCGCGCCGAGCAGCGCGAGACGGCTGCGGACAGGGCTACCGACCAGCTTGTCGCTGCGGGACGTGATTGACCCGTGTGCCTTTGAGGAGACCAAGCCATGCGACTCCCGCCTGCTGCCGACGAGGGCGAGGGCATCAACATGACCCCCGTGATCGACGTCGTTTTCCTGCTGCTGATCTTTTTCCTGGTGGCCACGCGCATGGACCGGCAGGAGCGCGAGCTCAAGGTCGTGCTTCCCGAGGTTGCACAGGCGCAGCCGCTCAGCATGACGCAAGAGCTCGTGGTAAACGTCACCCGCGACGGTAAGTACAAGATCCTTCAGAAAGAGTACAAGGAGGACCATCTGCTCGCCCTGCTCCGCGAAGCGCAAAAGAAGAACCCGCACCAGAAGGTGCTGATCCGCGCCGATGGCCGCTCCGAGCTGCAGTTCGCCGCCCACATCATGGGCGTCTGCCAGCAGGAACGCATCGATTGGCGACTCGCAGCCCTGCAAAAGCAATGAACGTGTAGGCCGGACATTCCTGTCCGGCCGCGAGTCATGTAGCCGAGGAATCCACGGCGTGCACATGCGACGTGCAACTCGACCAGGAGGTAGACGATGACCGAGAATAGCCGGGGCCTCTGGGCCTCCCTGTGGCGCTTCCTCCGTTCCTGGCAGGCGGCCGCCGCCGTCGGCGTGATCCTCGTGCTCGCCTTGCTCTGGTGGGTGCGGCCGCAGCGCATCGAGCGCGTCGTTTCGGTCGAGGGGCCGGAGTGGGACGCGGCGGACGCTCCCGCCCGGCGGCAGGTGGCCTGGGCGCAGGTGCGTGGTCTGGAAGTGCCGCTGCCGGAGGGACGCGCCGGCAAGCTCATCAGCCCGCGGCTGACCGACGCGGGCGGCACGCTCTACTTCACCTTCCGCGATGCGGACGGCAACGCCGACATCTACCGCTCGCGCCTCCTGGACGGCCGCTGGCAGCCCGCCGAGGCCGTCGCTGAGCTCAATAGCGCCGCCGACGACATCGGCCCGGCCTTCAGCGCCGACGGCCGCGAGCTGTACTTCTACTCCAACCGTCCCGGTGGCCTGGGGGGCTTCGATCTATACGTGTCCCGCCGCGAAGGCGGCCGCTGGACCGCGCCGCGCAACCTCGGCCCGTCCGTCAACAGTCCGGCCCACGAATACGATCCTGCCCTCGCGCCCGACGGCCAATCGCTCTACTTCTCGTCCAATCGCACGGCCGAAATGGGCCGGCAAGCCGCGCAAAAGCCCGAAGCCGAGAAGGACAAGCAGTGGGCCGCCACGTTGCGCTCCCACCCGGGCCTGACGCAGTTCGACCTCTATGTCGCCCGCCGCACGGCTGAACAGGGCTGGGCCGTCCCGGAGCCTTTAACCGAGCTGAACCTGCCCACGTCTAACGAGGGCGCTCCCTTCGTCTCGCCCAACGGCAAGTTCCTCTATTTTGCCTCTGACCGCCCGGTGCGTGAAGGCGAGCCGCCCAACCTCGACCTCTACCGCGCCCGCCTCGTTGAGGGCCGCCCGACCGCTCCTGAGGCCCTGGGCCCTTCCATCAATACTGCTGCGCACGAAACCGAGCCGGCACTATCGCCCGAGGGCTACACGCTGGTCTTCTCCAGCAACCGCAACGGCACCGACAGCCTGTTTCTGTCCACGGCCGAGGAGGTCTATGGCGCCACCGGCTACGCCACGACGCGCTGGGACGCCTTCGCCGCCGTCTGGTGGAAGGTGCTGCTGCTGACGCTGGTGACGGGCGCGTTGCTGGCAGTCATCTTCTTCCGGCGCGGCTGGATCATGGAGAAGGCGATCCTGGCGCGCTTCGTGGCCGCGAGCTTGCTGTTGCATCTGCTCTTGGTGATGTACCTGTGGGTGACGCCCTTGCACGAGGTGCTCGTCGAGGTGGCCCAGATCATCAGCGGCGAACCGGCGCCGCAGCTCTTCGACGACCCCAATCAGGCGGCGCCGCAACATGATCCGTTCGGCGCCCGCGCGGAACTGCCCGAGCTGGAGCGGCCGGCGGACCCGGAACTGGCCCGGCAGGCGGCCGCGCCGTCGGAGGCCAAGCTTGCCCCGGACACACCGCTCGATCTGCCCGCGCCGGCGAGGAAGGCGCTGCAGCCGGAGCGTGTCCAGTTCAAGTCTCCTGACCCAGCGCCTTTGGAGCGCCGCCCGCTGGAGCTGCCCCGCCAGGCCAAGTTGGAACTGAAGCCAGCGCCCGAGATTGAGCCCGTCCCGCCGCCGCCCGCCGCCGAAGCTGGGCCCAAGGAGAAAGCGCCGACCGCGACGCAGGTGGCGCTGGCGCGGCAGGAGACGGCCGCCCCGACGCCCGCCATGCGCGCCTTGCCGGCGAGCAGCCCCGAGGTTCGGCTGCCTCGTTCGGATTTGCCGCTGCCAGCCGCCAAGCCCGAAAGCCCGGTCCCGCCCGCGCCAACGCCTGTGGTCGCCCCGCTGCTGGCCCGCGCGGCTCCCGCCGTACCGCCGCACGTGGCCATCACCGAAAAGGCCCCGGTGCAGATCGTCGCCCCCGCCGCCGAGCCTGGCACCAAGGCGTTCGACCCGACCGCCGCCGCCGTGGATCTGGCCCGCCGCGATATGCCTGCTCCGGCCGCCGCCAGGCCGTTGCCCGCCGGTCCGCTTCCGAACTTGCCCGGCGGCCTGCCGCGCAGCTCCCACCTGCTCGACCCTGTTCCCGCCGTGCCGAAGACTGACGGCCCCAGCGCCCGCCAGATGCCCGAACGGCTGGCGCGGCTGCCCGCCAAGCCCGCCCTCGTGGACGAGCCGGCCCCGGTCCCGCAGCCCGCGCTCGCCTCGGAAGGCAAGCCGACGCTGAAGCCCCTGCCCGAGGTCGAGGTGACCGTGAAGCGGCCGACCCTCAATCTGCCCGATGCGAAGATCGGCGCCGTCCCTGCCGCGCTCAAGACGCCGGACCTTCCCAGGGTTGCGCTGCTTTCGCGGCCCCTGCCCGGCCCGGCTGCGCTTCCGGTCGAGAAGGCCGTTGTCGATCCCCTGGGCAAGCGGCTGCCGCGGTTGCCGGCGCGCGATCCGCTGCTCGCCCGCGTCGCCGAGCCGACCTTCGCGCAGACGTTCATGCTCCGCAAGCAGGAAAACCGCGAGAAGCTCGTCGAAGCGTTCGGTGGCAACAAGCAGTCGGAGGCGGCGGTGGAGCGCGGCCTCGACTGGCTCGCCCAGCACCAGAGCAAGGACGGAAGCTGGAGCCTCAACCAGTTCCATGTCAATTGCCAGGGCAAACACGCGGCCTGCGGCGATCCCGGCACCTTCGTTTCCAACACGGCCGGCACCGCCCTGGCGCTGCTGCCGTTCTTCGGCGCCGGCTACAGCCAGCAGGGCGGCAAGCACCAGGACACGGTCGCGCGCGGCCTGCGCTACCTCACGCAGAAGCAGGCTGCCGACGGCTCGCTGTTCTTTCCCGGCGACACGCGGCCCATGTACGGCCAAGGCCTGGCCGCCATCGTCCTGTGCGAGGCCTATGGCATGAGCAAGGACCCGGCCCTGCGCGACCCCGCCCAGCGCGCTGTCAACTTCATCGTCAAGGCCCAGCATCCGACCACCGGCGGCTGGCGCTACACGCCAGGCACGCTGGGCGACACGTCGGTCATGGGCTGGCAGGTGATGGCTCTCAAGAGCGGCGAATTGGCCGGGCTCACGGTGCCCTCGACCGCCTTCCAGGGGGCCAGGCGCTGGCTCGCCTCGGTCGAGGCCAACAAGCCGTCCGGCGGCCTGTTCGGCTACACCAGCCCCGCCCCCACGCCCGCCATGACCGCGCAGGGGCTCCTCTCGTTGCAGCTCACCGGCGCCCGCCGCGACGACCCGCGCATGCGCGCCGGCACCGACTACATCTTGAAGAACCTTCCCAACCCGGCCAGCGACACGTCGTACTACTGGTACCACGCGACCCAGGTCATGTACCACATGCAGGGAACGCACTGGAAAGCCTGGAACGACCGCCTGCGCGACCACCTCATCAAAACCCAGTCGGTAAAGGGCGCCCTCGCCGGCAGCTGGGCCCCCGTGGACGCCCGCGAACGCGCCGGCGGCCGCATCTGCTCGACTGCCCTGCGCCTGCTCATGCTGGAGGTCTACTACCGCCATCTGCCGCTGTACCGGCAGCTGAAGAATTGACGCCGGGGGACGCCAGGAAACGCGATCTGTTCCTCAGCCGATGGTGCCGCGAGTGGGCCCGTCCAAGCTCTCGGTGCAATTGCAAAGCACGGTGATAAGGTCTGACCGGGGCTCAGTCCGTGCCCAGTGGCGCGAACATTCGTGCCTGGGGCTGCTCCTGATGATTATCGCGGCTGCACCTTCAACGTGACGCAAGCAAGTGCTACCACGAAACGGTTTGTTGACGCTGCCGAAGATCCGGGCAGTCCAAGCGGGCGGCGAATGAGGATGGCCCGCCGACCCTGCACCCAGTGAATGTCTTCGAAACCTGTAACGTACTCACCCGACAAGCCTTACGCAATTGCATATCTGGTAGACTTGCCACAGCGAGCTGAATCTCGGTCGAATTCTGTCACAAATGCTGTCGCGCCGTTAGAAGAGATGGGCCAATTCGGCCATGGCTCGTGACGGGGGGTCGCGGGCTACATCTCTAGTGCTGCAACGCAGCAAGGAGTCGAAAGTGAAACGATACCACGGCATGCTGGCGGCGCTGGCGACGACCACGCTGCTGCTGGCGAGTTCGCCCGAGTGCCGGGCTGCCGGCCGAGGTCAAGTGCGCTCGAGCAACCGCGGCCAGGTCAGTTCCAGTCGTAGCTCGTTGACGTCGAGCAATCGTACGATGAGCTTGCAATCGATGCGCAGTCGAAGCAATGCCACGGTAAACAACAGTGGCACCATCAACAACATTGCCGGCAACGGCAGCAATGGTGGCCGCGGTGGCAATGCCACATTCATTGCCGGCAGTTCGGGGCGCAGTCGCAGCAACGCCACGGTGAACAACAGCGGCACCATCACCAATCGGGCCGGCGACGGCATCAACGGCGGTGTCGGCGGCAACGCCACTTTCATCGCCGGCAGCTCGGGGCGTGGACGAAGCAATGCCACGGTAAACAACAGCGGCACGATCAACAACATCGCCGGGAATGGTGTCAACGGGGGTCGTGGAGGCGACGCCACCTTCATCGGCGGCAGCTCCGGCCGCGGCCGAAGCAATGCCACGGTGAATAACAGCGGCACCATCACCAACCGAGCCGGCGACGGCATCAATGGGGGTCAAGGCGGCAATGCCACTTTCATCGCCGGCAGTTCGGGCCGTGGACGAAGCAACGCCACGGTGAATAACAGCGGCACCATCACCAACCGAGCCGGCGACGGCATCAATGGGGGTCAAGGCGGTGACGCCACCTTCATCGGCGGCAGCTCGGGGCGCGGCCGAAGCAACGCCACTGTGAACAACACCGGCACCATCACCAACCGGGCCGGCGACGGCAGCAACGGCGGCGTCGGCGGCAATGCCACCTTTGTCGGCGGCAGCTCGGATCGGGGCCGCGGCAACGTCGCCGTCACCAACACCGGCACCATCAATAACACGGCCGGCAACGGCAGCAATGGTGGGCGCGGCGGCGATGCGGTTTTCATCGGGAATTGAGCAGCGGGCCTGCGGCCTTGCTTGCTTCATCGACGTTGGCGGCATATCCTCGCCGGCATCCGACAGTGCCGGCGAGGTGGTTCTTCTGCACAGTGATTTCACCAAACCAGGCAAGGAGTGTTCCATGAAACGTCGCTTCTTTCACTTCGCGGGGATACTGGCCATGACTGTGATGATCCAGGGACTGGCAGAGGCCCAGGTTCGAAAAGCCAAGAGCAAGCCAGCGGTCAAGGCCCCAGTCATCAGGCAGCAGAAGGATCGCGGCAGTGCCGTACCGGCAACCCAAGCCGGCACCGGCGGACCAGCGATCGCAATTGGCGGGAATGGCGGCAAGGGCTCGGTTCTTGGAAAGGGCGGTTCGGGCGGAAACGCCATCGCCGTTGGTGGCAAGGGTGGAGACGTCCTGGGCGACCGTGGCACCGCCGGCAAGGGGGGAAGCGCCCTTGCCATCGGCGGCAGGGGCGGTGACGCCCAGGGTGGCGTCGGCGGGCGCGGCGGCGACGCCATCGCCTTTGGCGGCAACGGCGGCAACGTACTCAGCAGGACTCCGCTGCTCGGCGATCGCAGCAACAGGAGCGATTCGAAAAACGCTGATTCGAAGAGCGCCGGCACGACCCTGATCAACACCGGCACCATCAATAACACCGCCGGCAACGGGGGCAACGCCACCGGGGCGGGAAGCAAGGGCGGCCGGGGCGGGGACGCCAAGATTGTCGCCGGCGACTCGCGGTCGGGGCAATCAAGCACTACGATTACGTTTCATACTGCCCCTCCATGCTATGCGTTGGAAAAATCAAGGTTTCCTTGGTCTGGGTTTGCTTCCGCGGGGTTCCGCGAATGGTGGCGGGCCCGGTCAATCACCTGGGCAGC
>VGYC01000232.1 GCA_016873095.1 Planctomycetota bacterium | reverse complement strand
ACACGCAGCGATTGCAGCGACGGCGAATCCTCCAGGGCGTCCCAGGCGAAAAGTGGTTTGGTGATCGCGATTTTCATGACGGCCTCCAATGCCGAACGGGGAAGGTGGCGGGCGCTACCATTACAACACAATATATCCCCGTTTGGTTTGGAGGATGGTCGAAAAATTCTGAAAAAAACTGCAACCGCGGGCTTATTCTTACGAAGTCGAGAGTTCTGCGGGGGAAGAGATTCTTGCCCCTTGGTGAGAACCGAAAAAAGACTGGCTCGTCGTACATCGCAACGGGCTCCTCAATACTCGACGATACTGGCATGACTTGCAGAGCTCGGTTAGACTGGCGACATGAGATGTGCCGGGTTCAAGGCTGTCGCGGCTTTTCTGCTGTTGCTCGTTTGCCCCCTCGATCTCGTCAGGGCTGACGAGAATGCCGCCGCGCTGGAAAAGGTTCGCGCGGCGCACGCTGCCACCTGGAAGTCTATTCGCTCGCTGTCCTGCGAGGTTCAGATCACACATTCTCACTTGGGACGGCCTGTCAAGGTTGCGCCCGTTCGAGTCAAATACTGGCAACGCGGTGAGTCTGACGGAAAGAGCGAAACCATCCGCTGCATCGAGGAGTCGGACTCGCGCAAGTTAGACATTTTCATTGACGGACCCGTGCAGTGGGAATTCTACAGATACCTCGGGAAGGCTTCGGCAGGCCAAAAACCCGGCGGCAGCATCGAGCTACGTCAAGACCGGTTGTCTCCCGGCGCGTCACGCTTTGGCTACGACCCGTGGGAGTTAGCGTTATTTCGCTTCGGGAGAGAACACCTGAGTTTTGACGAGTTTCTGGTCGAGCCGCGTGAACGAGTCCGACTCAAGCTTCATCCAACCATCGACCTGCAACTTCAGCTTCGATCCGTGGACATCGCGGAACTGATCCACATCGGCTTCTCCAGAACCCAGTCCCTGAATAAGGATTTTGTGCCCATCGATCCCACCATCGTGACAGCAAGCTTGCGCGAGACCGTTGAATTCTGGTTTGACCCGCGTGTCAACTATCTAATACGAAAACACCTGATCCGCGGACTGAACGCGAAAGAGCATGCCAAGAACGCGGCGAAACGTCATCAGGGCCCATTCTCCTTCTCGGGCGAGATCGTGCGCACGGTGACGCGCTTCATCGAACATCAGCCGGGTATCTTTTTCCCTGAAGCCGTGAAAACGGAACGCCCCCATAAGAAAGGGGAAGTTACCCTGTCCTCGCTGGCGGTGTTCAGCAATGTCAAGATCAACGAGCCGATCCCGGACGAGGCTTTTCGATTCCGGTTTCCTCCCGGAATCCTGGTCACCGATCACGTCACGAAGAAGTTTGGCATGACGGACGCTGCCGGCGAGTTGACGCTTCCTCCGAGGGATGACAAGGGAGTAATCGCAACGCGTCCCGGATTGAAGTCGGTCGGGGCCATTGAGCCGCCCGCCCCGCAGCCTCGCGAAGAGCCGATGGTTTGGCTGCGCTGGTGGTGGCTTTTTCCCGTGCTGGTCGCCTTGTTGGTGGTGGGCCGGTTTCTGATGGAATTGTGCGGCGGCTGGCTCTGCAAGACTCGTCCTCGTCAAGATTTGCCGAATAGCAGCGAACACCGTGAAGGATGAACCGTGTGGCCACGAACGCAGCGTTGCATCAATACTCGACGACACAACCGATCGGCAGGTGGTCGGAGATGCCGCTGCGGTGGTAGGTGTTGCCGGAGTACTTGCGGTTGGGACGCGGAATCTGGTTGCCCTTCTTCGGCGTGAAGATCTGGTAGTCGAACATGATCGCCTGGGTGGAGTCGGCTTTCCAGCGGAACGCTTTCTGGTCGAGCAGGCCAGGAGAAATCATGATGTGATCGATCACTTCCCAGCGATTCTGGAAGACGTAGGAACCTTTATTCTGGTTGTGGATCGGCCACATTGTGTTGTAAAGCTCGCCGGCCTTGAGCGCCCCGGGATCAGCGCCGGTACGCAGGTGCTCGCGGATGGAGACGTTGGTCGGGTAGTCGTTGAAGTCGCCCATGACGACGATGTCGGCGTTCGGCTCGACGGCGAGAATCGCGTCCAGCCGTTTCCGCAGTGTCCTGGCAGCGATGATGCGGTTTTTCTCCGGGTTGGACCGGGCCGGCCAGTGGTTCATGAAGACGCGCAGACGCTTGTCGGCGATGCGGAAGTCGGCCTCGACGATGTCGCGGGTATTGCCGGCCGGCACCAGGTGGAAGCCCTCGAAGGCGGCTTGCAGCACCCTGGCATCGTAAATCATGGCGCAATCGATGCCGCGATTGCTCGGCGAGTCCTTGTGGATGATCCGGTAATCGCGCTTCAGTGACGCCAGTTC
The DNA here is from genome assembly GCA_016873095.1 of Planctomycetota bacterium. Lineage (GTDB taxonomy): Bacteria > Planctomycetota > Planctomycetia > Gemmatales > Gemmataceae > VGYC01. Next base: position 8,578 of record VGYC01000232.1, on the reverse strand, counting down.
CTTTATCAGCATCGCCAGCACGAGGCGGTTTTCGACCTCGCACAGCCCCAGGATGTCGGGACCCTTCTTGCCGTTCATGTCCTTGATGACGCGGGCCAGGTTCTGCAGTCCGCGCTTCAGTTTCTCGTCGGTCCAGGCCTTCGTGCCGCTGGGGGTGTACTCCTCGTCGCCGTTCACGTCGGGATCATCCACGGTGTCGAACAGATTCTCGACGTTCCAGGAGGCGACGTAGAGCCTGCCTCCTTGCGTGGTCGCTTGACAGCCTGCGACGATGAATCCAAGCAGGAAAGGGGCGATGAATCGCATGATACACCAGTAGACTCATGAACCGCCACTAACGGTGATGCATATCAAATGACGTCGTGCAAGACCACGATGCTGCGCACGGCGAGCGCGACCGAAATCGCGGCACGAGTGGCGGAGCATCATGGCGGCGGGTACACTCTCAGTAATCGACCTGGAGGGTTCATTCATGAAACGGCGACGCATCGCACTGGCGATTCCAGCGTTGTTTGCGTGCTTCCTGACCGTCTTCGGGCAGTCCGGTTCGTCCAGGACCCGAGAGGTGAAGCTCAACGGCCATACGTTTACGCTGCCGGTCGGCTTCGAGATCGAGCTGGTCGCCGGCCCGCCGCTGGTCAATCGGCCGATCACCATCGACTTCGACGAGCAGGGTCGGCTCTACGTGTCCGATTCCTCCGGCTCGAATGAGAAAGTCACCGTTCAGCTCGAAAAGAAGCCGCATCGCATCGTCCGCCTGGAGGACGCGGACGGCGACGGCAAGTTCGACAGGAGCATCGTCTTCGCCGACAAGATGATGTTCCCGGAGGGGACGATGTGGCATCAGGGCTCGCTCTATGTCGCCGCCCCGCCGAGCATCTGGAAGCTGACGGACACGGACGGCGACGGCGTGGCCGACCAGCGCGTCGAGTGGTTCAAGGGCAAGACGCTCACCGGCTGCGCCAACGATCTGCACGGCCCGTACCTGGGGCCCGATGGCTGGATCTACTGGTGCAAGGGCGCCTTCGCGCCGCAGACCTACGAGCGGCCCGGCAAGCAGCCGCTCAAGACGCGGGCGGCCCACGTTTTCCGCGCCCGGCCGGATGGCACCGGCGTCGAGCCGCTCATGGCCGGCGGCATGGACAATCCCGTCGATCTCGTGTTCACGCCCGGCGGCGAGCGCATCTTCACCAGCACCTTCATCCAGAACCCCGGCGGCGGCAAGCGCGACGGGCTCATTCATGCCGTCTACGGCGGCATCTATGGCAAGGATTACAACGTCATCTATGAACACCCCTGGACCGGCCCGAGCATGATGCCGCCGCTGACGCACCTCGGCGCCGCCGCTCCGTGCGGACTGCATCGCTACGAGTCCACTGTCTTCGGCAAGGAGTACCAGGACAACCTGTTCGCCTGCCTGTTCAACATGCGCAAGGTGACGCGGCACATCCTCGTCCCGGACGGCGCCGGCTTCAAAAGCAAGGACGAAGATTTCCTGGTCTCGGACAATTTCGACTTTCATCCGACTGACGTGCTGGAGGATGCCGACGGCAGCCTGCTCGTGGTCGATACCGGCGGCTGGTACAAGCTGTGCTGCCCGACCGCGCAGCTCCACAAGCCGGACGTGCTCGGCGCGATCTATAGCGTGCGCAAGAAGGGGGCGAAGTCGCCGGACGATCCGCGTGGCCAGAAGCTTGACTGGGCGAAAATGACCGCCGTACAGATGGCCGACTTGCTCGATGATCCGCGCCCGGCGGTGAAGAAGCGAGCCATCGAGGCTCTGGCGCGAGATTACGACGCCAAGACACATCAGGTCCTCAAGAACCTGGTGTTCAGAAACTCCAGTTCAGACGAGAAACGGCGCAATGCGGTCTGGGCAGCAACCAGATCGACCTGGCCGGAAGCACGCGAGGTCGCTCGTCAAGCAATGCAGGAGCGCGGCGCAAGCATCAAGCAAGCTGCAATCCACTCGGCAAGCGTCTGGCGCGACCGGTCGGCGTTGCCCGAGCTGATAAGGATCCTGCACACCGGCTCGCTGCCGAATCGGCGCGCCGCTGCCGAGGCCCTCGGTCGCATCGGCGACGCCAGTGCCGTCCATAGCTTGTTGGAAGTCGCCGGACGGACCGACGACCGCATCCTGGAGCATTCTCTCGTCTATGCCCTCATCGAGATCGACGACCTCAAGACAACCGCAGCCGGCTTGAAAGACTCAAACGCTCTGACGCGCCGTGCCGCCATGATCGCCCTCGACCAGATGGACAAGGGCGGCCTGACGCCGGACAGCGTGACACGCGAGCTAGGTTCGTCTGCGCCGGCGATGAAGGAAGCCGCCTGGTGGATTGCCGGGCGGCATCCGGAGTGGGGCAAGGAGCTGGCCGGGGTCTTGCGTGACCTGGCCGGCAGCAAGACCACGCCAACCGACCAGGATGAGCTGGCCCGCCACCTGGCCCGGCTCAGCTCGGCTCCGCACATTCAGGAGTTGCTCGCACGGCTGCTGCAAGCTCCCGGGTCCTCGCGGCTGGCGCTCAAAGCGATCGCTCAGTCGAATGTGAAGACGGCTCCGCCGACCTGGATCGCCGTGCTCAACCCTGTGCTGGCCACGGACAGCGAAGACGTCATTCGCGAGGCCATCCCTGCCGTCCGCGCACTGCGACTCGATCCCAAGGACGGCGCCCGCGTGGCCGGCATCGCCAAGACCCTGTTGGCGATCGGCAACAACCAGAAGCTCTCCGCGGCCAGCCGGCTTCCTGCCCTGGCGGCGATTCCCGGCGGGCCGGCGCGGGTCGATGCGGCGCTCTTCGACTTTCTCCTCCGCCATCTCGACCCGGAACTGCCGGTCGCGACGCGCAGCCAGGCCGCCGACGTGCTGGCACGATCGCGCTTGACCGCCGATCAACTGCGGGCGCTGACGAAGTCGTTCGCCGTCGTCGGCCCCATGGAGGCGGATCGTCTTGTCGAGGCCTTTGGCCAGTCGTCCGATCCACAGGTTGGTGCCGGCCTGCTGGCGGCACTCAAGTCGTCGCCGGTCCGCGGCAGTTTGCGCAGCGACACGCTGAAACCCCGGCTGGCGAAGTTCGGCCCCGGCGTCCAGAAACAGGCCGAGGAGCTGTACGCACTGCTCAACGTCGATGCCGGCAAGCAGAAGGCCAAGCTCGAGGGGTTGGTGCCGCTCCTGAAGGACGGCGATATTCGCCGCGGGCAGCAGGTCTTCAACAGCGCCAAGGCCGCCTGTTCCGCCTGCCACGCCATAGGCTACCTGGGCGGCAACATCGGCCCGGACCTGACGCGCATCGGCGGCATCCGCACCGAGCGCGATCTCCTGGAGTCCATCGTCTTCCCCAGCGCCAGCTTCGTGCGCAGCTACGAGCCGGTCGTGGTGGCCATGCGCGACGGCAAGGTTCATAACGGCGTCATCCGCAAGGACGCCGCCGACGAGATCGTCCTGGGCATCGGCCCCAACCAGGAAATCCGCCTGACGCGCAACGACATCGAGGACATGCAACCCAGCCGCATCTCCGTCATGCCGGCCGGCCTCGACCAGCAACTCACGCCGCGCGATCTGGTAGACCTGGTGGCCTTCCTCAAGGCCTGCAAGTGAAGCGAATCGCACGCCGGCCATGCCGCAGCAGCTGTCGCGGACGAAACTGGCTCCTGGGCCCCCATGTTCATGCTCTTCTTGGCATGGATTCGTCCAGGATTCGTCCAGAAAGGGACATACACCCCCTCGGCGCATCCTGACCTGGACGAATCGACGCGCATCGGGCGGCTCTAATGGATTCGCGGCAAACTTTCTCGACTTTTTGACAGTTTTTGATGAACCTTTGGCCCGGAATGACGTCCAGCCCATTCCTGGCGTTCTGGGCGTGGTGAACGCGCCGGGCGCCTGGTTGGCCATTTCATAAGTTCTTCGGGAGGGCGAGGCTCCTGCCGAGCCGTGAACCCACTTGGTTAATATCGCTCCACGTGGCGGCAGGAGCCTCGCCCTCAACCCAAATCTGCGCCCCAGTAAAAAAACTTGCCCCTCCCTGTCACATTTTCTCGCCAACGGTAGGTAATTATTCGGAGGTCTTGTTGCCCGTGAAGCCCGACTCGGCCCAGACCCGTGGCCTGCTGGCACGGATTGTCGATGGAGACGCCCATGCCGTGGACGAGCTGCTGACTCGCTGGCGGCCGCCCATGCAGGCCTTCGTCGATTTTCACCTCGACGCCGAACTGCGGGCGCGGCTGGATCCGTCCGACGTGGTCCAGGACGCCCAGATGGAGGTGGAGCGGCGAATGGACGATTTCTTGAAACGTCGGCCCATGCCGTTTCACCTCTGGGTGCGCAAGACCGCCTACCAGCGGCTGCTCGGCCTGCGTCGTGACCACCGCCAGCGCCAGCGCCGCTCCGTCCATCGCGAGGTGCCCCTTCCGGACCGTTCGTCATTGTTGCTAGCCCGGCCATTGCTCCATCATTCGTCGGCGAGTTCCCCCAGCCTGCAAGCCCAGCGGCAGGAATTCGCCGACCGCGTCAGCCGTGCCGTCGCCAAACTGGCCAACAACGACCGCACCATCCTCACCATGCGTCACGCCGAGGAGTTTTCCTACGACGAGATCGGCTGTCTTCTGGAGATCGACCCGGCCGCCGCCCGCAAGCGCTACGGCCGGGCGTTGATTCGACTGCAAAAAGTGTTGCAACAGCACGGCCTGCTGGAGGATCGTCCATGAATGATGCATCGCTGCAAGAGAGCGTGGAGTCGCTGGTGGCCCGCGTCGCCGACGAGTTTATCGAGCGTCACAAGCAGGGCGAACGGCCGGACATCGAGGAATACGCCGTCCGCCATCCAGAGGCCGCCGAGTTGCTCCGCAACGTGCTGGCCGCCCTCGACATCGTCGGCCTGGCATCCTCTCCATCTCATCGCAGGTCGGACTTGCATTCCCTCCCTGCCGACGAAACGCCACACCTCCTCGGCGACTTCCGCATCATCCGCGAGGTCGGCCGGGGCGGCATGGGCGTCGTCTACGAGGCCGAGCAAGTTTCTCTCGGCCGGCGCGTGGCTCTCAAGGTGCTCCCCTTCGCCGCGACACTTGACCCGCGGCACTTGCAACGTTTCAAGAACGAGGCGCAAGCTGCGGCGCAGTTGCATCACACCAACATGGTGCCGGTGTTCTCCGTCGGCTGCGAGCGCGGTACCCACTTCTATGCGATGCAGTTCATCGATGGCGTGACGCTGGCTGCCGCCATTGCAGATGTAGGATTGCAGATTGCAGATTCGAAGAAGCCGGCCGACGATCCAGAGGCAACGCGCGCCCATCCTGCGCCCGACGCCGAAGCAATCTGCAATCTGAAATCTGAAATCTGCAATCCCACCATGGTCGCGCTCTCCACCGAGCGCTCGCTCAAAAGCCCTGCCTTCTTCCGTACCGTGGCGCAACTCGGCATCCAGGCCGCCGAGGCCCTCGACTACGCCCACCAGGTCGGCATCGTCCACCGCGACATCAAACCCGCCAACCTGATGCTCGAAACCTCTTCTCCCCTCTCCTTCGGGAGAGGGGTTGGGGGTGAGGGGAAAGGCGAGGGCCACCTCCGCCTCTGGGTAACCGACTTCGGCCTCGCCCACATCCAGCACGCCGAGGGCGCCCTGACGATGACCGGCGACCTGATCGGCACGCTACGCTACATGAGCCCCGAGCAAGCCCTCGCCAAGCGCGTCGTCATCGACCACCGCACCGACATCTACTCCCTGGGCGCGACCCTCTATGAGCTGCTGACGCTGGAGCCGGTCTTCCATGGCCGCGACCGCCAGGACCTCCTCCGCCAGATTGCCTTCGACGACCCGCGCCTGCCGCGCAAGCTGAACAAGGCCATCCCCGCCGAGCTGGAAACGATCGTCATGAAGGCCCTGGAGAAGAACCCGGCGGATCGCTACGCGACGGCGCAGGAGATGGCGGATGATCTGCGGCGGTTCCTATCGGATGAACCGATTCGTGCTCGTCGGCCGAAGCTGGTGCAACGGGTGCGGAAATGGGCGCGGCGGCATAAGACGCTGGTGGCAAGTATAGTGGTGTCATTTTTGACAGCACTCCTGCTGGGCGGTGTCTGGGCCGGGTGGCATTACAACGATCGGTTATCTCGACAGCGCGCCACGGAAATGAGCGTAACAGAGGCACTTGCACAAGCCAAGACGCTCATCGAAGAAGGGTACAAGCTCATGGACGACAACCCGGGTCGCATGGAGGCGAGCATGAAGCAGGCCGAGTTGGCAATGCTCCGAGCGGAGCAATTGACAGCAAGTGGTATAAGCAGCGACGAACTGGAGGTGCGAGTAAGGGAGGTGCGACAAGCGATAGATGCTGCGCGGACCGATAGCAAGCTGTTGACCGAGTTGGACCGAATGCAAATTGAAAAGGCCCGCACGGACACGGTGAACAGCCAGTTCGACGCCAAGCGGTGCGCGGCCTTGTACGCAACGCTGCTGCCCAAGTACGGTATTAACCTAGCAGACCCTGGCGCTGCCGCACAGCGCCTACGAAGTAGCCGCCTGCGCGAAATCTTGATAGCAGCGATCCAGGACTGGTGGCATTTCATCAATCCTGAAAGCGTCGAGGGGAAGTGTCTGGAAAAGCTTTTGGTAGCAACGGAGCCGACCGACGGGTTCTGGCCGCAATGGCGTGCGGCAGTAGTGCGAAGGGACGGCTCCGCCCTAGTGCGATTCGCTCGCGAAGCACGGGAAGACTTACGCGCGGCGAGCGTCGTCAATTTGGCGATGGGCCTTGTGTCTGAAAAACAGTGGATTCACGCCGAGAGAATTCTGCGCACGTGGCAGGAGCGTTACCCTGGCAACTTCTGGTTGAACCATTGTCTGGGCTTCTGTCTGACCGAGTTGAAGAAGCCCGATGAGGCGCTGCGCTATCTGACGGCGGCGCTCGCATTGCGCCATGAGACCGCGGGTGTTCACGTAAACGTAGCTGCTGCGCTATATGTTAAAGGGGACTTCGATGGTGCTATCCGCGCCTATCAAGTCGCTGTCAAAATCCATCCTCAATACGCTTCTGCCCACGCTGGCATTGGCAGTGCGCTGCGCGAGAAACGGGATTTCGACGGGGCCATCCGTGCACTAAAGCGGGCGCTCAGGATCGAACCAAATTACGCTGCGGCTCAATACCACCTGGGCCTTACGCTCGTGGCCAAGGGGGAAGTCGATGGCGCAATCGACGCGTATCGAGCCGCTCTCGAGATTGCCCCCAAATTTGCCGAAGCTCACACCAACCTCGGCGCACTATTCGTCGGCAAGAAGGCAGACGTGGATGGAGCAATGCGCCATTTCGCCGCAGCGCTTGACGTTCAGCCTGATCTCGTCCAAGCCCGTGATCACCTAGGCCTATGCTTGTTTTTGAAAGGAGACATTGTCGGGGCGATTCGCGAATTTCAAGCTGCTCTCAAGATCGATCCGAACTACACGCTCTCCCAACAACACCTACGGGTCGCCGAGAAGCTGTCACAAGTGCTGAAGGGTGAGAGGCAACCGGCCGATGCGACCGAATGCCTCGAATTAGCATTGCACTACATAAGGCCCTACAACAAGTTGTACGCTACGGGGGTGCGCTTTTTTGCTGAAGCCTTCGCAGCCCAGCCACAATTGGCGGAGGACCTGAGAGCCCAATACCGCTACAACGCCGCCTGCTTCGCTGCTCTTGCCGGCTGCGGCCATGGCAAGGATGCACCGGCCAAGGAATTGGATCGTGCCGGGCTTCGCCGGCAGGCTCTCGACTGGTTGCGCGCAGACTTGGTGGCGTATCGCCAACAGATGGAGAAGGATCGAATCAAGGCGCGCCCTGGCGTGGTCAAGGCGATGCAACACTGGCAACGCGACTCTGATTTCGCCGGAGTGCGCGGGTCCGAAGCGCTAGGCCGTTTGCCAGAGAGCGAACGGGCGGATTGGCATAAGTTTTGGCAGGAGCTGGCCGCCTTCGAGAAGCGCGCGGGCCAGAAATGACCCAATCGAAAAAGTGATGGGGGAAATAAGCAGGCCATGCGATTGGTCGGTGTGTGGAATGGTCCCGCATCTACGCTCTCTCGGCCGCCGCCGTCAAGAACGATGCCCGGCTGCACGGTCATTACACGAGCACGGCCATCGAGTTTCTGCGCCAGGCCGCGGCCAACGGCTGGCGCGACGTGGCCAGGCTGAGGACCGACGACGATTTCCGGGAGCTGCGGCCTCTGGCCGATTTTCAGCGGCTCGTGAGCGAGATGGAGAAGGGGAAATGAGCTTCGAGTGTCGGGTCGCACTATTAGGAGCCCCGTTCACGGGGCGTGCCGCGAAGCGGTGTAAGCCCGCCGTTAACGGCGGGTACCGAGGGGCCACGGCCACCGCCGGGCAGCCCCGTTTACGGGGCTTCTCGCGGTTCGGCTTCAGCCATCGTGAGGCGGCATGTGGAGACTGGTGCGGCTCGAAGGAAAGGCTAAAGCCAAGCTGCGAGAAGCCCCGTGAACGGGGCTCGGGACTGGGAGAGAGCGCAGTGCCAACCCGCCGTCAACGGCGGGCCGAATACCGCTGACGCGGCAAGCCCCGTGAACGGGGCTGAAGATCGGAGCATG
>VGYC01000231.1 GCA_016873095.1 Planctomycetota bacterium | reverse complement strand
CCAACAATGCCGCCGAGCAAGCGCTGCGGCACGCGGTCATCTGGCGGAAGCTCTCGTTCGGCACGCAATCAGCGTCCGGCAGTCAGTTCGTCGAGCGACTGCTGACTGTCATCGAAACCTGCCGCCGCCAATCCTGCAACGTCTTCGACTGGCTTGTCGAGGCAGTCCAAGCCCACCACAATCAACAAAGGGCAATATCTCTATTGCCCGCGCCGTGAACCAATACGGTTGCTGGCCATCTCGTTTTTCCCCTGGTATCGCGGGCAAGATCTCAATTATCAAGAACCAAATCTCAAACAAGCATCAATCGCCAATAGTCAATGCGTTTGTTTCAATGTTGAATTTGGGATTTGTTTGGATCCTGGGTTTTGCGATTTGTGAATTGCTCACTTGCGATCGAGACTCTGTAACAGGCCATCGACATTATCGATATTCAGCCGCGCTTCATCGTTGACGAGCACGCACGGCGCCCCCTCGCAGGCGCCGATGCACTCCGCGAACTCGAGTGTCACCTTGCCGTCCGGCGTCGTTTGTCCGGGCTTGACGCCCAGCTTGCCGCACAGCTTGTCCAGCAACTCGTCAGCGCCGCGAAGCTGGCAGGCCAGGCTGCGGCACACCCATAATCGCGTCTTTCCGAGCGGGGCGTCCTCCTCGCGGAAGAACTGGTAGAAGGTCATGGTGTCGTGAACTTCGGCAGGGCTCAGGTCGAGCATCTCGGCGATCTCGCGGATTGCCTGCCGCGGCACGCAGCGCAGCTCGTCATGCACCAGGTGCAACGCCGGCACCGTCACCGCCTGCTTGCTGGGATAGCGCGGCAAGTAGGCGAGAATCTTCTGGCGGAGGTCATCGCTGAGAAATGGCATTCGCACCTCGTGGCGGCCACGTTACGCTCGCCGTTGGCTCGGCTAAACGATAGTCACCGATCCAGCTCTGCGGCAATGATATTCAAGCTGCCCAGCACCGCCACCACGTCGCTGATCTGGTGGCCGACGATCAGGTACGGGAAGATGGCGAAGTGGATGAACGACGGCGGGCGGGTGCGGGCCCGGTAGGCGACGCCGCTGCCGTCGGAGACCACGTAGAAGCCCAGCTCGCCGTTGGGCGATTCCGTGGCCGCGTAGACCTCATCCACCGGCGGCTGCCATTGCCGGTTCGGCATGTGCAGCTCGAAATGCTGGATGAGACTTTCGATGCTGCGGTAGATGCTCTGCTGGTCCGGCAACACGTCCTTGCCTTCGACATCCACGTTCACCGGCCCGGCCGGCAGGTTCTCGATCGCCTGGTGGATGATCCCCAGGCTTTGCAACATCTCGTCCATGCGGACCAGGTAGCGGGCCAGGCAATCGCCGGCCCTGGCGCAGATCACCTTGAATTCGAAGTCCTTGTAGGCCAGGTAAGGCTCATCCTTGCGCAGGTCGCGGACCACGCCGCTGGCCCGCGCGATCGGCCCCGTGCAGCTCAGGTTGATCGCCTCCTCCTTGGAAAGCACGCCGATGCCCTGGGTGCGCTCGATGAAGATGCGATTGCGATTCAAGAGCCGGACGATGTCGGCGTGCGTCTTCGGAAAGTTCTTGACAAAGTCGCGGACCTTCTTGACGAAGACATCGTTGACATCAAAGAGTAGTCCGCCCACGCGGGTAGAGCTGGGATGGAAGCGCTGCCCGGCCGCCGTCTCGTAGATATCGTAGAGCAACTCGCGCTGGTAGAAACCGTAGAGGAAAGCAGTAAACGCTCCAAGGTCGAGGGCGGCGGCCCCCACGCACAGCAGATGATCGCTGATCCGGGCCAGCTCGGCCAGGATGGTGCGCAGATAGCGGCAGCGCGGCGTCAGCTCGATGCCCATCAGCTTCTCGACCGCGTGATGCCAGGCAATCTCGTTGGCGATGGGCGAGATGTAGTTCATGCGGTCGACGATGGTGACATACTGGTTGAAATCGAGGTCCTCGCCCAGCTTCTCGAAGCCGGAATGCAGGTAGCCGATGTCCGGCACCGCCTTGACGATCTTCTCGCCGTCGAGGGTGAGGACCAGGCGCAGGGTGGTATGCGTGGCCGGATGCTGCGGCCCGAAATTCAGCGTCCAGAGGTACTCCTGATCGGCAGTACCGGCTTGTAGCAGTTCGAGAGGCATGTCTTTGTCTGGGTTTACGTTTCGCGCTCGGAGGATACTATCAGGGCAGGCATCCTGCGAACGCGAAACGTAAACAAGCCGCTAACTTTCTGCCCGCGTGATCACCGGGAAGTTATGTCTCTCCCCGCGGCCGCGCAGCGGGTAGTCTTTGCGCATCGGGTGGGCGGTGAACTCCTCCGGCAGCAGGATGCGGCGCAGGTCCGGGTGGCCGGTGAAGACGATGCCGTAAAGATCGTAGACCTCGCGCTCCATCCAGTCGGCCCCCTTCCAGAGCGAGAACACCGACGGCACATCCAGGTCCGGTTCGTTCAGAAACGTCTTCACGTACAGCCGTTCGCCGGTTGTTGTATTGAGTAAGGCGTGGATGACGCCGAAGCGATCGCGGGCATCGGGATATTTCAAGTAATCGACGGCCGTGATGTCGGCCAGCATATCGTAGCCGGCATCTTCTTTCAGGCATTTCAGCACGTCGAATAGCTTATCCGCGGCCACGACGATGCGGCGGTTGTCGCGGAAGCCGCTCGTGGTGAACGAGCCTTCGCCGAAACGCTGCTTGAGCAGTTCTTCGTGGTTCATGGCATCGCGCGTTTCATTTTCGGATTCATTGCGTTGCTACCCCCCTCTCAGCACCCCGGCAATGAATCCGGTGCCTTACATTCGCCGTAACATTCATTCCTGGAGCAGGTTGCGAACATTGACGCTGTTTAAGATTCGTTGCCGGGGGTCGATCCTCTTGGTCCGGGCAAGCGCGCGAAACCGCAAGCGGTTGATTCAGTTCAGGCTCAAGCGCGTCGTCTTGGAATAGTCGCCGGGGGCCACGGTCACGTTGCCGGGAATCTGCGGCACGGGGACCGGGCCCTGGTGCTCGGTGCGGGCGGCAAACTCGCGGCCGGTGAGCGTGCCGGTGCGCTTGATCTTCTCCTGCAAGTCGATGAGCGAGCGCAGCAGCTCCTCCGGCCGGGGCGGGCAGCCGGGGACGTATACATCCACCGGGATGAAGCGGTCCACGCCTTGCACGACTGCGTAGGTGTCGAAGACGCCGCCCGAGCAGGCGCAGGCGCCCATCGAGATGCACCACTTTGGCTCCGGCATCTGCAGCCAGATGCGCTGGAGCACGGGGAGCATCTTCATCACCACCCGGCCGGCGACGATCATCAGGTCGCATTGCCGCGGGCTGAAGCGCATGGCCTCCGCGCCGAAGCGAGCGATGTCGTGCTTGCTTGCCCCCGTGGCCATGAGCTCGATGCCGCAGCAGGCCGTCGCGAATGGCATTGGCCAGAGGCTGTTGGCCCGCACCCAATTCGCCAGGTGGTCGAGCTTGCCGAGAAGAACCCCTTCCGGGGCATTCATCGCCATCGGAACACCCCCTTCCGCCAGTCATAGACATAGGCAACCAGCAGCAGGGCGATGAAGACGAGCACGCCCCAGAAGACCGGCCCGCTCAGAAAGGCCGGCAAGCCGCCTTCGCGATACGCGACCACCGCCCAGGGATACAGAAACAGCAACTCCACGTCGAAGACGAGGAACATGATGGCGAGCAGGTAGAACTTGACGTCGAAGCGTTGCCGGGCGTCGCCGACGGGGTCCATGCCGGATTCGTACGGCATCAGTTTGACGCTGGTGTCGCGGCGCGGTCCAACGACGTGCGCGAGGATCAGCGTCGTGCCCGCGAATCCCAGGATGATCGCCAGGTACAGGAAGATCGGGAAGTATGCGGACAGGTCGAAGCCGGGTTCCGGAGGCATGCAGGATTTTTATGTCGTGGCGGAAGGTCGGTCAAGTTGCGAGTTTGTGAATTGCCCTTGACTGAAAAATGCAACTCCGCAAAATTTATCTCCTCAGCCGTCGGCGACAAGCGACCGGCAGGCTTCCCGTCGGGCTGGAAAGCCTGATTCACGATTCGACCAAGGAGGGTCCCGACCATGTTCTACCATACCGAGGCCAAGCCGCAATGCTGGCGTGCAGTGGCCATCTTCGACGATCGTCCCGAGCAGTTGATCTACCTGCATCGCTCGTCCACCCAGGTGCGGGCCGGACTGCGCAGCGCCTACTTCGAGTTGCTGGATGAGGAAGAGCGCAGCCACGTGCAGTCGATGAGTCTGCAACGCTGGCACGGAGCGCCGGATTCAGGCCGCTGGGTGCACCAGTCCAATCTCGCCATCCCGACCCCGGAGAAAGTCGTGCTGGGCCTCGCGGTTCCAGCGTAGAAGCCTCGTCCAGCCGACAAGCGTCATTGAAGCCCGCTCGTCGGTTTCGCGCGCCAGATACTCGCGCCAGGCCCGGAGCGCAACACCAGCCAGGCGGACTCGGCTCACGCCAGTCTGCCCAACAGTTGTTAGCCTACCTCGGCGTGCTCAACTGCCCGTGAGCCGCCGAGGTTTTTTTACCTTCTCTGCCTGGCTTTCCCAGACTGACCGACAAGGAAATGTCCGGAGGGACCTTGCATTTATTGGGTAAAACCCGAACAATGAGATAAGCCGGCTAATCTCGGTTCCCTCTCCTAATGCTTGAGGAACCCTAAAATGACCCCATACAGCTCCTTGTGTGACGATTTCGGAGTCTACACCTATGTGAACACCAAGATGGAGCTGCCGACGAGCCGGGAAACCGTCCTGCATTTCTTCAACAGTTTGCAAAAGTCCTTTCCGCCGCTGACCGACTTTGAGTGCCGTGAGACCGGCGAGTATGTGCTGGAGGAGGACCGCGAGCAGGGCGCTTATCGCTGGGTGACTCTGGAGAACAAGCGCTTCTCCTCGGGCTTCGTCAACCCGCCGACGCTCGAGGCTGCCGACACGCATCACCAGCGGCTGCTTGAGGTTGCACCGTATCATCTCGATTTCGGAGCGCTGGATTGCGAGGCCCTGGACGTGCTGTTCGCCTTCGACTTCGTATTCACCGGCAATCACGACGAGGTGGTCGCCGAAGCCCTGGGGTTGAACACGACGCTGGAATCACTGCTGCAGATTCCCGGCTCACGAGTGATCAACTACGAGCCGTCGCTGATGCTGGCACTCGACGAGGCGTGCCGGCTGCAGTGCCGGTTGAATATCGAGACGCGGACCAATGCATTTCAGGTGCGCACCGGGCAATTCGCCGAGTCGCCGATCAGCGTCTATTTCACCGTGCGGCAATACTGGGGGCGGCAAGGCGGCAAGACCTTTGGCGAGTCCTACCAGCAACAACGGCAGATCTGCCAGGACATGGTAGACAATCACATCGTCCCTGCGGTGGTCCGGCCACTGTTCCAGACCATTGCAGCCAAGCAATAAGCGCAGGTCACGATCAACAAACGACCATCACAAGATCTCAGGCGCCAGACTTGGGATCTTGTTTGCTTCTTGGCATTTGCGACCTGGGATTCAATTCCAGAATCCCAGCAAATCACGCTCGAGAATCGAGTGCCGGGCAACGGCTTGGGCCTTGGCAAACGCTTGCTGGTAGATGCCATTCAGCTGCTCGACAGTCTGGCCCGGGAAAATTGGCACCAGAACGCCGACGAAACCTTCCGGGGTGATGCCCGGATCAGCGGGTTGCGGCAAGCGGAAGCGGTCTTGCTCGGGCAGCGGGAAGCGAGACATGGGTGTGGTCCTCTAGGAAACTTGGGAGGGCCGAAAATTCATGATTTCTCCCTTATCGGTCAAGAGCCTTGATTTTTCCTGCGTTCAATCGCGGTGCGCGGCCTGAAAGTCGGCGCCGGCGCCGTCAAGCCAGGCACTTTCCGCAAATTCGCTACCGATCGCTGGCAAGCTGGATAGGCGTACTGAACGGACTGCGCTGGAAAAATGTTCCGTAATTAGGTTGCATTTCTCGGCGGCATCGATCTATAATCTTCCCCATCCTGGGGATAGTCCCATGGCGGGGCTTCCGGGGGTCACATCAGGAACCGGCAGTGACGCCGGCCTGGGAAAGGAGTTCTGCATAATGTCGAGCACGATCATGATGGAGCGGACCGGGACGTCGCTGCCGAGCATGGGCATGCCGGGGCTGGGCACCACGCCGTCCGCTTCCACGGGCATCACGCCCACAAACATGATGATGGTGCCGCGCTGCACTCTCAAGATGGAGAAGTGCCAGGGCGGTTGCCGCATCACCTGTAGCTGCGACGACAAGATGGCCTGCAGCATGGTCCAGAACCTCTGCTCCATGCTGACCGGTGGTCTGTGCACCTGCTGCGTCATGTACAACGGCATGCCGGTCTGCACCTGCAACCTCACCATGGGGCTGTGCAAGTGCGAGATGACCGACTCCGGCATGTGCCTGACCTGCACCAGCGGCGACAGCCAGTGCTGCGAGATGATCCAGGCCTGCTGCGATTGCATGTGCTGCATGATGGATGCCGGTTGCACTTGCTGCGTCATGATCAACAACACCCCGGTCTGCTGTGGCTGCTGCGAGACCGGCAAGAGCTCCTCCAAGTCCAAGAGCTCCCGCTAACAACGTCTCGTAGGACGGGTCTCCCGACCCGTCGTCCGACCAGACGGCTCAGGAAAGCCGTCCTACGCGGCTTCTCCAGGCCCGCGGGAGATTCTCCCGCGGGCCCGGTGCTTGCTCTTGACAATCGCCGCGTCCGCGCGCCATGCTGCATCTTAACTTACGTCGCTTGCGGTTTTGCGCCCGGCAACACAGGCGGCGCAGTTGCCGAGGTGCCGAATCATGCGCTTTGCTTTGCTCACCTTGTCGATGTTCCTGTTCCAAGCCGGCGCTGAGCCGCTCAAGTCCGGGCCGCAGGTCGGAACTCAGCTGCCGGGCGCACTCCGTCCGGTCGCGCCTCTCAACATCAATGGCAAGCACGCCGGCAGACATCACTGTCTCGTCTGCCAGAACGATGTCAATCCGGCCATCATGGTCTTCGTCCGCGAGCCCGCAGAGGGGAAGGACGAGGCGCTGGCGACCTTGTTGAAAAAGCTCGAACAGAGCGCGGAACGCCATCAAAAAAAGGACCTGGGCGCTTTCGTGATCGTCCTCAGCCCCGCTGCTCACACCTCCGCGACCAACTCGAAGGAAGAAGACACGGACAAGATCATCGAGGAAACCGCCGCCCGCGAGGCATTGCTCGCCAAGCTCAAGCCCAGCCTGGAAGGCCGCAAGCACGTAGTCGTCGCCATCTTCCCCAAGGAAGGGCCGAAGGGCTACGACATTGCCGCCAAGGCCGACGTCACCATTGTCTTCTACCAACGATTCAGGGTACTCGCCAATGCCGCATTCGCCGAGGGACAGATGCAGGCAAAAGATCTGGAGGCCATGCTGAAGAAGGTCGATGAACGATTGGGGGCGCCCGGCAAGGGACCGAAAACGAAGCGTGCCAAGAAGATCGAGGGTGCCTGAATTGTGCATGATTTCGGCGTCGCAATCTGCCAGGCAGTTGCCGAGTTGCCACCATGTTCAACATCGCGTTTGACGATTCGCTCGAACGAGACGCATCCGCGCCGCGCGCGGCCAGGTTCACGTTCTGGGGCAACCTGGCGTCCACCCAACGTGAGGCGGAGTATCGCCAGCGTTTATTCCCCCATGCACGCCGGCAGGCCAACCTCATCGGCTGGCTGACGCTGTTGCCCACGTTGCTGTTCGCGCTATCGGACTATCAGCTCTTCGGGTTCGGGCCGACCTTTTTCGTGCTGGCCGCCGTGCGACTTGCCGCCGTTGCCGCCACGCTTGCCGCTCTCGTGCTGCTGCGCCGGATTTCCAGCATGGAAATCATGGAACGCGGCCTGCTGCTCTGGGGCTTGCTTCAGGTCAGCGTGCTGCTATTCGTCAACTTCACCCGGCCGCCTGGTTATCTGAGTCATGCGGTCTGGGACGTGCTCGTTGTTGTTCTGACATACGTGGCTTTGCCGATACGCCTGTCCTATCAGACGGTGCCGGCCGTGCTCATGTCAATAGGCAACATCGCGATCGTGCTGCTCGTCAAGTCGCCCGCGCAGGAAATGACCACGACCGTCGTGATCGTGGCCAACGTCTTTGCCAATCTTCTCGGCTTCATCATCTCGCATGGCTTGCAGTGCTGGCGACGCCGGCAGTTCGTCACGCTCCAGGAAGAACGGCAACTGCGGCTGGCCCTGGAGATCGCGCTGGCGGAAATCCGTACGCTGCGCGGCATCGTGCCCATCTGCGCTTACTGCAAGCGCATCCGCGACGAGGAAGGCGCCTGGCACCAGGTGGAGACTTACATTCGCGACCGCACGCACGCCGACTTCACCCACGGCATCTGCCCGCAATGCTCCACCGAAGTGCTGGCTGAGGCGCAGATGCCGCGCTGATGCCCGTCTCTTTCTCACCTCAAGCGCGGCACCACCGCTCGGCGTTCACAACCTGCTCATTTCGGCGCCGGCCACTTCAAATGCCGGTGCAGGAACGCGAAGGTCTCGCGGCTGTTGATCTCGTGGCCGCCGGGGAAAAACTCGATGGCCGTTCGGTCCGGGAGGCGCAGTCGTGAGTACAGGCGGCGGACCTTGGCGTACTCGAAGGCAACGTATTCGTCGAGGCCGACGCCGTCGTCATGGCCGCGTTCCACCATGAAAGGCCGCGGCGCAATGAGCGCGGCCATCTCCGCGTAGTTGAAGGTGTTACCCAGGTCGAACTCGTACATCTCATACTCACCGGTAAACATGTAGCTGCCCATCCAGTCCATCGTGATGTTCTTCCAGATCCATTCGTTGAAGTCGCCGGAACAGATTGACAGGCAGTATTGCCGCAGGATGGCCGGGATACGCATGGCGACCTTGCCGCCGTACGAGAGCCCGTAGTAGGCGATGCGGGCCGAATCGACAAACGGCAGCGACGTCAGCCATTGAAGGATGCGCTCGTGCTGGCGGACGATGAACGAGTACATGTTGAGCTTGAGCGTGTTGGCCTTGCGTGCCACTTGGCGGAAGGCGTTCTGGCCGATGTACGGATTCTGCGGGGCGAAGACGATGAAGCCGCGGTTGGCAAGCTGGGCGCCGAAGGAGTTGTAGTAGCGCGTCTTCTCATTGGGATTGACCACGTCGGTGGGCCGGCCTTCAAGCCCGTGCTGGCAGACTACGACCGGGCGTCTCTCGCCAGGCTTGAGATCATTGGGCACGAGCAGGATGCCGTAGCTGAACACGTCGTCGTAAAGATCCAGCACGACCTCGTAGCCCTTCCACTTCGGTGTTTCGTAGATGAGCCGCGTGCGCGGATTCATCGGCATGGTCGGGGCCGGCAGCTTGCCGATGATCTCCTCCCAGAAATAATCGCGGAGCTTGTCGGTCGATTTCTCGTAGTTCTCGACCGACGAGGTGTCGAGTTTCTTCCAGATGAACTGGTCGCGGCGGCGGGCGGCGTCGGGGAGCAACTTTTGCGTGTAGTCGGTGAGCTCGTCAAACTGGCGTTTCTGCCGTCGATTGGGATCGAACTTGCCGCGCACGTCCTTGGGCGGCTCATGCTGGTGGGCAGTCGCCCTGGCGGAGCCGGTCAGGTCTCTCAAAAAGCTCTGGATCGTCAAGGCGAAACCCGGGCCCTGGAAGGCGGCATCGTCGCTCTTCGGGTAATAGTACTGCACCGGACCACGCTGAAAGCTCTTGGGGACCAGCTTCATGAACTGACCCATCTCGGCCAAGGTCTCTTTCATGCTCGGGGCGCTCAGCACGCCGGGGGCCGCACCGCCGCGGCCGGGCCGGGCCGGAGGCGACTCCGTCACGCGAAACCGCGACACCTCGCCGATGAATCCGCGCGGCACGATGAGCGACAGGATCTCGCTGTCGCCGAATTCACGCAGCAGCCCCCAGACGTTGCGGTAAATCGGCTCCTGCCAGAGATTGTCGCGTGGACCGAAGTAGCCGCTCACTGCTGTCAACTTGATGCGCGTGTCGATGGCGCCGCTGTAAAGCGCCAGCATGCCCCCCTCGCCGTAGCCCATGACGCCTATGGGCGGCGCGTCCTTGTGCGCCGCGAACCAGTCCACGACCGCAAGCACCTTCTGCACTTCATAGCCGATGACGTGCCGGCCCATCTCGAAGGACATGCGATAGATGAACTCGCGATGTGTCTGGTTGGTCGCCCGGCCGATGATCGGATTGGCCGACCAGGTGTCGTCGCGGTTGATCAACGTGGGCACGACGACGCGGCAGCCATTCTCCGCGAGCACGCGCGCGAACTGTGCTTGCGGCGTCACTCCCGGCGCCAGGCCGACCAGCATTTCCGGCGTCCAGTCCGCATCCGGGATGGCGATCACGTCGGCCACGGGCTTGCCTTTCGGCTGCAACAGCAGCCCTTCGCCATGGACGCCGGGCAGCACCGGCCAGCGCACCGTGTACACCTTGTATTCGGGCGTCACGGCGATCAACGCCGGCTGCCCCGTCGTGCCCGTGAACTCGAGTCCCTTTACCGGTAGTCGCTGATCGATGACGCCGATGACCTTCTTGAGTCGCTCGCGGTTGGGGTTGACCGAGTTGACGTAGGCCTCCGGCGAGGCGAAATCGTAGTTCCAGAGCTTGCGCCGGTCCTTGGCCGCCTTCTGGATCTCGCGCGACAGGTACTTGTCGATGCCCGCCACCATCTTGGCGGCCAGATCCTCCTTGCCTTCCAGCAGTTCGGTGCCTGGCAGCGCCTGGGCATGAAGGCACGGGACGCAAACGAGGGTGATGAAGAGTGCCAGCGCGCGGGGAAGAGGTTTCATGGGTATCTCCTGGAGTGAGTCGGAGCGTTCTGGAGATTGTAGAAAGTGCATGAAAAGAATGGATCGCCGCCTGCGGTTTCGCGCGGTCGCCGGCAGCGTGGACGAAGCGGCCGGTCTTCTTCCTTGATCTCGTCGCGCGGCGGTCGTCGACTGGGCGGTCGTCGACTGGGCGGTCGTCGACTGGGCGGTCGTCGTAGTCGTCGTAGTCGTCGTAGTCGTCGTCGCGACGACGCGATCTACG
>VGYC01000230.1 GCA_016873095.1 Planctomycetota bacterium | reverse complement strand
GATTGAGAGGTGTTCATGGACGACAAAACCCGACGCAAGCGACCCGGCTACGGGATGCGCCGATCCCGCGCCCCGGCCCGCTGCCAGCGCCCAAGCCGCAAACCGTTCAGCCTACGCTTGATTAAGGACTATTACTGGGATGAGGATTTCGGCCTGCGCTACACGCGCTTGCAAACCTGGTTCCCGTTCACGATGCACATCGGCATCAATGGCCGTGATTGGCTTGGGCAGCAACTCCTCAAGGCCGGCATTGCCCACACCAAGAAGGACAATTGTTTCACCTGGATTGAGGATTTCGCAGCGGCACAAAGGTTGGCCGATAAGCAATTGAAGACGAACTGGACCAAGCTGCTGGATGGCTGGACACGCCAGAGCAATCCGCTGGAACCGACGCTGTTCAAGGAAGGCGTGCCCTACTACTGGACGGCCCCGGCAGCGGAGTATGCTACCGACTTTGCCTTTCGCTCGCCCCAGGATCTGCAGCGTTTCTATCCCGCAATGGTGCACCAGGCCTACGCGAGCTTGCAAAGCGGCGACCTGCTACGCTTCATGAACTACAAAGTGACCCGCGCCAGCGGGGAACCGCAGCACAAGGTCATCGGTGAGGTCAAGACCACCATCCGGGAATCCGCCCAAGGCACATGCGTTCGCCACCGTATCATCGGCAACTTGCTCAAGATGTATGACAAACAAGATAGTGTGCTACGGTTGGAGACGCTCTTGAAGAACCCGCTGCACTTCCGGGTTTTCCGCCGCCCCGAAGGAGCCGACGCCAACGAACCCATGCGCTACATGCGCCTGCGCCGAGGTGTCGCCGATATGCACCGACGCGCCGAGGTGAGCCAGAAGATCAACGAGCGTTATGCGGCGTCCTTGGCAACCGTTGAAGAAACCCAGCCATTGGGTCAACTGGTGCAAAGCATCAGCCAGCGCACGCGGTTGAAAGGTCGTTCCGTGCGCGCCCTCAATCCGCTCGCCAAGGACGATGCGGCATTGCTGGAAGCGGTTGGTCATGGCCAGTTCTTGATCCACGGCTTTCGCAACCGCGACCTGCGCGCCATCCTCTACAGCCCTGAGGACAAAACAGAGCATCGCACCCAGGCTGCCAAAGTCACGCGCTTACTCAACATCTTGCGCGCCCACGGCCTGATTGCCAAAGTTCCGAAGACGCACCGCTACCAACTTACGGACAAAGGACGCACCAGCATCAGCGCCCTGACCGCCGCACGTCACGCCAATGTCAAACAGTTACTCCAAGCCGCATAAGAGCTTGCAAAATACGCGCAGCGTACGAAGATTTCAATCCTTTGTAGAATAGATGGGTTCGATGGCCTACTCGCGCGAAGACATTGAAGCCCAAGCGTGTTTGGCTCAACGATCACTCTATCAATTCACCTTTCGAAAAGTCATCAAATAGATTCCCACCGCCGAGCCGTTGTCGTTGAAAGCAACATCAATCGTGTATTGGCTACCCCACCATTGCTTCAAGGTGACGGCCAATCCGTTGCGAGCCTTCTCGCCATATCGAGTCGGCAAATCCTCGAAGGGAAGACCGACTTCAGATTTGAGGACTGTGACAACACCCGGAGACGTAATTCCTCCTATGTGGCGAGAGCGTCGATACTCTTTGTCGGGATCACCGAGAATGGCGCCAACCTCTGCTTCTGCCATTCCCAACTCGACTCTGTGATATCCGAGTGGCCCGATTGGATCCCACGGTCGCAGGTACCAAAGCACTCCAAGGAGCAAGAGCAACGTAACGGCGAGTGATAACGCGATCCATTTGGGCATCGCAGTCAATCGCTGTCCCAATCTGGTTGTCTTCAGGATGTCGACGAATGCTCCGGCAATCGCCCCGCACAGTCCGCCCGCGATGAGGGCCAAAGGCGTCACGAAAAGGGCCTCGGAAAATCCCGAGTCGATTGTGACGAGCAAGAAAGCTGCCAAGCCACAGAAGAGCGAGCAACCGCGTATCCATCGTCGCAGAGTGGGCGTCATGCTGACTCCCGCCCGGCCAAGCGCCGGTCTTTGCCAGCGAACGTTTGAGTTCACCCGCCGGGGCCGCTGCAACGGCGTGGTGTCGCGCGAACATAGAATGCGGCCCCGGTCGTGGTGCAACGCCTGGTTCGGCGCTCTACCGGAATGCAGCGCCATACTGTTTCTCGTAGAGCATCTCGACCGCTTTTTCTTCGTTATCACCACGAAGCATTTCGAGAATGCGAGGCCAGAACCGCGAAGCTTCTTCCGGATTCTTGTCGGTCCACTCGATCCAATGAGCCTTCTTCCAAAAGAACTGCCGATGGAACGAACTTTCACCGTCTCGCCACATGTGATTCCATTGAAACAGAAAGATCCATTGGGCCGAATTGACCTCCCTCGCTTGCCAATAGCCCTTGTCAACCAAGAATTTTACAAGTTCGTGCTCGTGGTACTTTGATGGTCCACGGAAAAGGGGCAGCTCAGTGCCACGGCATAGAATCTCAGATTGCGATCGGTACTCCAGCGTGTCAGGCGAAAAGAACCCCCTGCCACCAGAACTACCGAGCAAGAGGAGGGCCGCAACATAGCCGCATGCCAGAATCAGCATCCCCCACAGGAGTCGTTTCATCGGTAGCCGTCCGACAACCAGCCGCATGATCTTCCGCCGAACGTTCAACGTTCAACGTTCAGAAATCTATCCTGAGCCGCCGCTTGCAATGACGCGGCTCACGGACCGGAACGACTCTGGCGGCGGCTCAGGATAGATTCGTGTTGGACTGAACCGCGGGCCCGGCAGCCACTTATCTATGGGGATTCAATCAACCGGCATCTTGCCTGCGTGCCGGCATGGATGGAGTGTAACGCTGCGGCGTGGTGGCTGGCAAGCATTTTTTCGCTACGTGTCGCTCGCAACATCGAGGTCGAGCCCTCGTTGAGGATGTCCGTCGGCGGTTGCGCTGGGCTCGCGGGCGCACGCCGAGCGCGGCAGCGTCGAAGACGCTACTTGTTTGTCCAGTCTTCACATGGTTGTGTCCGTGGGCTCAGGGGTCATCGAATGCGTGTTCCTCAGGTGCTATCCGGTCCAGCACGGGCGCTGGGCGGCGGCGTTGCCGCCGAGGGCAGCAGGTCCTTGTATAGCAAGCGCTGCCCTGCCAGCGCGTTTTCTTCTGCATTTGTGGTAGAATTGGCGAATGTTCACGCGCTTCTTCATTGACCGGCCGATCTTCGCTTCGGTGCTGTCCATCATCATCACCCTGGCGGGCGGCATCGCGCTGTTCCGATTGCCGATCGCGCAGTATCCGGAGATCACGCCGCCGACCGTCGAGGTGGCGGCGATCTACCCCGGCGCCAACGCTCAGGTGGTCGCCAACACCGTGGCCGCTCCCATCGAGCAGCAGGTCAACGGCGTCGAGGGCATGATGTACATGGTGTCGCAGTGCGCCAACGACGGCACCTACTCGCTCACCATCACCTTCAACCACGCCATCGACCTGAACATCGCCCAGGTGCTGGTGCAGAATCGCGTGGCCCTGGCCCAGCCGATCTTGCCGGACCTGGTCAAGCGCCGCGGCGTGGCCGTCAAGAAGAAGTCGCCCAGCGTGCTCATGATCGTCAACCTGTTCTCGCCGGACGGCAGTCGCGACAATCTCTACCTGAGCAACTACGCAACCATTCAGCTCAAGGATGCGCTGGCCCGGCTCCATGGCGTCGGCGA
The DNA here is from genome assembly GCA_016873095.1 of Planctomycetota bacterium. Lineage (GTDB taxonomy): Bacteria > Planctomycetota > Planctomycetia > Gemmatales > Gemmataceae > VGYC01. The sequence goes on along the minus strand of VGYC01000230.1, from coordinate 7,324 downwards.
TATTTCCTACCTGGGCCAGCGCGATTACAGCATGCGCATCTGGCTGGACCCGGGCAAGCTGAACTCGCGGCGGCTGACGGCCGGCGATGTCATCCGCACCATCGAGCAGCAGAACGTGCAGGTCGCCGCCGGGCAGATCGGGGCGCCGCCCGTCCCCACCGGCCAGGCCTTCCAGTACACGATGACCACGCTGGGCCGGCTGATCGATCCGGAGCAGTTCGGCGAGATGATCCTCAAGGCCGACCCGCAGGGCGGCATCGTCCACCTCAAGGACGTGTCGCAGATCGAGATGGGCGCCCAGGTCTACGACCAGGCCTGCACCATGGACGGCAAGCCGTCGGTCGCGCTGTCCGTCTATCAGCTCCCCGGCTCGAACGCCCTTGAAGTCGCCCGCATGGTCCGTGCCAAGATGGAGGACCTGAAGACGCGCTTCCCGGACGGCGTGGACTACGACATCGTCTACGACACCACGCCGTTCATCGACGAGTCGATCAATGAAGTCTTCAACACGCTGCGCGATGCGGTCATTCTCGTGGCCTTCGTCGTGTTGCTGTTCCTGCAGAACTGGCGGTCGGCGTTGATCCCGCTGGTGGCGGTGCCGGTGGCCATCATCGGCACGTTCGCGGTCATGGCGGCGATGGGTTTCAGCCTCAATAACCTGACGCTCTTCGGCCTGGTGCTGGCCATCGGCATCGTCGTCGATGACGCCATCGTCGTGGTCGAGGCCGTCGAGCACAACATCGAGGAAGGACTGTCGCCGCGCGACGCCACCTTGAAGGCGATGCAGCAAGTGTCCGGCCCGGTGATCGCGGTCGGCCTGGTGCTGAGCGCGGTGTTCATTCCCTGCGCGTTCATCGGCGGCATCATCGGCCAGTTCTTCCGGCAGTTCGCCCTGACCATCGCCGTCTCGACCTTGATCTCGGCGTTCAACTCGCTGACCTTGAGCCCGGCGTTGTCGGCGCTGCTGCTCAAACCGCGCACGCGCGGAAGCTACCAGACACTGCCACGGCTCGGCTTTGTCTTGCTGGGGGCCTGGGCCGGCTACCAGCTGGGCGTGCGCTGGCTCGCGCCATGGCTGGCGGAGCGTCTGCCGCCGGACATCGACGGCTCGCTGCTGATATCGGTTGTCGGCATCGCCACCGGGATCGCGGCCGGCTGGTCGCTGGCCCGGCCGCTCAACTGGCTGCTGGGCACGGCCTTCGGCTGCTTCAACGCCGCCTTCGATCGTTCCACCGAGCTATACACCCGCACCGTCGGCGTCTTGCTGCGGCTGAGCGCCGTGGTGCTCGTGCTCTACGCTGGTTTGCTGTACCTCACCTACTGGAGCTTCACCGAGACGCCGACCGGGTTCATTCCCGCGCAGGACAAGGGCTATCTGCTTGTCAACGTGCAGCTTCCCGACGGCGCGTCGGCACAGCGCATTCGCGGCGTCATGCAGCGCATCGAGAAGCTCGCCAACCAGACGCCGGGCGTCAAGCACACCGTGGCCATTGCCGGGCAGTCCATCCTCATGAACGCCAACGCCCCCAACTTCGGCGCCATGTACGTGATGCTCGACGACTTTCATAGGCGTCAGGCTCCCGGACTGTCCGGTCCAGACATCGCCGCCACCTTGCAAAAGACGTTTCAGGACGAGGTCTACGACGGCGTGGTGAACGTTTTCGACGCTCCGCCGGTGGATGGGCTGGGCACGGCCGGCGGCTTCAAGCTCATCATCGAGGACCGCGGCGACAACGGCCTGGCCACGCTGCAAGAGGTCAGCGAAAAGATTGTCGCCGCCGGCAACGACACCCGAGGCCTGGAGGGCCTGTTTACCAGCTTCCGCGCCAACACGCCCTGGCTCTATATCGACATCGACCGCCAGCAGGCCAAGACGCGCGGCGTGTCGATGAACGAGATCTTCAGCAACCTGCAAGTCTACCTCGGCTCCCTGTACGTCAACGACTTCAATCGTTTCGGCCGCACCTGGCAGGTGAACGTCCAGGGCGACCAGAAGTTCCGCGACCGCATCGAGGCCTTGAATCAGTTGAAGCTCAAGAACGAGAAGGGCGACCTGGTCCCCTTGCCGGCGCTGGCCAAGATCCGCGACATCACCGGGCCCGTGACGATCATGCGCTACAACCTGTATCCGTCGGCGGCAATCAACGGGACGGCCGGCCCGGGGACAAGCTCCGGGCAGGCATTGAGCCTCATGGAGTCGGTCGCCCAGGCCGAACTGCCGCGCTCGATGCGCATGGAGTGGACGGAACTGGCCGTGCTGCAACTGCAGACCGGCAACACCGCCATGCTGGCGTTCGGCCTGGGCGTGGTGCTCGTGTTCCTGGTGCTGGCCGCGCAATATGAGAGTTGGTCGTTGCCGCTGGCGGTCATCCTCGTGGTGCCGATGTGCTTGCTGTTCTCGGTGGCCGGCGTCCTCATGGCGCACCTGGACATCAACATCTTCACCCAGGTCGGCTTCGTGGTGCTTGTGGGGCTGGCGTGCAAGAACGCCATCCTGATCGTGGAATACGCCCGCGCCCAAACGGAAGCCGGCGTGCCGCGCCACGAGGCGACCCTGCAGGCATGCCGGCTGCGGCTGCGGCCCATCATCATGACCGCGCTGGCCTTCATCCTCGGCGTCGTGCCGCTGGTCATCTCACAGGGTGCCGGCGCGGAAATGAGGCGTACCCTCGGCGTCGCCGTCTTCAGCGGCATGCTCGGCGTCACGCTGTTCGGCATCTTCCTGACGCCGGTGTTCTACTACGCCCTGCAATGGCTCAGTGATGTGCGGAGCGGCACGGACCTGGATGCGAACGTCGCTCGCGACGGGCGGCAAACCATGCAGGCCGCGCGGCATTGATCTGTACCGGTCACCCCACCAGGACGCGCAGCTCGCGTGGCAGCGGGAAATTGACGTGCTCCTCGCGGATGTGACGATCCTCGACAGTGGCGTGAAAAGTGCGGCGCAGGTGCTCGATGCATTGCTCGACTACGGTTTCCGGGGCGCTGGCGCCCGCCGTGATCAGCACCGTCTGCTCGGGGGTGAACCAGCCATCATCGATCTCGTGTACGCCGTCGATGAGGTGGGCTGGCACGCCGTAGCTTTTCGCAATCTCGGCCAGGCGCAGACTGTTCGAACTATTCTGACTGCCGAGCACGAGGACGATGTCGGCTTCGGGAACCAGGGCCTTGACCGCCTCCTGCCGGTTCTGCGTCGCATAGCAGATGTCGTCGCGCGACGGCCCGACGATGTGGGGGAAGCGCTTGCGCAGGGCGGCGATGATGATCTCGGCGTCGTCCACGCTCAGCGTGGTTTGCGTCAGATACGCCACCTTGGCGTCAGCTGGCAGATCCAGCGTCTCGACCTCGGCCACATCCTGAACGAGACGGATGCTGTCGGGAGCCTCGCCCAGCGTGCCGGCGACCTCGTCGTGGCCCTCGTGGCCGATCAGCAGGATCGTGTAACCCTCCTTGGCGAAGCGAACCGCTTCGAGGTGCACCTTGGTGACGAGCGGGCACGTGGCGTCGATGGCGTTCAGGTTTCGTTCGGCGGCGACCTTGCGAATGAGCGGGGCCACGCCGTGGGCGCTGAACAGCACGCAGGCCCCGAACGGGACCTCATGAATGTCATCAACAAAGATGACTCCGCGCGCGCGGAATTGCTCGACAACGGGCCGGTTGTGCACGATCTCGTGAAAGACGTAAAGCGGCGTGCCGAACAGCTCGAGGGCACGGTCCAGGCTATCAATGGCCATGTTGACGCCGGCGCAGAAGCCGCGCGGATTGGCCAGCAGGATTTTCATGAATCTCCTCCCGAGGTCTCCCGACGGCGCTTATCCTAACTACTCTGGAAGTTTTCGCCAAGGCGACTGCCGATGACCCAACGACAACGCCACTCCGCAGGGAGTGGCGTTACCGTACCCGCACGCGGCCGGCGTGCCGGTCGTTCTGTTCGCTCATCGCTGGCCGCGCTCGGCGCTGACCGCTTCAGCCCTGACCGCTTCAGCCCTGACCGCTTCAGCCCTGACCGCTTCAGCCCTGACCGCTTCAGCAACACGCCAGCAGCATGTCGCCACGAGCTACTCGTAGGTGATGCTCTTGACGCGGACGATGTTCTTCTTGCCTTCCTTGGTGAAAACGCCGGTGAGGGTGCCGTTCTTGCCTTCCGTGCAAACGTCGCCGTGGTACTTCTTGTCGCTCGCCTTGTCGAAGAAGTAGATCACGTCCTTCTTGTCCTTCTTCATGACGAAGACGGTGGCGCACTTCGTGAACCCCTTGAGCATGAGGTCGCACTTGGCGCAGGTGATCTTGCCCTTGAGCGTCTTCTCCTTGCCTTACTTGTCCTGGGCCGGGCTGCTCGAACTCATGATCAGAGCAACGGCAACAACGACAGCAAACGCGGCCATCAATCTCTTCATGGTTCTCCCTCCTGATCGGGTTGACGAAAAGCAGTTTAGGTTCCGGGTCGCGCGCCCGGGGCAGTTCCCGGAGGACGCGGGGCCACACGTGCGCGGCGCTGGAAGTCCAGCTCGAGCGAGCCGTAGGTGTTCTCATGCTGGCCGACGACGCCCATGAGTGCGTTCAGCAGACGCTTGGCCGTGTAGAAGTTCATCACGACGCGATGCGACAGGCGGATGGGTTCGGCCGGGTTCGGCGCCATCTGCGTGTTCAGGCCGAAATCAAGCACCAGCTCTTCCGGGGTGACGCTCACCCGACAGAAGTTTGTGTACACGGTGGAGATACTCACGCTGTCCGTGGGAAACTGGACTTGCTGCGCCCCTCCCGGCGTCGCCTGCGGAGTGGTTTCATCGGGCATGGCTGCCTCCTTGATTAATGGTTTGGGTTGATATATGGAAGGGAGCCGGAACGAGTATGTCTGGCGAAAAGAAATCGATCTGGCCGGTTTCCAGCGCACGCGTTAGACTACTTTCCCACTACCGATTACCCATGTCCTCGGTCAAGGAAGACCACCATGGAAACCCGTCTCTTCGCGCTTGGAGTTTGCAGTCCCCGCGACCAGTTGCGCGCGCGGCAGCGGGCCCGGCAAATCGCCGGTTTGCTGGGCTTCGAGGCGTGCCAGCAAGCAGCGCTGGCGGCCGAAGTGTTCGCCTGGCTGCGCGCCGGTCGTCACAGCGTCTCGACCAGGATTGCGTTTGTCGTTGTCGATCGGTCCCTGAAGGTCGAGCTCGGAGCCCGCCGGCTGTCGGCACCGCTACCCGACAAGCTGCCGCACGCCGTCGAAGACGTGGGCTGGATGATCCGCGAGCTGGACCGGCAGGCGCCGTTTGTCATCATGGAGGAAGTGGACGCGCAGAATCGCGAATTGCTGGCGGTTGCGGACAGCCAGCCGCTGCGAAACGTGCCCGGTTTGCGGGTCAACGAATCGGCGGCGTGACGGCCGCGCAGGGGTTCCCGCGTCAAGGATGATTTTGGTTTTCTTCGGTTTCTGCGCGTAACTCCTGTTGTGACGTATAGTTCCAACTTGTCGATTTTTCCAAATATCACTTGTATTGCCTTCATACGGGCTTTACAATTGGTCCGAGCGTAACAGAAACATGCCCCGAAGCAGTACGATTGCCTCCCCCGGAGGGAGAGGCCTTCTCGGTCAAGGATGACTGATCGTTGTTTTCGGTCTTCGGATTCGGAGAAACGCGACGACCGCGAAGGTGCGATAGGTGCAATCCTGTTGGGGGAAGCCGTTGCCTTCCTCTCGCCTTGTCGCTAGTGCGGTTTGCCACGCGTCCCAGAGGCATGGGAACGTGGCCTGGCCTCACCGCTACGTGGGCTCGAGAACCTCTTGAAGGAAGGACGGCACGATGAAGGTGAAAACCCAGCGTAAGAAGCGCGCCAAGCCGGCGCAGGCGGTCTCAGTCACAATTGAGGACAGCGCGTCGGCAACGCCGACAACCATCTTCTCATCAGACCTGCTCACCCCCGAAGAAGAACGCGAGTTGCTTGCCCAGTTCTGGGAGCACAAGAGCGAGCTGGTCCGTGTGCTCATCCGGCATTTTCCGCGGCTCCGGGCTCATCGCCCGCCGCTCGAACCCTGGCCGATGGCCCAGTTCATCCGCGACTACTGTGACGGCGAGACCCGCCAGATGCTCCCGGTCCGCCGCGTCCACGACCGCTACATCCATTGCAAGCACCGCCTCGCTTCCGCCAACATCCGCCTGGCCGCCCACGTTGCCAAGCGATTTCGCCATCACGCACTCGGCTATGCCGATCTGCTGCAAGAAGCCGTCTGCGGCCTGATGCAGGCCATCGATCGCTTCGACGTCAGCCACGGCACCCGCCTCGCGACCTACGCCACCTGGTGGATCCGGCAGACCTTGCAGATCGCCGTTGCCCGCCAGAGCCACCTGGTCAGCCTGTCGCCGCATCACTTGCAGGAGCTGGGCCTCTTGCAGCAAGAATCGGAGGCGCTGGCTCACGGCGGCCAGCATTTGCCGAGTCCGCAAGAGCTTGCCTCCCGGACCGGCAGCAGCCTCGAACACCTCACCCATCTCCAGACCGCGACTCGTGCTCCCGTCTCCCTCAACGCCGTTCTCGACGACGACAGCGACTTCAAGCTCACCGAGGCCATGCCCGATAACGAGAGCTCCACGCTCCGGCAAAACTCCGAGCGCCAGGAAGCCCTCCACTACCTGATGGACAACCTCCGCCCCCGCGAGCGCAAGGTCCTCGACCTTCGCTTCGGCCTGACCGGCAACGGCACCCACAGCCTCCGCCAGATCGGCCACCTCCTCCGTATCAGCAAGGAACGCGTCCGCCAGATCCAGAACCGGGCGCTGGAAAAGCTTCGCGCCTCCGCGGAGCGCGTCGGCTGGGAGCCGAGCTTGCTGCTGGGGGGTTGATGAGATTTGCGAATGAATCAGCCGCTTGCGGCCTGGCGCGACGCCAGGCCGCAGGCGGCTTTTTTTGCGCGCCCTGTCGAATGCCCGGCGTCTGTCAATGCCTGTACACCATCAACTTCGGCAGTGCCTTGCGCAGTTCGGCCTCGCCGGCTTCCGTGACGCTCGTGCCGCTCAGCGTCAACTCGCGCAGCGTTGTCATCCTGCGCAGCTGCAAGATCGCCTCGTCGGTGACAGTAGTTCCGCAGATCCCTAGCGTCCTTGATCCCCAGAAGTTATCTCGTTTGAGTCAAGTTTCATGCAGGCACTTTCTGGGCCTCGATCCAATGGTCGATGTCTGCGTCAAGGCGTTCGAAGCTGTGGCGTAACGGATTGTCACTGTCAGGTTCGTCGGCGCAGACGTGGGCCAGGCCGGGGCGCAGGATGCGGTTATAGGTGCGCGTACAGAACATGGCGGTGCGCCAGCCCTGGTCTGTGACGCGGTAGCGGTGGGT
>VGYC01000229.1 GCA_016873095.1 Planctomycetota bacterium | reverse complement strand
ACGCTAACGTAGGTATCCTTCTAAAATGGTGTCACACCGTCACACTTTCTAATAAACCCTTTCTTTTTCAAGACTTACGGTGTGACGGCAGTGATTTTTTGCCGTCACACTGCCGTCACAGCCGTCACACCATCTTCACCGTCAATCACCGAGCAACTCTCGCCGGTTGATCACGAATGCCCGCATTTGTCGCTTGTTGTCCAAACGGACGCGCCGGGTCAGTTCCGCGCCGGCCGGCAAAGGCTCACCCTTCTGGTCGAGGAGCCTGCCATCCTCACGTAGCTGCTGAAGCAGGGCGCTTTCCGTGATCTTGAGATCGGGCCGCCCCTGCTGGCGAAGACACGCGTTTACCTGCGCCAGCGCCAGCGACGTGCAAATCTCCAGCCGATCCAGATCCGGGCCTGCCAAGACAACACCAGGACGAGCGCCGGGTACACGACCAATGAGTGGTTTGTGTTCGGCATCGCGCTGAACGGTCAGACCTTCGACGCGAACGTGGTTAAAGCGAATCAACTCGGCCAGCGTCCGCAAGAACACTTCGCTTCCCTGCTGTTCCTTGGCCTCGCCCAACATGTTGTCGCGGACGGTGATCAGATCTTCCTCAACGAACTGCCGGCCGGCTTCCTGCCATCCATCCCACGCGTCAGCCAGGTACTCTGCGAACAACTCGAACGCCGCTCCGAGCTGCGCCAGATTGGTTGCGATGCGAATGTCGTTTTGCTGGCCAGCCACATCGGAATAGTACCGCTGCTGCAATTCCACAAACCGTGCGGCAAAGGCAGCCATCCGGTTGCCCGTAATCAACCACCCAATGAAGTCGGCCATGACGGCGGCATAGTTCTGGCACTCATTTAGGCAGCGCGTGCCAGCCGCGACATTCTTTGCTTGCTGGGGAACCTTGATGATGACGCTTCGTGCTACGGCGCTAGCGTTGTGCTCGGGGACATCCTCACCGGTGCAAACCAACAAGCCACGAATCGGCCGTAGCACGTTGGCGGTTGCGTCCGACTTCAACCTTCCACGGGCAGAGCCGTCCGCGTAGGTCTGCAAGACCCGCACGACCTGGTAGGCTTGCACGACCTCGGGCTTGTAGTCGTCCACCAGGTACAGCGCGTCCTTGAAGAAGTAGCCCTGGCGTTGCACGTAGTTCGGCGTCGCGGACCAGGTCGTGAACTGCGCCGACGACACCGGGAAGTTGCCAAAGAAGTTCGAGAACAGCTTGGCGACAAAGCTCTTGCCCGCACCGGTTCGGCCGACAAGCCACAAAGCAAATCGACCGGCCCCAGCAGCAAACGGATACAGGACAGCGGCCGCGGTAGCGCCCAGAAGGGTGTGCGTAACGGACCGGTCATTCAACGGCAACAAATCCGCAACGATGTGGCGTTTGACCCGAAGAAGGTCATCGCCTCGGATAAGTTTGAGGTCCAGATGCCGGGCCGGTGTTTCCGCTGCCAGATCGACCTGTATACCCGCATCCGTGCCAGAGCGGCCGATTCCGGCTGTTGAGATTTCCACGCTGGGCGTCAGATAGGTCTTGCCGTCCGGGGTCCACCCAAAATTCGTCGTCAGCTTGCGCCGGCGCACCTGGCCCGCCGCCTTGCTGAGCGTGCTGAACGCCCGCCGCAACTCGTCCATGCTGCAATGGATAACCAGCTCACACCCGCCGGCTGCAAACAGGGCGGCCTTGAGCTTGGCGTTGTCAGCAAAGTCCTTTGCCGTGATGCGGAATGGCGACGTGCCAGCGCCAGTGATCAACCTGCCGGCAAACTCGCGCCACGATTCGATGTCGTCCTGAACCTCGATGTCTTCGTCGAGAACCAAGGCAAAGTTCGACAGCACACGATCATTACTTAGGTCACGAATCCCCACTTCCTGATCTTGCCCGTCGCGGGGCGTAACGGCGACGTAACGTGGTAGCTTATCCGGCGTAGGCTGCTCCGGGCCGCCATTTTCTCGTTGATCCTGGGATCGCAGCCACTTGATCCGGATCGGTTCGATCAATGAGGCCAGAGTTTGATCGACATCCGTCTGGCTCATGGTGCCGACGCCAACTATCGCGTTGCTGGCCTGGATCATGTCATCTTCGCTAAATACCCGCGCCTCGCGGCGAAGAACTTCTTCACCGTCGCGTTTCAGGACAACCCGAATCTTGGGCTCGCCATCGGATTCAATGTCTTGGGCCAAAATCTCGAATGTCTTCATACCTGCTCCTTGAGTTCAATCATTTCGTATTGTCGGGCGAGAGTTGAAAAAGTTGTCGCCGGTCATCGCTAGCCTGCCTTCAGTGATCTGGCACCATAGCCTTGCTTTCGTAGGTCACGCGCGGCGGCCACAAAATCGCCGCCGTGTTCGAGCAAGGCATAAGCGGAGAATTTTGAGTAGGACCGTTCGGCTTCAAACGGCTCCGCGTTGGAACTGAAAACGTGAAGCAGCCCGCTGCCGCCGTGATTGGACGTGGCGCTGACGCCACCATCTTTTCCAGGCCGGCACCAGCGCGTTTCGTCACCATAGGTACCGACACAAATCCATCCATGCTTGGGCAGAATGTCGTCCCAGTCGGCGCGTGTGTTGAAATCGTTGCCAGGAAGTGTCTGCGCGTTATTGTTCCTGCGGCATTTTGTCCGCTGCTGTACCGGCGTCGGCTCGCTCCATCGGTTCAGCGAACGAGCAGCATCCAGAAGGATGTTGCGCTCCGTCGGCGTTATCGTCGGGACGGCCGTCAACTCCGAGCTTCCTTCGGCATACCTGTAGAGCCGCCCGGTGGGATGGCAACGCGGTGGCGATGGCGGTATCAGGCAATAGCCACCTTCGGCCTTTGCTTCAACCGTCGCCTTCTTGATGGGCCGGCCGTGGGAATCCAGTGCCGGATGGCCGAACTCATCGACCGCAGGGGCAAACGCGAGTTTCTGGCTGACGCCGTAGCGTGAGCAACGGTAGTAGATGTGAAGCCCAGGCCGGGGAGTTGTTATGCGGACGAGCCGGCTGATCAGACCAGGTGCCTTTGCCTCGACGGCTGCGCTCCACGGTTCAACCAAGCTTGCCGTGTCGAAGTCGATGATTTCGAGGCCGTGACCGTGCTGGCCGCCGGAGACAGTGCCGCCCAGGACGGCGAGCCCGTATATGCCGCCGACCTTGAACCAGCCGTCCAGTTCATCCATCGTGGGGCGGCGAATCTGGAAGATCGACCATGACGGCCGAGACCGCCCATCAACGGGATCGTGTGGGCGTGGGAGTCGTGATGAATCGGGCCCCTTGGATCCCTCGTAAGCGTCGATGGGGATGACGCTGAGCCCGGCTGCGACGAGGTGGCGGCTGGCTTCGTACACGCATTCCGGGGTGGTCGCATCTTCGCCGGCCACGATCTGCGCCCAGCACGCAGGGACCGGCTTACCGGGCGTCTTGTTGCCGAGGCACTTGCGCCCCACAACATGGTTGCATAGAATACTCATAGAAATGTTGCTCCAGTTTGATCACGCGCAAGCGCCGGGACGGTAACCCCGGCGTTTGCGTTTTTCAGTTACACCCCAGCCAGCAGTTTTTCGTCCTCGTGGGCCTCTTGGCCGCACCCGTTTTCAATCGCATCCAGGGCTGCAACGATTGCGGCATGCCGCCAACGATGGCTACCGCCAATTTGCAGTGGCTCAGGAATCAATCCCTGCTTGCGTAGCCGGAGAATCGTGCGTTTGCTCACTCCCAACAGCCCTTCGAGGTCTTCAACGGTCAGTAGCGGCTCCAGGGGAGCACGCGCAAAATCGGTTTCCTTGGTTGCCAAGGCAGTCATGGTCATCCTCCCTCTTGAATTTGCTCAGGCCGTAACGCATCGGCGCAAGGCTGGCAAATTCTCGTCAATGTGGGGTTAGTGAAGAAGGCTTGTAGCGACGAAGCTCGTAGCGGAGAAGCTCGTAGCGAAAGGCGGAATAGCTCGTAGCGGAGAAGCTCGTAGCGAAAGGCGGAATAGCTCGTAGCGGAGAAGCTCGTAGCGAAAGGCGGAATAGCTCGTGGCGTTAAGCTCAGTGCGAAAAGCTGGTTTCCACGGAGGGGCAATCGCAGCTGTTGGAGATCGTAGCGCGAAGTGCAGCGACCGTCAAGAGGGATTGTCGTTTCTTGAGTTTATTTTGCGGTGGGTTGTCTGCGACTGTCCAACCACACAATGAGATCCAGTTCACGTGAACTGAAAGAGCGTGTCCGGCCGTATTGCTGAAAACCACAAAGGCCCAGGTGGGCGACCTGGGCCATATCAGCGGCATGAGAATCGTTGTCGGCGGCCAATCTCCTTGATGTGGGTCTCTGCCAGACTCGGGTGCAACCTCTCCTCGGCCTCAACTCTAATTCTTCAGCCAGTGCTCAAAGAGTTGATGAGCACGAAGCGATTGCAGGCAAAGCCAGTGTCGCCATCGCCCGCCAGCGGACATCAGATCCTTTGGCTTGTCAATTCCGTTCCAGGCGATCAAAGCAATCGGCGGCTTCGGCACTGGAACCCCCGGTCGGAAGTATGCGTCGAACCAGGCTGGCACCCAGGTGCCGAGTCTATCTACCTCCTCTGGTGTTACCGTTACTTCGAGCGCGGGTTCAGTTGCGATCCCAGCCGTTGATGGGACGCCGAGCTTGCGTCGGACTACCGCCGAATTCAGTTGGTAGCGCAATTCTAATGCCGGATAAAGATCGACGTGGATGCGAAACAAAAGTGGCGAGTTGTTTTGTATCGTCGTCGGCCCACTATGCTCCGCGACCGCAGCAAAGTGGACGAGGCCAGAATAGGCCCAGCAGACACTCGGTTCCTTGGAGATAAGAGAAAGCGCCGTTGGATTAGTCTCAAGAAACTTCTTCACAAAGCCGCTTCCGTGTTGGCGCAGAAGTAGTTCGGCATCACCCTTGGTGACGGATAAAGTCCCTCCGGGGAACGAAAGCCGCTTCCTCGGGCGGAAAGTGCCCGGGAGCTTACTTTGGCAACTCAACTTCTCGATAGCGCGGGTGTGGCGCGGTTCTTTGTGAAAGGAGAGCAAGACGGGCTCGGAGGTGTCCATCTCCAATTCCATCAACTTCCCATCAGTGTCTTTCATCTTTGATCCTCTCATCGAAGTCCCTCCGGCCTTACGCCGGAACTTTCCCTGCCGCTCCGTCGGCGGCCTTTGTTCCAATCTGATAGGACGCAGTGGGCGGCTGCGCCCGCGCTCACCTTTGCATTGTCAAACGAACTGATCTGGTTCAGTTCGCCCTCGGCCGTGCTGAGCGTTTCCGTTTCTCGTTTACAGCGCCCTCAGCAGTTTTGCGCCGGCGGTGCCGATCCGCAGTCCCCTCGTGGTCGCCTGGTTGCTTCTTGTCCGATCCAGCCGAGTAACTCATCTCGGCCTTTTTCCATTCGCGTAGGATCTGGAAGTAGCTCCCGATATTCGCCACAATCTCCCGAGCATCCTCTGCACCTAGCTTTCGCTTGGTGAGTGGTTGCCAGACGGCAAGGGTCTGCTCGATCAACCGGTCTTGGTCCTTGCCTTTTCGCATCCCTCCTACCAAAAACAAACCCCCAAGAGGTCGGCTCGGCAGAGAACCTCTCGGGGGAGACATCAACAGCGCCCATAAGGACGCTGGTTCGTCGCTACGCCTTGCCGAGCCGAACGACGATGTTCCTCTACCCTACAAGGGGCTACGACCGGTGTAGCTGGGCTACAAAGCGCGTAGAATTTTGTGAATCAAGCGTTCCAAGAAATGAATGGCTCGGGGATGTACGAGCAGATGTTCGATAAGCGCAGCGAGTTCTGGAGGTGTCGTGCAAATGCGGGAGCATTGGCTTCGAGCTTTTGCAACGTACGTTCAACTGCGTTGCATACGGCATCGCGATCCTTCTTCTGCTGAACAGACATTTCTTTCGGTCTGTATCCGATGCCCGCCGCGCGGCGCATTTCGGCTTTGATGGCCTCCCTATCGGCCTCCAATTTCGATGTACCTCTACCAGCCTTGGTATCCAGTTCGATTTCCTCGTCTATGTCGAGGAGTCGTTGTTGAAGATCGGCCTTAGCCTTGGCATCCAAGATTGTGCCAAGGCTGGCAGGGCGTGACAGTCCCTTACCCTCTGTGCTCGCCCTTCGACGAGGGCTCTGTTCCGAAACCGCTAGATTCACGATTGCTGCCCGCATTTCTGAGGGCAGAATGTCCTGACCCGGACGCTCCAGTAAATAACAGATGTAGAATGCGCCGCGGGAGTCCGGAAGGAACGTAGTCTCATCTTTGAATCGGATAGCCCACGCAGATCCCTGTTTGCGGAACACGTAGAGTTGACTGTCACCCATGGTCGGCGCGGAAGCCGTGGATATCGAAGGCAATACAGGCGACACAGCGAGTTGGTTTTTGATCCAATCCGCATAGGTACGGACGGCTGGCTCAAATTGGGCGATGAACTTGCGTTTCACCTTCGTTCGTGTAATCACCTCCGAGCAGAATTCGCGATCCAGCGCATCGTTTACGCGTTGACCGAACTCCTTCCAGAATACCTTCTCCTTTTCGACAAGGGCCACAAATGTAAATAGGGCAACATTGAGTCGAGCCTGGTCCTGTTGTCCGAGAAGCTTGAAATAGGGGGATTTGCAACCGTCGCTTGTCTTGTCACGGAGGATTTTTGCCATCGGTTCCCCCAGCAGTTCACGCACGTGAGAGAAGGTACCTATGTCAACTTCCTTCTCGAAGTGGCCGATGATCTCCAAGAGATTGGTCAGGCCACCCGGTGAAACGGCGGGCTCGGTATCGGCAGGGGCAGCGACATCGCCTTCGCGGCGGTAAAGGCTGTCCACACGGAGGAACTGCTCGGCCTCGTCCGCCAACAGTTCTGTCGTCAAAAATTGCAGGCACTTCTCCCACAAACCCGATGCGGTTCCGAGGCGGACCGCACTGAGTTGGCGAAGCACGTTGGTCTTCAAATTCAGCATCTTCGACCGCAGCTCCTGAATCTCCTTCAGTTCCCTGGCTGCTATCGTTTGCTTTTGCCCGGCTCTAGTCAGGAGGACACCTGCATCGCAATAGAGATTGGCCAGGCTGTGGTCCAAGAACGGACACGCCAAAAATCTCGCGGACGGCCGTCCCGTTTCGAGAAGCTGCGGCCGTTGTTGTTCAAGAAAGTCAACGAAGAGGTCGGTTAGGTCGGCAAATTCGGACAGCGTGTAAAACGGAACGTCGGGGGCAGCCAGGTACTCGGCAGCTGAAACTCGCTTCGCCAGGGTCGGCAGGTCCTCGGTTTCGATCAAACCGAAAGCGGTTTCGGGCGGCAGGCAGTTCAATGCGTCGGCCAGGAGCGAAAAGGGGAAACGCTCGAAGGCGAACTCAAGCACGACCGGATCAACCATCAAATCGGGCGCGAAGCAATTCACGATCCGTTCAAGGGCGGCGCAAGTCCGGCGCGGGTTGGTCCGGTGAGCCCTCGCCAGCCGACCGCCCTCATTCCGAATGTTCGCCAGCGCCTGGTTCAGGCCAGATCGTGCCGTCTGCTTCTGCCGAGCCACGGTTTGTTCCTTCGCGGACGTTCCACTTTCACGCCGGCATACCTTGCGGTCCTCACGACGATCGGTAAAAGGAAAGTGGAGGGTGCAGGTGCCGACGTTTCCGATACCGTAATTGTAGCGGTGTCAGATAGACGGAGGCCGCCCAGATTGGCTGCGAAACGGCGTGCGATCCACGTAGGTCAGCTTGCGGCCAAGAATCGAGCGACCTCGTCGTGGCCGTAAAACGCACGGATGGCCGTTCTGAACTCGTCCAGCAGAGCACCCATATAAGCCTTGTCATAACAATGAGTTATGACAAGGCTTTTTTCGTGCGCCGGGCCGGTCAAGGCTGCACGCGACGTGCATGCAACGTGCATGCGATGCGACGTCTGCCCAGCCCAGGGTTCTCACAGGCCAGGTGCGCTGCCGCCGTGCTGCTTGCATTATAGGCAGCCGCGCCCGGAGCGAGCGAAGCGCGGCACCGTGCTTCACGGATAGCTGTATGGCGCGTCCGGCCCCAGTTCCCAGCCCAGCATCTGCCAGTAGAAGAGCAGAAAGCCTGTCCACAAGATCAGGAAACACAGAGAGTAGGCGATCATCAGGGCGATGAGCGTGCCGATGCCCGTGTTCTTCACGTAACGCTGCGAGAAGGCGACGACCAGCGGGAAGTATGGCATGAGCGGCGTGATGATGTTGGTGCTTGAGTCGCCGATGCGGTAGGCGGCCTGCGTCAATTCCGGGGAGATGCCCAGGTGCATGAGCATGGGGACGAAGATGGGGCCGAGCAGCGCCCACTTGGCCGACGCCGAGCCGATGAGCAGATTGACCGTGGCCGACAGAAAAATGATGCCGACGATGGTCCCCTCGGCGGGAAAGTTCAGAGCTCGCAAAGCCTGCGCGCCCTTGAGCGCCACCAGAGCGCCAAGATTGGACTCGCGAAAGGCATAGGTGAACTGGGCGGCGAAAAAGGCCAGCACCAGATAATAGCCCATCGTCCCCATCGACTTGCTCATGCCCTTGACGATGTCGCGATGGTTCTTGACCGAACCGGCCACGTAGCCGTAGACCGCGCCGGGAAACAGAAACAGCAGGAAGATGAGCGGCACGATGGCCAGCATGAGCGGCGAGTCGTGTGCCTCCAGCTTGCCGGCATCGTTGCGAAACGCCGAGCTGGCAGGCAGGCAGACAGCAACGAGCACGGCCAGTCCCGCCAGCAGCGTCGCCAGTCCGGCAATGAGCCCGGCAGTCTCACGCGGCGTGTTGGCGTCCATGCGCGGCATGTCGGCCGGGTCGCCGTCCACCGGCGTGCTCCGCCGCAAGCGCGGCTCGATCAGCCAGTCCGTCAACAACCAGCCGACGCCGATGATCAGCAGACTCGACACCGTCGTGAAATAGTAGTTGCACAGCGGATTGACGGTTCGCTGCGGATCGACGAACTGCGCAGCCGATTGCGTGAAGCCTTGCAACAGCGGATCGAGCCCGGAGGGAACGAAGTTGGCGCTGAAGCCGCCGGAGACGGCAGCAAAAGCGGCGGCGATGCCGGCCAGCGGATGCCGCCCCGCCGCGTAGAAGATCACGCCCCCCAGCGGCACCACCAGCACATAGCCGGTGTCGCCCGCCGAGTGGCTCAGCAGACCAACGGCGATCAGCATCGGCGTCAGCAGAAAGGCGGGCGTGAAGCGCAGCATCCCCTTGATGAGGGCGTTGATGAATCCCGTATGCTCGGCGACGCCGACGCCCAGCAGTGCGACCAGCACCACGCCCAGCGGCGGAAACTCGACGAAGGTCTTGACCATGCGCGTGAGAAACAGGACCAGGGCCTCGCCATCGAGCTGGTTCTTGATCTCCAGCGGCCGCTTGGTGCGCGGATCCTCAACGCCGAACTCGACCGGCGCCAAAACGGCCGACAGCACCCAGGTGAGCAGCAGCACCCAGACAAAGAGCATGGCCGGATCGGGCAGCTTGTTGCCGGCCCACTCGATCCAGCCCAGGATACCGCCGGCAGGCTTGGCGGCGGCGCTTGTTTCGGGTGTGCTCATCGATCCTCCCGGTATTCGGCGCTGAAGTTCGAGAGTATCTTGCGGAAGATGGGAGATGATGCAAGGGGCGGAGCGCTACGAAGCGACGCTCGATGCGTTCCCGAGCAGTTCGAGTCGGATTTCGGGACGGCAAGGCTTCTGCCATCTTCCTTGAGGAAACATGGGCAAACGACGTAAAGGAATACTCCTCTTCACAAATCTCGCGAAAAGGCTATGGTGCCGGCGCTCTGCGTGCTGTCCTGGAAGGAGCCGTCATGTCCAGATGGCGTTGGCTGTCGTTTGTGTTGTTGATGCAGGCCAGTTGCGTGCTGGCCAGTTGTTTGCTGGCCGGATGCGTGTCGCCAAGCTCACGCTTTTCGCCAGGTTCGCAGCCATCTTCGAGTCCCGAAACAACGCCGAGTTCGCGACTTCTGAAGCCGGTGGAGGACGCGATCCTGTTCCAGCCGACGCGGTTCCCCGAAGGCCACTGGGACCCGCCGGACCTGCCGCGCGAGGACGCCTGGTTCACGGCCGACGACGGCACGCGGCTGCACGGCTGGTTCTGCCAGGCCGAGCGGCCGCGCGCGGTGATGCTGCTGTGTCATGGCAACGCCGGCAATGTCAGCAACTGTTACTGGCCGCTCAAGTTCTACCGGGAGAAGCTCAAAGTTACCGTGATGGCATTCGACTATCGCGGCTACGGCAGGAGCGAAGGCAAGCCGAGCGAGCACGGCATCCTGGCCGACGCCCGCGCCGCCCGCCGCTGGCTGTCGCGGCGGACCGGCGTGGCGGAGAAGGACATCGTCCTCTCCGGGTTCTCGCTGGGCGGCGCCGTGGCCGTCGACCTCGCCGCCAAGGACGGCGCCCGCGGCCTGGTTTTGCAGAGCACGTTCACCTCCGTCCCGGAAGTGGCCGCCAAACGCACGCATCTTGCTTCGACCGCATCGCTCATGACCGCGCAGCTCAATTCGCTGGAGCTGATCGGCAAGTACAAGGGGCCCTTGTTGCAGACGCACGGCGACGGCGACCGCATCATCCCGTTCGCGCTCGGCAAGAAGCTCTTCGCCGCCGCCAACGAGCCTAAACAGTTCATCCCCGTCAAGGGCGGCGGCCACAACAGTCCGCCGTCGATGGAGTTCCTGCGAGCACTCAACGAATTCCTGGATGCGCTGCCGACGACGACGAGGCTGGATGCACAAGGTCATGGCTTCATTGGAAAACAGCTTACGCCGTGACGCGTCACGCTTCGGCCTCTGCATCGCTCACGGCCTGCGGAACGGCAATTTGAACGTCGGCCGGCGGCGTGGCGGTTGATTGGCGGGGCGGGTGATGCCGGTGCTGCGGATGTCGTGGATGTCGGTCTCGTTGACCCACTCCTCGAGCTTGGGATTCTTCGTGAGATAGTTGTTGACGATCTGCACGCGGTTGTCCCTGGCCTTGGAGCGAAACAGTTCCGTGAATCGTGCCTTCGCGGAGCCAGTTGCGTTGCTGGGCCGGCGGGGGGGCAGGCGCGGGGCCGCGGGGTGACGGGATGACGCGACGCGGGCGCGGAGAGGCCGGGCACGCGATGCGGACGGGGGACGGGACCAGGGGGTGAGCGCGGGTCGGAGGCGTGGACGTTACACGGCGGCGTCTTGCTCGGTCGGCGCCATGGGTGCTTGGATCAGGGCGCGCAGCGATTTAGCGATGGGCGACAACTTCATCTTGCCGTACGT
>VGYC01000228.1 GCA_016873095.1 Planctomycetota bacterium | reverse complement strand
ATGCTGGCGTACAGCCTTCTCGTGCGGCAACTGCGGCAGAACCGTGCGCAGGAATGGGCACTCCAACGGCTGACGACCATCGGCGAAGCCTGTCGCGCGATGCTGCGTGAAACCCTGCGGACAACCCTGGGCTGGGCCATCAAGCAGGTCACCGAGTTTTCGCAGAGTCCGGACCATGTGGTCGCTCAGCTGGGGTTGGCTTAAGATTGCAAAACTTTAGTTACAAGTCAAAAGCAACCAAGAATCGGTCAGCGCCGCCAAGGACTTCTGATAGCAAGGCTTATGTTTGTCCAGATATGGGCAGTGTTCGCCGTTGCCGTACCATCAGTGCCAGGTGGCAGGTCGCCGCCATGCCGCTCACGAGCATGGGCGCGTAGAACCAGAAAGCAAGGGCAACGGCGAACCAAAGTAGCGAGAGCGTCGCGTACAGGGCCTGCAGGTCGCGGTCGTGGGCGATAACGCAAGGCAGGTCACGAGCCATGAGCCAGGGCGTCAGCGCGAAGCCAGCCACGCCCAGGCCGTGGCTCAGGTGGTAGCCAAGGTACGCGCTCCAGATAGGCGTTGACGCTTCGAACAGCGACGGCAGCATGACATCGCTTCCGGTCATCGCGCGGCGCACTGCGGGCGACACCGGCGCAAAGACACCGTCTACAAAGATGTCCGGAATCGTGCCCAGGCCATGGAGCGCGCCCGCCATCCCCATCGCCAGCGCTCCCAGCCAGAGGAGGCGCATGTCCGCTGCGGGCGCGGGAGCCGGCGGTGCGACCCCGCGCAAGGCATACCAGGTCCATGCGAACCCAAGCGCTGCCAGTGTGATGCCCAGGAGCGGGACCCAGAACCACCAGCTCGCCGCGATGACGGCCCAGGCGATCGTTATGACCGTGGCGAGCGGCACGATCGGCGTGGAAGCCAGGAGGATCGGGTTCGCACGTCGCACCAGCAACTGCACAGCGCCGATAAGGGCGAGGCCGAACCCGGTGCTGAAACTGCAACCCAGGTGCATGTTCCACACGCTCAGTCGCTCCGCGCCAACCCACGCGCCAAGTTCCACGAGCGTTGCTCGCATCTGGGCCAGTACGCGTGGACTGTCCGGCGCGAAAAAGGTCGGCGCAAACACATCGACCAGTGTGCCCAGCACGTGCGCCGTGCCGAGCCCGATCAGTATCCGGCAGGCGACGGCATGGATTCGATAATTGAACCGTGACAGCATGGGATACTCCTTGCTTGTTTCGAGTGATCTACGCCTCGCCATGGCTGCGCAGCCATGCCTTCTTGATTCGTCGCAGAATGGCCGGATACACCAGCCAATGACGAAAGGGCTTGATCATCGCCATGTACAGCGGAGTAAGCCGTGACATGGGCTTGACATAGACGCCCCAGTAGTAGCGGTAGCCCGATTCCGATTCCAGCAGAGCCTCACACAGAAATGCGTGCACGGTGGCGTTTTGCATTTCGCGCAATGATTCTCCGGGGAGCAGATGCAGCAATAGAAATGGGCCGTCCTGTGTCCCGGGGGCTACCAACGAGTTGGCCCGATCGGCGGCATCCAAACGATGAACATAGGAATGCTTCGCAAATGGTTCCGGGTCATCCCAGCCAAAAAGCCGTCCCACGAAGAAGCGGATCCTGAACAGTGCGGCGACCAGAGGATTCGCCTTCAGCGCCGCTTCCGGTGAAAGAAGAGCGTGAACATCGCCAACCGTGCGACCCGTGCCGCCTCCCGGCAGGTCGATGACGAAAACATCGTGAAGCGGCACGTCCCGCAGGAATGAATGAGCCCACAAATCGAGTTTCTGGTACTCGTCTTGCGCTACACGCATGGCATTCTCCTTGGTGCTAGCAGACCATCTTTCAACCTCTCTACCTTCTAAGAGCCTGACTCAAGGGCCTTGTGACGGCATTTCTTGAAATCGTGGTCGAGACTGAGCCGAGGCCGACCCGGTTTGGCGCTTGCGCCGGTAAGCCAAACGATGCGCGATTCTCCGCCGTTCCACCAAGCGCGCAAACCAGGGACCCCATCTCCTGGCGACGCCGATTGACGCAACCTGTCCCTGGTCTTATCATTCAGAAAACCCCCGCGTTCCGGAGAGGTGGCCGAGCGGCCGAAGGCGCGGCACTGGAAATGCCGTGTGGGGGTCAAACCTCACCGCGGGTTCGAATCCCGCCCTCTCCGCTTTCATGGGGCGCTGGCAACGCGCCCGACCGATTCGTCGGCGGGTTCGATTGGCTGAAAGGAAGCGGGGCTAGAAACACGCGAAACTTGGCCGACCTCTCGGATGCACGCCGTAAGTTATTCGCAAGCAAGAGATTGCGACGACGACTGGTCGGCCACATGGGGGGTAGGCAGTTGGCCGGCAACTTTGGTAACTGGCCCCATGCCGTCGCGCCGAGGAGAACGAATCCCTAGCCACTTCCCACGACGATTTGTGTGTGTCGGAGGCGCAACGCAATAAATTGCCGGATCATTGAGAAGTTACGTCGAATTACCCTGTTCGTTTGCCGAGGGGGGTCCGTGTCGATAACCGGACGAATTCCGGACGAATCCCTGGCTCGGCAGCTCCGCACCGCCGGGAACATTCAGTCTTCCGATGAATCCCGAACAGCAACGTCTCGATGCCGACCGCCTTTGCCAGGAGAACTGGCGCAAGTGGGGGCCGTATCTGAGCGAACGGCAATGGGGAACGGTGCGCGAAGACTACAGCGCCAACGGCGATGCCTGGAGTTACTTCCCTTACGAGATGGCGTGCGGCCGGGCTTATCGCTGGGGCGAGGACGGGCTGGCCGGCGTCTCGGATATCGATCAGCATCTCTGCCTGGCCATCGCCTTGTGGAACGGCAAGGACGCGATGCTCAAGGAACGGCTGTTTGGCCTCACCAATCAGGAAGGCAACCACGGCGAAGACGTGAAGGAGGTCTACTACTACCTTGATGCCGTGCCGTCGCACGCCTACCTGAAGTATCTCTACAAGTATCCCCAGGCCGCGTTTCCCTATCAGCAGTTGCGCGACGTCAATCGGCAACGCAGCAAGCTCGAGGGGGAGTATGAGTTGCTCGACACCGGCGTGTTCGACGGCGACCGCTACTTCGATGTGCTGGTGGAGTACGCCAAGGCATTGCCGACGGATGTGCTGATGCAGGTGACGGTGAGCAATCGCGGGCCCGAGCCAGCGGTGTTGCATCTGCTGCCGCAGTTATGGTTTCGCAATACCTGGTCATGGAGCAAGGGGGCGCTGCGACCGGTGATCGAAGCGCGGCGGCAGGGCGTGCTTGCCGCCCGGCACGCGGAACTGGGCGTCTACCACTGGCATCTTGATGGCGATCCGGAGATCCTTTACTGCGATAACGAGACGGACACGCGAAAGCTGTTTCAGTTCGACGAGGGCCCCGGCTATTTCAAGGATGCGTTTCACGAGTACGTGGTGCGCGGCAACCGGGGGGCGATCAATCCGGCCGGCAAGGGAACCAAGACAGCCGCCTTGCATGTGCTGACGCTGCCTCCCGGCGGCTCAGCGCGGGTGCGCTGCCGGCTCGCCGACGAAATGCTTGCCGCGCCGTTTGCAACGTTTGACGGCGTGCTGGCCAAGCGTGTTGCCGAGGCTGACGCTTTCTATGCCGCTCTGCAGCAAGGCATGACGGACGATGACGCGCGACGGGTTCATCGCCAGGCGCTCGCCGGGCTGGTCTGGAATAAGCAGTATTACAGCTACGATGTGTCGAAATGGCTCAAGGGCGACCCCACGCAGCCGGTGCCGCCCGCCGAGCACAAGACCGGCCGTAACAGTAAGTGGTTCCACTTCGACGCTGGCGACGTCCTGTCCATGCCGGACAAGTGGGAGTATCCCTGGTTCGCCGCCTGGGACATGGGTTTTCATTGCGTCAATCTGGCGATGATCGATCCGGAGTACGCCAAGAGGCAATTGCTCACCTTGCTGGACGTTCGCTATCAGCATCCCAACGGGCAAGTGCCGGCGTACGAATGGAACTTCGGCGACGTCAATCCGCCGGTGCAGGGCTGGGCAGCGTGGCGCGTCTTCCAGCTCGATCGCGAGCAGCGCGGCGGCGACGGCGATCTCCTGTTCCTCGAACGCGCCTTTCACAAGCTCATGCTCGCGTTCAACTGGTGGGTCAATCGCAAGGACAACCAGGATCGCAATATCTTCCAGGGCGGCTTCCTCGGGCTCGATAACATCGGCGTCTTCAACCGGAGCATCACGCTGCCGGGCGGCGTCTATCTTGACCAGGCCGACGGCACAGCCTGGATGGCCATGTTCGCGCTCAATCTCATGCGCATCGCCGTCGAGCTGGCCGTGCACAACCGGGCCTTCGAGGATCTGGCCTCGAAGTATTTCATCCACTTTTTGTCGATTGCCGCGGCCATGACCAATATCGCCGGCCAGGGCATCGAGCTCTGGGACGAGAAAGACCAGTTTTTTTATGATGTGCTGTCGATGCCCGGCGATCAGATCATCCCGCTGCGTGTGCGGTCGATGGTGGGGCTGATTCCGCTATTCGCGGTCAAGGTGCTCGAGCCGGAGAAGCTCGAACGACTGCCGAACTTCGCGCGCGTGCTGCAATGGGAATTCGAGGAACGGCCCTTGACCTACGATCTGGTATCGCACTGGAATGAGCCCGGCCGGGGGGAGCGGCGGCTGCTGTCGTTGCTCCGCGGTCACCGCATGACCATGATCCTCAAACGCATGCTCGACGAGACGGAGTTCCTTTCCTCCTATGGCGTGCGCTCGCTGTCGCGCTACCACGAGCAACATCCATACATCTTCGAGCACAGCGGCTTTCGCTCGGTGGTCGGCTATCGCCCGGCCGAGTCGGACTCGAAGATGTTCGGCGGCAACTCGAACTGGCGCGGGCCCATCTGGTTTCCCGTCAACTATCTCATCATCGAGGCGCTCTACGAGTTCCACCAGTACTACACGGACGACTTCAAGATCGAATGCCCTACCGGCTCGGGCCGGTTCCTTACCATCGAAGGAGTCGCCAATGAGCTGGCGCAGCGCTTGACGCGGTTATTCTTGAGAGATGATCAGGGTCGTCGCGCGGTGCTCGGCGACAACGCCAAGCTGCAAACCGACCCGCACTTTCGCGACCACGTGCTTTTTTACGAGTACTTCGACGGCAACACCGGCCGCGGCATCGGCGCGTCGCACCAGACCGGCTGGACGGGACTGGTGGCGAAGCTGTTGCAGCGGAATCATCGTCAACAGCGGACACCGTGATTACAACAAGTCGTCGCGTTGCAACGCACAGGCTACCCGCTCAGCCGTCCAGCCCCGACCGGATTCTCTACACTTACTCGAACGGGTCGAAGCTTCCTCGCCTTTTTGCGGAGATCGTCATGACAAGAATCCTGCTGTCGGCGCTGGTGCTGTCCCTGGTGGGGCTGAGTGTCCAATCGCAAGAAACGAACAAGGGTGATAAGAAGGTCAAGAAGGTTCAGAAAAAGCCGGTAGTGCCGGCAATTCCGCCGACGCACGGCAACGTCTCCTACGGCAAAAATCAGCGCAACGTGATGGACTTCTGGCAGGCGAAGTCCGAGACGCCGACGCCGGTCGTCATCTGCATCCACGGCGGAAGCTGGATCGGCGGAGACAAGTCCGGCTATTACGGAAGGGTCAAGATCTTTCTGGACGCCGGCATTTCCATGGCCACGATCAACTACCGGCTCATGAAGCAAGCAAACGAGGAGAAAGTCGTGCCGCCCGTCAAGGCGCCGCTCGAAGACGCAGCACGTGCCGTGCAATTCGTGCGCTCCAAGGCTTCGGAATGGAATATCGACAAAAAACGCGTCGGGGCCACGGGCGGCTCGGCCGGCGGGGCGTCCACGCTCTGGCTCGCATTCCACGACGATCTGGCCGACCCCAAGAGCAGCGACCCGGTTGCCCGTGAATCCACCCGGCTGTACTGCGCTGCCGTTGAAGGCGCGCAGTCATCGCTCGACCCAAAGGAACTGCTCGAATGGATGCCAAACTACACCTACGGGGCACACGCCTTCGGACTGAAGAGCATCAAGGAAATGGTCGAACAGCGCGAGAGAATCTTGCCCTGGATCAAGAAGTACTCCGCCATCGAATTGGTAACTAAGGACGATCCACCCATCGGTCTCTACTACGGCGGCGTCAAGGGCGCGAAGCGCGGCGAGAAGCATCGCGACCCGACCCATTCGCCGATGCTCGGTCTGCTGCTCGCAGAAAAGCTCAAGCAGACTGGCGTGGAACACATCCTCGTCTACGTCGATCAGCCGAATCCCAGGTTGCCCGACGCCAACGCGTTTCTCATGCAATACCTCAAGAAGTGAGCATGTCATGTGGGGGCGGAGTCCGCCCTCGCTGGCGCTTCGGGCTCAGCCTCGTAGTCAATTGAGCGGACGAATCGCTCATACTTGAAGCTGTCCGACAAGGGGGCAGACCCCATGCGTTTTCGTGCTCGACGCGGCCGCGATGTAACCACTGCCGCGCCCAGTACCCGGGGTTCACTCCTTCTTCCCCAGGCAATACAGCAGCCCATCGGTGGCGCCGATGACGACGCGGCCATTCGAGACGGCCGGCGAGGCGATGATGCTCCGTCCCAGCGCGAGCTTTTGCACCTCGGCCCCCTTCTCAATGTCCACGACATAGAGATGGCCGTCCTTGGAACCGAATAGCACGTTCTTGCCGGCGACGACCGGCGAGCTATCGACGTGGCCCCTGGTGAGAAACGTCCAGACCTTGGTGCCCTTGACGCGGTCGAGGGCGTGCAGGGCGCGGTCGCGGCAGCCGACCAGGATCAGCTTGTCGGTGACGGCCGGCGATGAGTAGAAGCCCTGTGCCCTGGCCGGCTCGTAGATCCAGGCGATGTCTTTCTTCTTGAGGTCGATGGCCAGGAACTGGTTGCTCATGGTGCCGACGAACAGGCGGTCGCCGGCGGCGGCGGGGGTCGAGCCTGCCTGGCCTTCCAGGCTGATCTTGGCTGCCTCCTTGCCGGTCTTCAGGTCCACGATGTGCAGGTGGCTATCGCAGCCGGCGACAAAGGTCATGCCGCCCGCGACGGTTGCCGAGCCGTAGACCGGGCCTTCAGTCTTGAACTTCCAGACTAGCTTGCCCTTGCTGTCCAGGCAGTAGAGCATGGAATCCTTGCCGGTGAAGATGATCTTGTCATCGGAGAAGTTGGCGCCCGAGGAGATCTCGCCGTTGGTCTCGAAGCTCCAGCGTTTCTTGCCCGAACTGGCATCAACGCAGTGGAAGATGCCGTCCTCGTCGCCGATGTAGACGGCGCCATCGTGATAGCTGGCCGGCGACGTGATCGGCCCGGCCTTGTACTTCCACTTCTCCGCGCCGGTCCTGAGATCAAGGGCGTACAGGAACTCGCCGATGGCGCCGACGTAAACCGTGTCGCCCGCAATGGCCGCCGTTCCCTCGACGCCGTCCTTGAGCTGCACCTTCCAGAGGATGTCGAGTTTCTCGGGGAGCGCGACGTCGGCGACGCCGGTCTGCTGTGGGTTGCCGCGGAAGAGGCGCCAGTCGGCGAGGAGCGCGGCGGTCGGAGCGAGCACCAACAAGACAACTATCGCGACGCGTGGCATGGCAGCACTCCCATTTCTTGTTTACGTTTCGCACATGCGCGGCACTGCGCGAGCGCGAAAACGCAAGCAAACTCACATCGCCGCCTGATACAGCCCCAGCAAATCTCCATGCGACACTGGCCGTGGATTGAATCGCGCCGTCCACTGCTGCGACGCCTCATCCGCCAGCACCGGCAGGATGCCGGCGCTGACGCCGCAATCGGCGAGCGTGGTCGGCAAATCGGCGACGCGCATGAGATCGACGATGCGACGAGCGAGGTGCTCGGCCGCGGTGGCTTCGTGGCCGTTCTGCTCCAAATCGATGAAGCCGGAATCTGCTGCCAGATCGTGGTAGAGCGGCGCCACGGCGGCGGCGTTGAAGCGGACAACGTGCGGCAGCAGGATGCCGATGGCCAGCCCGTGCGTGATGCCGTAGTGGGCCGTGAGCGGATTGGCGCAGGCGTGGCAGGCGCCGAGCATGGAGTTTTCGATGGCCGTGCCCGCCAGGACGGCGCCGACCTGCATGGCGCCGCGCGCTTCCAGTTCGCCCGGCTCCTTGAGCACGCGTTCCAGGTTGACCGCGAGCAGCTTCCAGGCCTCGCGGGCAAACATCTGCGAGAGCTGGTTGCGCTTGCTGGTGACGTAGGACTCCAGGGCGTGTGACAGGGCGTCAATGCCGGTGATGGCGGTGACCCGCGCCGGCTGCGACACGGTGACTTCCGGATCGAGGATGGCGACGTGGAAGGCGGCCTTGCGGTCGCCGCAGGCCATCTTCATGTGCGTCTGCTCGTCGGCGATCAGCGCATAGGACTGGGCCTCGCTGCCGGTGCCGGCCGTCGTGGGTACGCCGATGGACGGCAGCATGGGCTTTTGCGCCTTGCCGAAGCCCTTGTAGTCGGCCATCGTGCCGCCGTTGGTGAGAATGAAGTTGATCCCCTTGGCACAGTCCATCGCGCTGCCGCCGCCCACGCTGACGATGAGGTCGATGTTCAATGGCCGGGCGAACTCGACGCCGGCCTCGACATGCGCCGAAGTCGGATTCTGCTCGACGGCGTCGAAGAGAAAGACCTCGAGCCCGGCGTCGCGCAGCGACTGCATCGCGCGCTGGGGATGTCCGGCTTCTTCCAGGCCCGGATCGGTCACCAGCAACACCCGGGTATCGCCCAGCTCGCGGGCCAGCTCGCCCAGGCGATTTAGCGTCCCCGGCCCGAAAACGATGCGCGTCGGCGCATGGAAATCGAACGGCTGCAACGGCCAGGCCGTGCCCGGCGGCAGCAAGCGATGCGCAGGTGCTGGTGTCGCTATGGTCTTCATGAAAGCAGAGCTTTGACTGGGAACTGCTTATCCTCTCCGGATTCGGCGAACCAACTCCGGATAATCGTGCCCATCCCAGTTTGCGACCGCGTGTTCCTCATCCTTCGTCAGTCGACGGCATCCAGTTAGCTTGACTAGCCATGGATCGATCAGAGTCGCCCAAAATCCTTGCCGGTACCTTCCACGCCCGTGATCCCCAGGCAATCGAGCGACTAGTGTCGTCACCTGAGAACCCCCAGGCTGGGGGCCATCAGGAAAATTGCGGCACAGGCGGTCATCAAATGGGATTTCGCGCATCGAAGAAATGGATTCTTCAGCGTGACACACCAGTGAATAATACCGCTTGGCAACTCCCTTGCTAATCA
Source organism: Planctomycetota bacterium (assembly GCA_016873095.1). Taxonomy (GTDB): domain Bacteria; phylum Planctomycetota; class Planctomycetia; order Gemmatales; family Gemmataceae; genus VGYC01. The sequence goes on along the minus strand of VGYC01000228.1, from coordinate 2,130 downwards.
CCAGGGCATGGCTGGGGATGGGAGTAATGCCGTGCTTACCTTCATAATGAGTCCAAACGAACATACCCACGGTATCGGAATCATACTTCTTCGGACAACTCAGCTGCTTTGAAAAAAGGACCGGGAGAATTCCTTCGTTCTGCTGCAGCGCGCTGTCAAGATTCTTCTTTGCCATGCAGTTGACGTGTCCAACGCCCCACCAGAACGAATTCACGAGCCGCTCTGCCTCCTTACGCGCGAGAATGCCATTGATGCGTTCGCCCGCCTCGTCGCCCATCTTGCTCCACACAAGATACCGTTGCTGGAACAAAGTGTCGGTGCTGGATGGGGCCCTAAGTGCGACACTGTTGGCAATGCCTGCAATGTCCATGTTGAGATCTCCCTACACCTTGATCGTTCCCTTGTCGAACTGAAACGCCCGTGCCCGGAACAGGAAGTCCACGATGCTGCCCTCGTGCGGCTGCAGCCAGTTGAGCTGGATGGTCGGCAGTGGGCCGATGTTTAGCCGGTCGATGTGCGTGGCATCGAGCAGCGCCTTCTGGAACTTCACATCCTCGGTGACGGCCGAGCAGACCAGCGTCGGGCCGATCGCGCCCAGCATCTTTTCCTGCGGGCATTCCACCACGGTGCAGAAGGGGAACATGAACTCCTTCTTGGCGACGTTCTTCTCCGGCGACTCGCAGTAGATGACCGTGGGCCGCAGGTAGTCGCAGCGTTCCTTCTTGACGAGCCGCTTGCCGAACTTGGCGGTCATGTCGTGGACTCCCGCCTCGGTGACGTCCTTGTCGATGTCGGCATTGATGGCATCCGCCTGGCCTGGGACCGTGAACGCTGCCAGCGCGGCCTTGGGGTCCTCTGGCGGCAACGGCTCGACCGGGCCCATGCGCTCGGCGAGGGCTGCGGCAATCTTCTTGCCGTGCCGCGGCGCCCAGATGCCCGAGCAGTTGATGCAGCCGCGGCCGCTGTTGATGAGCACGCTATCCACCATCATGTCGATGTACTTCTCCCACTGGTCCACCTTGTCCTCGCCCAGGAGGATCTTGCTGAAGCCGGGGCCGTGCGCCTGCACGCGCGGGTTGCCCTTATATTGTTCGACGGTCGCCGAGCCTCCGAAAATCAAACTTCTTGGACAATGCGCCAGAACAGCGGCCCCGATGTCCCCGAGACCGGGGTAAATCGAAATCGCTTGCTTGGGAATGCCGGCCTGGATGAACGCCTGCGTCATGCGATACGGAGTCCACGGCTCCTGCGGCCCTGGCTTCAAGACCAGGCCGATCTGCAGCGGAATGATCGGCAGCCACAGCGTGTGCACGCCGGGCGAGTTGCTGGGCAGCACCATGCCGAGCACGGGCGACTGCGCCTGGTAGCTGACCGGCACGCCGCGCGCCTCGACGCCGTAGCCGCGCGACAGGATGCTGAGATCGAGCCCGCGCGTCAGCGAGTCGAGGATACGCTCCATCTCGTTCAGGACGAAATGGTTCTTCTTCATATTGAAGCGGGTCATGTGTTCGGGCAGGCCAGTGGTCGCCGACTGCATGCGCGCGAACTGGTCGGGCGTCTGCGTGCCGTTGCCCAGCGGCAGCTCGGCCTCGGTGTACAGGTCGGCCGCCTTCTTGACCATCTGCAAGAGATCCTTGATCGGAATCTCGCGGAGAGCATCGCGGGCCCGCTGGGCATGGCGCATGTCGCGCTCGACCAGCCCGCCATTGGCCCGGCCAACTTCAGCGAGCACCTCGCCGGTTGCGAAATGGACGACCTTATCGGCGTCCATACTCTTGTATGGCTCGCCCCAACGTAGAACGGGAATGTGCAGCATGTCTGGTTGTCTCCTCAGTGGCGGTGGCCTTCGCGCTCGCTAGCGAGCGGGAATGGTTGAATCACGGCTTGGGTACGTGAGTCCCTTTTTAATACTAAAGTTTTGCAATCTTAAGCCAACCCCAGCTGAGCGACCACATGGTCCGGACTCTGCGAAAACTCGGTGACCTGCTTGATGGCCCAGCCCAGGGTTGTCCGCAGGGTTTCACGCAGCATCGCGCGACAGGCTTCGCCGATGGTCGTCAGCCGTTGGAGTGCCCATTCCTGCGCACGGTTCTGCCGCAGTTGCCGCACGAGAAGGCTGTACGCCAGCAT
>VGYC01000227.1 GCA_016873095.1 Planctomycetota bacterium | reverse complement strand
CAAGTGCCGAATCAGCGCCAGCACCGCTGCGGGTGTCGCGGCGAGATCAGCTTCAGAAACAACCGGAGAAGCATCCATGCCAGCTGCAAGGATACCCCATTCCGAGTAGAAAACGCTAGACTGACCTATGAACGGTTACCACCGTCGCTTATCCAGCATCTGGCACCGGCCAGCCTCATGCCCGCCTACACCGCCCGCACCAGTAGTCGCTTGCAGTACGCCATGCATACAATTCATCGTTATGGCGTCGGAAATCGAATCGCGGACAGGACCGCCGGTGCGCTTTCGCTGGGCCTGGTGGCTGCTGGCCTATGCCAGCCTGGGCACCGGCATCGTCGGTATTTTCGTGCCCGGTTTGCCGACGACGGTGTTCATCTTGCTGGCGGCCTATGCGGCGTCACGCGGCTCGGAACGGCTGCATGGCTGGCTGGTCAACCATCCGCGCTTCGGCCCGATGATCCGCGACTGGCAAGCGCACGGGGCGGTCAAGCGCCGTTCCAAGGTGTTCGCGACCATCGCCATGATCGGCTGCGCGGCCATCGTCTGGCTGTTCGCACCGGAACTCTGGATCGCGATCTTTGCGACGTCCTGCATGATCGTCGTCAATATCTGGCTGTGGTTCCGCCCGGAGCCGCCGCTGGCACCGCTGGCACTACTGGCACCACTGGCACCACTGGCACCACTGGCACCACTGGCGGCAGAACTCATCCCGATCCCGGTTCGTTGCGAGTCTTCTCAACCGGACAACCGAGAACGGACAATTGAGAATTTGCAATGAAGATGCATTACGGTTGTCAATTGTACATCCTGGCTCACGGTTGACTGATAGATCTGGCGAAGTCACATGTCGTCGAGCCCCAGTTGCAGCTTGGCCGCCTCCGACATGCGGTTCTTGTCCCAAGGCGGCTCCCAGACGAGATCGACCTTGGCACTGGCGACTCCAGGTACGGCGGCGACCTTGTGCTGCACGTCGCCTGGCAACGTTCCGGCCACCGGACACGCCGGCGAGGTCAGCGTCATGCGCACCGTCACCGCTGACTCCGGCGAGATGATCAGCTCATAGATCAACCCCAACTCGTAGATGTTGACCGGAATCTCCGGATCGAAGCAGGTGCACAGCACCGCGACGATCTTCTCGCGCAGCTCTTCCGTTTGCTCCCACGTCAGCGGCTCTCCTGGCGAGCCGGCAGCGTCGGCGACCGGAGCACCCTCGGGCGCTTTCACTTCCGGCGGCTTGGCCTCCGGCTCTCCCGTGACGCGCGACGTTCCCAGGTCCGTGGTTTCGGTGATCATGATGTTACTCGGTGGAAACCGGTTGTTCGCCGCCTTCTAGGGCGGCATGGAAGGTATGCCAGGCCAGCGTGGCGCACTTGACGCGGGCAGGAAACTCGCGGACGCCGGCGAACACCGCCAGCTTGCCAAGATTGTCGTTATCGCCGGCTTCCTTGCCGGTCACCAGTTCGTGGAAACGCTTGAAGATCTCCTCGGCCTCGGCGACAGTCTTGCCCTTGAGTGCCTCGGTCATCATGGAAGCCGATGCCGTCGAGATGGCGCAGCCGCTGCCCTCGAAGCGGATGTCCGTCACCACGTCGTCCTTGACGTGCATGTAGACGGTGACCTTGTCGCCGCACAGCGGATTGTAGCCCTCGCGGTGCCGGCTGGGCGGCGGCAGCTTGCCGAAGTTCCTGGGCTTCTTGTAATGGCCGAGGATGGTCTCCTGATATAACTCACGCAGGTCCGACATCAATCACCCCTCGTGGCCGTCGCCGACGCAGCTTGCGTCGGCGAACATCGGCCTCAGTCACTGGCGCCGCCGCTGGCAGCGGCGGCTACGGACGGCCCCCCGCGCTCAGGTATACAACGCAACCGCAAGAATTCGTTGCGTTGCCACCCCCCTTTCAGCACCCCGGCAACGAATCCGGCTGCCGAATCAATGGTCGCAACACAAGGCGTGAGGGCTACACTAGCGAAACATCTCCTGCACCTTCAGGATGCCGGCGATCAGGGCGTCGATGTCCTCGCGGGTGTTGTACAGGGCGAGGGCGGCGCGGGCCGTGGCCGGCACGCCGAAGCGGTCCATCAACGGCTGCGTGCAGTGATGTCCCGTGCGGATGGCGATGCCTTCCTGGTCGAGCACCGTGCCGATGTCGTGCGGATGCACGCCGTCGAGGATAAACGAGATCGCCCCGGAACGCTCCTTGGCCGTGCCGATGAGCGTCACGCCGTCGATGGCCGACAGCCGTTCGGTGGCATAGGCGAGCAGGTCCTGCTCGTGGGCAGCGATGGCGTCCATGCCAAGGTTCTCGATGTACTGGATGGCCGTGTCGAGGCCGACGGTGCCGGCGATATTCGGCGTGCCCGCCTCGAACTTGTAGGGCGGCACATTGTAAGTCGTCTTCTCGAAGGTCACGGAGCTGATCATGTCGCCGCCCCCCTGGTAGGGTGGCATGCGTTCCAGCAATTCCGCCTTGCCGTAGAGCACGCCGATGCCGGTCGGGCCGTAAAGCTTGTGCCCGGAGAAGGCGTAAAAATCGCAATCCAGTCCCTGCACGTCGACGCGGATGTGCGGGATTGCCTGGGCGCCGTCGAGCAGGATGGGGATCTTGCGACGATGCGCCATGTCGACAATGTGCTTCACCGGGTTGACGGTCCCGAGCGTGTTGGACACGTGCGTGACCGAGACGAAGCGGGTGCGCGGGCCGAGCAGCTTCTCGAACTCGTCGAGCCGCAGCTCGCCGGCGTCGGTGATCGGCGCCACGCGCAGCTTCGCACCATTCTCCTCGCACAGCATCTGCCAGGGGACGATGTTGGAGTGATGCTCCATGTGCGTGATGAGCACGTCGTCACCGGCGCCGACGTTCTGCCGGCCGAAGGTCGCGGCGACCAGGTTGATCGCCTCCGTCGTCCCGCGAACGAAGATGACCTCGCGCGACTCGCGGGCGTTGATGAAGCGCTGCACACGGCGGCGGGTGGCCTCGTACGTCTCCGTGGCCCGCTCGCTCAGCAAGTGCACGCCGCGGTGGATGTTGGCGTTGTCCTCCTCGTAGTAGCGCACCAGCGTGTCGATGACGGAGCGCGGCTTCTGCGTGGAGGCGGCATTGTCGAGATACACCAGCGGCTTGCCGTGAATCTTCTGCTGGAGGATCGGAAAATCGGCGCGGATTCGCTGGACGTCGAAGCCGGCGGAACTGCCGATTTCGGCGGGGCGAGGCGGCATGGATAGTCGTATGGTCATGGGTCAGGTGTCTTCTTTCTTGTTCACGTTTCGGGTTCGGCGGCAACGATCAGGACCGTGGCCTGCGAGCGCGAAATGTAAACAGGACTACAGGGGCGCTATTAGGCGCCGCTGCACCAGCGGGCGAAATTCCTCGATCCGCATGCGCTCGACGATATCGTTGGCGAACGCCCGGATCAGCAAATGGCGGGCGTCCTCCAGGCCGATGCCGCGCGAGCGCAGGTAAAACAACCCCTCGGCGTCGAGCTGGCCGATGGTGGCGCCGTGCGTGCACTTGACGTCGTCGGCGAAGATCTCCAGCTGCGGCTTGGTGTTGATGGTCGCCTCATCGGAGAGCAGCAACACCTTGTTGGTCTGCTTGGCGTCGGTCTTCTGGGCGTCCTCGCGGACGAAGATCTTGCCGTTGAACACGCCGTGGGCCTTGTCGCGGAGGATGCCCTTGTACAGCTCATGGCTGGCGCAGTGCGCCCGGGCATGATCGATGACGGTGAAGTTATCGACATGCTGCCGGCCGGCGGCCAGATAGAGCCCGTCGAGCGTGGCCTCGCTGCCCTCGCCGGTGAAGCGGACACGCGCCTCGTTGCGCACCAGCCGGCCGCCGAGAGACATGTATGTGGAATGAAACGTGCTCGACCGGCCTTGCTGCACCTGCGTGGTCGCGATGTGGAACGCCTCGTGTCCCTCGTCCTGGATCTTCGCATGGTCGATGATGGCGTTGTCGTCGAGGGCGAACTCGGTCACCGCGCTGGTGAAGTACACATCCTCGGCGGCGCCGACAGAAAGATAATGCTCGAGCACCTTCGCCTGACTGTTGACTCCGGCAACGACCAGCGTCCGGGCCGGGATGAGCGTGGCCCGCTTGCCCGGCACGGCGACGAAGAAGACCTGGATCGGCTCGGCCACCACCAGGCCGCGCGGCAAGACGACCACCGCGGCATCATGCAAGAACGCGGTGTTCAGCGCCGTGAAGACCTGGCTGTCGTCGCCGGCGATCGCCCCGAGATGGGCCCGGACCACGTCGTTCTCGATGCCCGACAGGCCGCCGATGGTCAATCCCGACGGCGCCTGATGCACGCGCGACAGCTCGGCCGAGTAGACACCGTTGACGAACACCAGCCGCCTGGCGCTGGGCAACGTCTCGGCATCAAGGCGAGAACGCAGGTCGGCGGACACGGCGACCTTGTCGGAAAGCGCGAACGGAATCTTGAGCAGGCTCGCCAGGCTCGTGAACTTCCAGTCCTCGTTGTGCACATCGGGGAACGACATCTCATCGAAGCGCGCCACGGCCGCTTGCCGCAGGTTTTTCAACCAGCCTTGCGGTTGCTGTCGCTCGAACTGCGCCTGCAGGTCGAGGAACCGCTCTTTCTCGTCAGCCACCAGCGTCATGTCATCACACTCCTGGCCGTCAGACTTCTGTTTCGGAGGCGTGTCTCGTAGACGACGCTGCCAGCGTCGTCATTGGCACCAGACGGCGACGCTGGCAGCGTCGCCTACGGAAGTACATTCACGCTCCCGCCGGCTCCTTGAGCCCCTCCTCGACCCACCCATATCCCTTGTGCTCCAGTTCCTTGGCCAGCTCCGGACCGCCGGACTTGACGATGCGGCCTTCGTAGAGGACGTGCACCTTGTCCGGCTTGATGTACTCGAGGAGCCGCTGATAGTGCGTGATGACCAGCATGCCGCGCTCCTTGCTGCGCAGGGCATTCACGCCGTCGGACACGGTGCGCAGGGCGTCGATGTCCAGGCCGCTGTCGGTCTCGTCCAGGATGCAGAGCTTGGGTTCCAGCACGGCCATCTGGAAGATCTCGTTGCGCTTCTTCTCGCCGCCGGAGAAACCCTCGTTGACGGGCCGTTTCAGGAGATCCTCCTCGATGTGCAGAACCTTGAGTTTCTGCTTGACGAGCTTGAGGAAATCCATGGCGTCGAGCTCTTCCTGCCCGCGATGCTTGCGGATGGCATTGACGCCCGCGCGGAGGAAGTACGTATTGCTCACGCCGGGAATCTCGACGGGATACTGGAAGGCGAGAAACACGCCCTCGCGGGCCCGCTCCTCCGGGTCCATTTCCAGGAGGTTCTTGCCGTCGAACAGCACGTCTCCTTCGGTGACGTCGAAGGCGTCGCGGCCGGCCAGGACGCCGGCCAGCGTGCTCTTGCCCGAGCCGTTGGGCCCCATGATGGCGTGCACCTCGCCGGCGTTGATCTTGAGATTGACGCCGCGGAGGATTTCCTTGTCGTCGACGCGGGCGTGGAGGTTGAAGATGGTCAGCATTATTGATTGTCCTGTCGTTTCAAAATCACATTCCCGTCAGGTTCTCGCAAGCTGAGTGCTGGCGGCTGTCCGGGCCAACTCATGGTCATCGATGTCGTAGACACGCTTGTGCAAGCAATCCGCAAGCTGCTTGGCGCCTTCACCGAATTCGACGAAGTCGTGCGCGATAATGAAGCGCTCGAAAGCAAGGAGCGACTGCTGCTGCGGCAATGTCAGCGCTTGTTGCTCCATGCCGGCGTCGCGTCGCTTGTCGATCTCGGCGAGCGCCGTCGTTCGCAATTCCTGATTCGAAACGGTCTAGACGCCCTGGCATTCCGGACCGCATGACCAGATAGCGAGGTTGTCCAGGACCTTTCCCAGCGGCCAATGCGGAAAGAACGTCCACAACTCGCGAATCGCCAGCATGGTTTCGTAGTTGCTCATGGCAGCTTGTCCCCCACCGTCGGCAGCTTGCCGAGATCCCACTTCGGCCGATCGTCAATGACGACCACGTCAACCATTCGCCGGGCAGCAGCTTGGCAACGCGGGTTGCCCGTGTGACTCCACTATTGATCATCAGTTCTCCATCCTTGCCGCGAGTAATTTCGATTGGCGGCATTCCGCTCGTTCCCTTTCCATGCTGTGCGATCTGCCTGGCTAGCTTACCCGGGTCCGCGCCATCCCGGCGGCTGGTCGGCAACCGCAGGCTCCCTGGATCGACGCGCAACCTGTCGTTTGCCATACATTCGTCGTTCGCGACTACATCGTTCTGACTCGAAGCATCGTCCCGAGGGGAATGTTCTCCTTGGCCACGTCGCAAGGCAAGACAATCCCCAAAAGTCCCGGACGGGCATCCATGACCATGTCGATGGCCTGGACCGACGTGCCCAGCGTGCTGCCATCGGGCCGAACGAAGTCAATCGCGTCGCCCGTCCGGAGATTCGCGGCTGGTGGATCAGGCAAGCAACAGAGCACAACCAGCCCCCGACCTTCTACGTTCAAGGCAAACTCAACCGAATACAGTTGCCGGCTTGCTTCGTTCCCTTCCACCACGTGACTCCACGCTATCTTGCAAATCAAATCGCCGGCGATCACGACTTCCGAGCGCGAAACGTAAACCTGGCCTCACCCCACGCTCCCCTCCAGACTCACTCCCAAAAGCTTCTGTGCCTCGACGGCGAACTCCATCGGCAGTTCGCGGAAGACTTCCTTGCAGAAGCCGTTGACGATGAGGTTGACGGCGTCCTCGGCAGACAGGCCGCGCTGCTTGCAGTAGAAGATCTGGTCCTCGCCGATCTTTGACGTGGACGCCTCGTGCTCGACCGTGGCCGTCGGGTTCTTCACCTCGATGTACGGGAACGTGTGGGCGCCGCAGCGGTCGCCCAGGAGCAGCGAATCGCACTGCGAGTAGTTGCGGGCGTTGGCGGCGCCCTTCAGGACCTTGACCTGGCCGCGGTAGGTGTTCTGTCCGTTGCCGGCGGAGATGCCCTTGCTGACGATGGTGCTCTTCGTGTGCTTGCCGATGTGGATCATCTTTGTGCCGGTGTCGGCCTGCTGCTTGTTGTTGGTGAGCGCGACCGAGTAGAACTCTCCGACCGAGTTGTCCCCTTGCAGGATGCAACTCGGGTACTTCCAGGTGATGGCCGAGCCGGTCTCGACTTGCGTCCAGGAAATCTTGGAATCGACGCCGCGGCAGGCGCCGCGCTTGGTGACGAAGTTGTAGATGCCGCCCCGACCTTCCTTGTCGCCCGGGTACCAGTTCTGCACGGTCGAGTACTTGATCTGCGAGCCCCGGCCGACGGCGACCAGTTCGACCACGGCCGCGTGCAACTGGTTGGTGTCGCGGATGGGCGCCGTGCAGCCTTCCAGGTAGCGGACGTAAGCGCCTTCCTCGGCAACAATGAGAGTTCGCTCGAACTGGCCGGTGTCCGCGGCGTTGATGCGGAAGTACGTCGACAGCTCCATCGGGCAGCGCACGCCCTTGGGGATGTAGCAGAAAGAGCCGTCGCTGAAGACGGCCGAGTTCAGGGCCGCGAAGAAGTTGTCGTTGTACGGCACCACCGAGCCCAGGTACTTCTTGACCAGTTCCGGATGGTTCTGCACCGCCTCCGAGAACGAGCAAAAGATGATGCCGTGCTTGTTCAACTCCTCCTTGAAGGTGGTGGCGACCGAGACGCTGTCGAAGACGGCATCCACCGCCACGCCGGACAGCCGTTTCTGCTCGTCGAGCGAGATGCCCAGCTTGTTGAACGTGTCCAGCAATTCCGGATCGACCTCGTCGAGGCTCGCGAGCTTCTTCTTTGGCTTGGGGGCGGAATAGTAGACGATGTCCTGGTAGTCGATGGGCGCGATCTTGAGGTTCGGCCACCAGCGCGGCTCCGGCATCGTCAGCCAGTGGCGAAACGCCTTGAGCCGCCATTCAAGCATGAAGGCCGGCTCCTTCTTCTTCGCGGAGATGAGAGCGATGGTCTCTTCGGTCAGGCCGCGCGGCACGGCATCGACATCGACATCGGTCACGAAGCCGTATTTGTACTCGCGATTGGCGAGTTCCTGAATCGTGCTGGTTGCGGTGGTCATCTCAATTCCTTGTCTGGTTTACGTTTCGCGTTCGGTGGGTACTCTCTTTGACCGGAGCCAGCGAGCGCGAAACGTGAACAAATCATCGTGTCAGGGGCGTCAGCGAAATCAACGGTCCGCTATCGGCGAAGATCGTCTGCGATAGCCGCGAACGCACCAGTTCGGTGATGCGCGTCTCCTTGCGGAGCAAGTCCGCCAGCGTTATCTGATCGAGGCTGCCGCGCACCCATTGCTCGAGGGTCTGCCATAGCGCTCGCAGAGAGCAGTCGCCGTGGCGGACGCAGTTGCCGTCCTCCGCGTTGCCGGCGTGCTTCTGGCAGTAGGTGGGCTCATCGAAGAGCGGCTCGCCCAGCACCAGCAGCAGCGACCCGAGACCGATTTCTTCAGGCGGTTTGACCAGCCGATAGCCGCCGGACCGGCCACGGATACTGTCGATCAATCCGGCCTGGCGCAGGACGCCGAACAGCTTGGCCACGTATGGGACGGACAAGCCCTCGGCCGCAGCGATCTCCGGCAGGGTTGCGGCCTGCCCTTCCGCGCAGGCTAGCCGCAGCAGACAACGCAAACCGTACTCTTCTTGCGAAGTGATTTTCATGGTTCACCTGGCAAACGCTCCTGCGGTCCCCATTCACATTCTACGAATCTATACTTTTTCGTCAAGATTCGAGCGAATCGACGTAAAGTACGTCCAAAAAATATCTTGTGTCACGGCTGACAAGCGGCGCGAAGTGCCGTGCGCGAATTGACGCGTTTGCCATATCTCCGTGGAGGGTAAGACCGGACTATCCGCTGCTTGACGGCGATTCTAGCCGCTTGCGGTAGCTTTCCGGTATCTCGATTGCCTTGAGTTGGTTGTCCGGAAGAACCAGGCAGCAGACAGACGTGACCTGGCCGCGAGCGATGACCTCATTCCTGAGAAGAAACTCGAAGCGATACGTGACCGATTTGCGTCCGATGCTGTCGATGCTCACCAGAACGTCGAGCAGGTCCTCGAAGCGGGCCGGCTTCAGATAGTCGCAACGCGCCGAGACGCGCGGGAAGCCGATCGTTTGCCCCTCCCAGTCAAGCTTCACCGAGACACCGCGGGCACGCAAGAACTCCACCTCGGCCGATTCCATGAAACGAAAGAAATTGGCGAAGTGCACGATGCCGGCCATGTCGGTGTCGCAGAATTCGATGCGCCGGGTGGTTCGATGTGTGCTCATGGGGTTTAATGTAGCGGCCGGTCGCGCCCGTCCGACGGAGCCGTAGCGAAATCTTCCATCAACAGCGGCGACCGTGAAGCCGTTGGAACTCTTGCGAGTTTCGCTACGAGCTACCGCTGCGGTCTCAAATCGGACACCGTTGCCTTGTGGTAAACGTCCAGCGTCGCGCGGGCCATCACGTCGGCCGCGAACCGCTCACGTACGGCAGCCTGTCCCTTGCTTGCCAGTTCACGACGCAGTGCCTCGTTCCGGGCAAGCTCTTCGAGTGCGCGCGCCAGGTCGGCGGGATCCTCCGGCTTCGCCAGCACGCCGCCGCCGGTGATCTCGACCAGTTCCGGAAACGACCCGTGCCGCGGTTGCACGACCGGCACGCTGCTGGCCAATGCCTCCAGCACGTACAATCCCTTCGGCTCGCGATAGACGGTCGGCACCGAGAGAACGTCTATCTCCTGAAGGAAACGCACCTTGCCGGCGTGGTCGGGGGACTCGACATGCCGGAAGCGTCCGGCCAGCCCCGCATCGTGGAGTCGTTTTTTCACGGCGTCGAAGTAGCCGCGATTGTGGTCGCCGAGCCAGCCGGAGACGTGCAACCGGCAGTCGAGGTCGGGCGCCCGGGAGCACAGCTGCATGAATGCCTCGGCCAGGATGTGCAGCCCCTTTTCCGGACAGATACGCGCGAAGTAGCCGATGGTGAACGGCTCTCCGTTCCGTTGCGGCCGCGCTGCCCCGTAACCCGCCAGATTCAAGCCGGGATAGACAACTTCGATGCGCTCACGCGGGATGCCCAGGTAGCCGGCCATGAAGTCGGCGTAGTACCGGCTCGTTGCGATGAAACCGTCCACGTGCCGGCAATGTTCGCGAATCAGGGAGAGAGCTTCGGCGCGGTGCTTCTCCGGCAATGCTTCAAGGAAGATGTCGTCTCCTTGCAGAGTTGCCAGCACCGGGACGCCAAGCCTCTGCTTCAGCTCGCCGACGATGCCTGCCAGCAACACGTTGGTGAGGTTGACGATCTGCGGTTTGATATCCGTTGCCAGCCAGTGCACGAGCCGGGAGAATTCCTTGCGCTGATGGCCATGCTCGCCGCGCAGCACGGACAGGGCCAGCTCGCCGAGCTGGTTGGCCTGCGTGCCCACCGCGAAGCGCGACACCCAGCGCAGCAATCCCGGCGCATCCAGCCAGCGATCGAAGAGCCGCGGCGTGTGTCGGAAGAGCGCGAACTTCTGCTGCAGAAAGACGTTGATGCCACCGAGGAAGACACGCTTCTGGCTGACGTCGGCCTCGTCGGTGCGAATGGGCGTGTAAGTGGGCACGAGTACCACGTCATGCCCCAGCGCCATGAGCGACGAGGCCAGCGTGTTGTCGTGCATGCAGCTACCGCAATACATGCCCGCGGCGCCGGCGGTGATGTAAGCGATCTTCATTGATGTTGCAGCCTGCCGGGAGGGTGGGTGCAAGCAGTTCCGGTAAGGCGACCTTGTTCATTCTATGGCAGCCGACCGCGTCAAGCTTGGCGAATCGACTCGCGAGTCGCCGTGATGCCATCCTCGGGCTCGATGATTTTCCGTCGGACATGTTCCAGGTCGTGGCCCAATGTCAACAGAATCTCCGCTGCCGTGCTTTCCGATTCGTTCAACAGTCCCAGCAGGAGGTAGCTGGCGCGTAGCAGCGGGCAGCGCTTTTCCTGCGCTTCGGCGAACGCGTGCAGTATCGCCCGGCGCAGTTGCGGTGTCGCGGGTGGATTGAAGTCCTTGCCAACCGGCGGGTTGCTTACCGAGTCCTTGATGACGCGTTCTATCTGTTCCGGCTCGATCGCCAGCGATTTGAGCGTGTGAGCGGTGGTCGTCGGCACCATCGTCCGCAGCGCGAATAGCAAGTGCTCCGTGCCGACGTAATCGTGGCAAAAGGAAACTGCGACCAATTGTGCTTCTTGCAAGACCCAGACGGCATCTTCGGCGAGCGGCCCCTTTTCGCGAGTCCAGTCGACTAAGGCGTCGCGCCAAAATAACCTGTCACATTCGGATTGCTTGCGTCAGCTGACATAGTGTATATGTTGGGCATGCAGGATGCATGGTCAATCGTGAAATGGATTCGACATAAGTTCCAAGCGGTCTCG
>VGYC01000226.1 GCA_016873095.1 Planctomycetota bacterium | reverse complement strand
GGGGGAACTCGACAATCCCTGGCATGACCGGACCCTCCGTGGTCGTCGTGCGCCATGTGAAATTACCAGGAATTTGAACGAAATTGCCCATTTTGACAAGGCCAGCTGCAGCTTTGCAAAACCTTAGTAATAAAGAGATTAATGCAGTTTTAACCGACAGTAAATTGGGACATTACCGACAACAACTGTGGGGAAAACCCCGACACCGATTCCTTGCCGGCTCCACGAAGTTGAAAGGCGCCTGCAGCCCATGCAATCAGCAGGAGTTCTTGATACCGGGCTCAGCGTCCGTTATGGCGGCGCCGTGCTGGCAGTGGGGGCTGCCACATTCATACGCTGGCTGTTGGCTGATCTTTTCGGTAACAGGCTCACATTCATCACCTACTCCCCAGTTGTCGCCATGGTGGCACTGGCGGCCGGACCAGGGCCAACCGTGCTGGCCACGATTCTGAGCGCCGGCATCGTCAGCGCCTGGCTCATGCCCGCGCTACTGGCAAGTGGCGATCTCGAGGCAGCCACGGCGCTGTGTCTCTTCACGCTGTCGGGTTTGATACTTGCAATCATGGCCGGAATGCTGCAGCGCGCGCGCAGCGGCCAGTCGAGAGTTGTGCGGCAACTCGCTGAATCCATGCACGCCCAGAGCGAGCGCCTTCGCCTGGCAGTGGATGCCGCAGAGGCCGGGATCTGGTCGTGGGACGTGGCCAGCAATGTCTCGGACTGGGACGAGCGCTACGAGACGCTTTATGGGATCCACCCGGGAGAACCCAAATCGTTCGATGTCTGGATCGGACGCGTCCACGAGGCGGACCGACAGCGATTGCTGGATCGCATCCAGGTATTGCTCGGGCCCGGCGCCGGCGACAGCTGGCGCGAGGAATTCCGGGCACGGCATCCGGTCAAGGGCGAGCGCTGGATGCTGGGCCTGGGCCATGTGCATCGAGATGCCGCCGGCCACGCGCTTCAATTCATCGGCATCAACATCGACATCACCGACCGCAAGCAATCTGAAGAGGCGATACGGAACAGCGAGCAGCAGTTCCGCGCCTTTCTGGAGAACAGTGCCGTCATTGCCTGGCTGAAAGACGAGGAAGGTCGCCACGTTTTTCTCAGCGAGAACCTCCAGCGGCGTTTTGGACTGAAGCCCAGCGACTGGCAGGGCAAGACGGACTTCGAACTGTGGCCGGCCGCGCAGGCAAAGGAGTATCGCCGCAATGACCTGGCCGTGCTCGCAGGCGGCACCGCCATGGAGGTGGTCGAAGAAGCCGTCAATCCCGACGGCAGCCGCTCCTGGTGGCGAAGCCATAAGTTCCCGTTTCAGGACGCGAGCGGCAAGCGCTATGTCGGCGGTCTGGCCGTGGACATCACGGCACGCAAGAAGGCCGAGGCGGAGCGGCAGATGTTCGTGTCCCTTGCCGACAGCAGCCGCGAATTCATCGGCATTTGCCGCCAGGACTTCACGCCGATCTATCTCAACGCCGCCGGCTTGCAGATGGTTGGTCTGGAGAATTTCGAGGAAGCTTACCGCACCACGGCGCTGGATTTCTTCTTCCCGGAGGACCAGCCGATTATGACCGAGGAGTTCTTGCCACGCGTCATGCGCAACGGCCATGGCGAGATCGAGATCCGTTTCCGGCACTTCCGGACCGGCGAGCCGATCTGGATGCTCCATAACGTCTTCAACATCCTGGATGCAAGCGGCGCGGCCGTCGGCTGGGCCACCGTCAGCCGCAACATCCACAGTCGCAAGATGGCCGAGGAACAGCTGCAGCGACTCAACCGGGAACTGGAGCAACGCGTCGCCGAGCGCACCGAGGCGTTGCGCGACCAGCAGCAACGTCTCCAGGCGATCCTGGACACGGTGGCAAGTGCCATCATCAGCCTGGATCGCCAGGGCACGATTCAGTCGGTCAACCCAGCGGCCGAGCGTATTTTCGGCTTTGCCGCCGCCGAGATGCTCGGGCAAAACATCAGCCTGCTCATGCCCCGTGCCGATGATGACGCCAGCTTGCTTCAGCACTTGCTTGTGCTGAGCCAGGCACACGCTCTGGACGGCCGGCACGAAATGACGGCGCGACGGCAAGACGGCTCACTCTTTCCAGCGGACCTGTCCATCACGGCCGTGGAACAGTTGCAACTCTACACGGTCATCCTCAGAGACATCACCGAGCGCAAGCGCGCCGAGCAAGCGCTCCAACAGCGGCTCGCCGAACTCGCCATTCTGAACCGGGTCGGCCTGATCTGTTCCGAGTCGCGGAGCGAGGATGAGCTGCTGTATCGAGCCACGGCCGTGATTGCCGAGGGGCTCTACCACGACAACTGTGGTTTCATGCTGGTCGATGCGGCGCGTGGCCGGATCGTGCCGCATCCTTCCTTCGTGATCTCGGACCCCAATGTGCCGAGGATGAGCTTCTCCCTGGAGGAAGGCATCACCGGCCTAGTAGCGCGCACCGGACAGGCGCTGCGCGTCGGCGATGTGAGTCAGCATCCGGCCTACCTGCCCGCAGATTCGCGGACGCGCTCGGAGCTCTGCGTCCCCATCAAAATCGCGGGCAAGGTTGTGGGCGTGGTCAATGTGGAAAGCCAGGTCGTGGAAGGCTTTTCTGCCACGGACGAACAGCTCATGACGACCATCGTCGATCTGGTCGGTAACGCTTTGGAACGCTTTCGGAGTGAAGAGCAACTCCGCCGTCGCGAGCGTGAACTGGCAGATTTCGTCGAGAACGCCACGGTCGGCCTGCACTGGGTTGGTCCTGACGGGCGCATCCTCTGGGCCAACCGCGCCGAGCTGGACATGCTCGGCTACAGCCGCGACGAATACATCGGCCGCCACGTCGCCGATTTTCACACCGATCCGGAAGTCATTGCCGACCTCTTGCGGCGCTTGCTCGCCAAGGAAACGGTCCGTAACTACGAGGCCAGTCTGCGCTGCAAGGACGGCTCGCGGCGCTGGGTGCTGATCGACTCCAGCGTTTACGTCGAGGACGGCCGGTTCGTCCACAGCCGCTGCTTTATCCGCGACATCACCGAGCGCAAGAATCTGGAGCGCGAGGTTGTCGAGATCGCCACGCTCGAGCAGGAACGCATCGGCCAGGACTTGCACGACGATTGTGGGCAGGAGCTGACGGCGCTGGGCTTGCTGGCGGACGGACTGGTTGAGTCTCTGCAGGTGCATGCGCCGAAAGATGTTGCGCTGGCCCGCAAGATGCAGCAGCAGATCAAGGGAGTGCTCCGGCAAGTGCGCGGCATCGCCCGTGGTCTGGCTCAAGCCGAAGTGGAAGCGGAGGAGTTGCCGGCCGCTCTCACCGAGTTGACCGCTCGTCTGGCCGAGACGTCGGGGGTGCGTTGCGTCTTCCAGGGCGAAGAATTCATCCCTCGCGATGGACCCACTCGAGCCACGCATCTCTATCATATCGCCCAGGAAGCATGCACCAACGCCCTCAAGCACGCCCACCCAGGAACATCGAGGTTCGCCTTCGCTCACGCAACGGTGCCATCCTGCTGGAAGTCCAGGATGACGGGCTTGGCATGGGCGTGGATGCCAAGGAAGGCCTGGGGAGACGTATCATGCGGAACCGTGCCAACTTGATCGGCGCACGCCTGACCATCGAGCCGGCAAGACCGCAGGGCACTCTTGTTACTTGCGCTGTCGAAGCGAAGTCTTGAACCTTCGGAACCGAGAATGGCATCCATGAGCGACACGGCGTGTACCGGCAAGAACGGAACTGACCCTGCACGGGTCCTGATTGTCGATGACCATCCCGCGGTGCGCGAGGCGCTGGCACTGCGCATCTCGTCGCTGCCGGATCTGGACGTGTGCGGCGAGGCAGCCGATCTGCCCACGGCCCTGCAGCTGGTTGCCGAGAAGAAGCCGGACATCGCCATCATCGACATTTCCCTCAAGAACGGCGACGGCCTCGATCTGATCAAGCGGATCAGGGCGCGTGCCGCAGACGTCCGCATGCTGGTGTGGTCAATGCACACCGAGAGCCTGTACGCCGAGCGGGCTCTGCGCGCCGGCGCCCAGGGTTACATCACCAAGGAACAGGCCACGGAGCGCATTGTCGAGGCGATACGCCAGGTCCTGGCCGGCAAGGTCTACCTGAGTGCCGCGATGACCGAAATGCTGCTGCGCCGCGCCGTGGGCGACGGCAGCGGACTCCCGGGCCGCAGCCCGGTCGAGTCGCTTGCCGATCGCGAGCTGGAAGTTTATCGCCTCATCGGCAAGGGTATCAAGACAGCGGATGTCGCCCAGCAACTCCATCTGAGCGTCAAGACCGTTGAAACCTACCGTGACCGCATCCGCGAGAAACTGGATCTGAGCAATGGCACGGAGCTGGTCCGCCATGCCGCGCTGTGGCTGCAAGAAAACGGCTGAGGCGGGAAGAGCAGCCGATTCGCTTCGTGGCGTCGCGGTGACCTCTTGTCGACAAGCTTCTCATACCAAGGAAATCATGCATGCGAGTTCTTCTGACGGGCGGCTACGGTTGCATCGGCAGCTGGATTGTCCGTAATCTCCTGCGCCGCGGCGATCAGGTCTGGAACTACGACCTCAAGGAAGATCCGCGGCGCATGCGGCTGGTCATGACGGAAGAGGAGGTCAAGCAAGTTCCGTTCATTCAAGGTGACGTGACCGACCTTGCCGGCCTTCGTCGGGCTCTCGAAGAAAACAAGATCACCCACCTGATTCATCTGGCCGGGTTGCAAGTTCCCGTCTGCCGCGCCGACCCGATCCTGGGGGCCAAGGTGAACGTGCTCGGCACGCTGGCGGCGTTCGAGGCGGTCCGGTTACTGGCGGGGCAAGTGCAGCGTCTGGTATATCTCAGCTCGGCGGCTGTTTTCGGTCCGCCCTCGGCCTATCCCGGCGGGCCTCTGGCCGATGACGTGCCGCTCATCCCCGCGACGCACTACGGCGTCTTCAAGTGCTGCAACGAGGGCAACGCCCGCATTTATTTCCAGGACCACGGGCTGTCGAGCGTCGGCCTTCGTCCCTGGACGGTCTACGGCGTCGGCCGCGACTTCGGCATGACCAGCGAGCCGACCAAGGCGATCAAGTCGCTGGCACTGGGCCGGACCTATCACATCACTTACGGCGGCTGGCAAGACCTGCAATTCGTGGACGACGTTGCCAAGATCTGTGTCCGCTGCCTGGAGGCTCCGTACAGCGGCGCCAGATCCTACAACGTCCGCGGCGATATCATCGACTTGCCCGGCTTTCACCAGGCCCTGTGTGCCGTCGAGCCGTCCGCCCGCAAGCTCATCACGCACGGCGACCGGCAGATCGCCATTGCCTATGACCTGGATGACAGCGCCTTGCAGCGCGACCTCGGCCCCATGCCCAAGACGTCGCTGGTGGATGGCATCCGGCAAACGCTGGAACATTTCCGGCAGCTTGACAAGGAAGGCAGGCTCGATACGGCGGACCTCGATGCCTGACCCGGCGTCGCGCACGCCAGATGGCTCGCGGGAATCCTGGAGAAAACCATGTCACTGCAACGCACGCTGGTCTTGTTGATCGGCTGGCTTGTCGCCGGCGACGCCGCGGCCCAGGGAAAGATCCTGTCACATGCGCCCGTTCGCAGGCTGCCGCCGCCGGCGAACCGGCCACTCGACAAGGGGCCCGTCTACTTTGTGGATGCGGTCAAGGGAAACGACAGCAACGATGGCGGCGAGAAGACGCCCTGGCGGACCATCAACCACGGCTTGAAACGCCTCCAGGCCGGCGACACGTTGTGCCTGCGCCGCGGCATCTATCATGAAAACGTCTATTGTGCCGTCTCCGGCCGCAAGAATGCGCCCATCACCATTCGCTCCTTTCCCGGCGAGCAAGCCGTCATCGACGGGGGCTTGCCCACCTTTCAGCGCGATCCGGCCAAGGCCTGGGTCCCCTGCCCCGAAGGCGGCGCCGATGAGTATCGGTCAGCCCAGCCATACAAGAACATTCGCGATGTGGTCGGCCTGTTCGGCGACTCGAACGTCGGCCTGCAAACCTACTGGCACGCGAAGGACCTGCGCGCCACGAACGAGTTGTGGATCGACGACCCCAAGCAGATGGTCCAGCCGGTTTACTGCGGCCCGGGCCTGTGGTATGACCGATTGACGGGTTACATCCACGTGCGGCTGGCACACACGCATCTCGAGACTCCCAGGCTTGCCAACTATCGCGGTGAGACGGATCCGCGCAAGCTGCTGCTGGTGATTGCCCCGTTCAACTCGGTGCCGCTGTTCGTCGATATGGCCCGCTTCGTGCGCTTCCAGGACCTGGTCATTCGCGGCGGCGGGCACAACTGCGTCGTGCTGCAAACCGGTGTCGGCCTGGAGTTCGACAACGTCACGATCTTCGCTGGCACCTACGGTGTGCGCTCACGCGGCACCGGCCCCTTGAAGATGATCCATTCCGCCATCCACGGCATGATTCCGCCCTGGGCGTGGCGCGATGAGAACGGCCTGTACACCTACAACCCGCGCTCCTACGATCCCTTCGTGCCGGCCGCCAAGCCCGGCAGCGAGCGAAACGTCGCCCGCCTGCCCACGCATGCCCTGCTCGTCACCGAGGGAAGCTACGAGTTCGAGGTTTTTCACTATCCCTACAATCACGACTGGGACATCTCGTACAGCGAGTTCACCGACGGCCACGACGGCGTCTATCTCAGCGGACGGGAGATCCGCTTCCATCACAATTTCGTGGACGGCATGCAGGACGACGGCATCTACCTGAGCAGCCCGTCGCCGCACTTCAACGACAACATCCACATCTACCAGAATCTCATCACCGGCTGTCTGATGGCATTCAGCTGCAACTCTCAGGGCGGCCCGGACGGCACGATCTCGATCTATCGCAACATCGCCGACCTGCGCCGCGGCGTCAACGTCAGCCGGCCGAGTCCCGGCAACCGGCAGGGCAAGGTCACGAGCTACCACATCTTCCTGGTCCATGGCCGGGAGTTGCTGGGCATCGAGTCGCTGCGCTTTTACCAGAACACGTTTGTCAGCCATGCTCACAGCGGTTCGTTCGTCCACCGCACCTGGGTGAACACGACGCCGCGGACCTCAAGGCGCGTTTTCAACAACCTCTGCGTCTACCTGAAGAACTACCCGGACACGGTGATCCTCGGCGCCCCGGAGCACGATATCGCCATCGACGGCAACCTGCACTGGTGCTTCGACAAGGCCGCAAAGCTTCCGGAGGGGCTGCTCGACAAGGTGCGTGCCCTGCGCGGCTTCGAAGAAGAACGTCAAGAACTACCCGCCGGGCTGGTGCCTCAATGACCTTGTCGCCGACCCGCGCTTCCAGAGATTCGCCGAGAGCGACTCGCCGGCGGATTTCCGGCTGGAAAAAGACAGCCCGGCGCGCGGCAAGGGGATCGTGCTCCCGGCGGACTGGGCCGATCCGCTGCGGCCGAAGGCCGGACGTCCCGACATCGGCGCCTTGCCCTTCGGAGCGGATGCGCCCACGTTCGGGCGGCGGGGACGGATCACCTCCATCATGCAGCGCTGATGAACGCTTTGGCCTACTTCAACTCCACCGCCAGGCGATTGATCTTGGCGGCGAGGATGAAGTCGTTCTCCGAGAGGCCGCCGATGGCGTGTGTGTAGATCTCCACCGCGACATTGCGGTAGCCGGCCAGGTGCAGGTCGGGATGATGGCCTTCCTCCTCCGCGACCTTGCCGATGAGCTGGAAGAAATCGAGCCCTGCCAGGAAGTCCTTGACGCGCCACTCGCGGCGGATGCGCTGCCCGTCGGCCGTGACCTGCCAGCCCGGCACCGCCGGCAGTAATCGCTTGATCTCGTCGGCCGTGAGCTTCGGAACGCCGCCCTCGCAGGCGGTGCATTTCTTCTCGGACAGATTGGTTGCGGTCGTGGTCATGATGGTCTCCGCTGTTGAGGATTGCGTCGCCTACGACATCTACGGCAGTCGGACCGTGATCGTCCGCGTTTCCAAATCGGGGTCGTGCGGCGGGATATCGACGATCGTGCCGATGCGCCGGTTGTCCCGATACTGCGCGACGACGAGCAGCTTGGTCTGGTAGTAACGGCCTCGTGTCTTGCCTAGGGGATACACCGTCGAGCTGTATGGCAGGCCGACGGATATCGGTTGACCGGGAATCGGCTTTTCGACATGTCCAAAGCTGGTCAAGGGCCATTGGGGGGAGACTTGTGTCGCGGACTTAAGCTGATCTTCTGCGATGGCCGAATTCTTGCATGGCTCAAAGTACACTTGTTCAATGCCGCCATTTGCCGAGTGGATCTCGACTGTAAGCGGATACACATTGAAGCAATATAGAATCGGGCCGGCGAGATGGTAATATGCGCCGCCGACGGTGAGGGCGATTGCCAGGCCAAACACGACCGTGAAGATGATCTTGCGCATGGCATGTCAGTCGCATCGATGTTTACGTTTCGCGTTCGCGCTCTCCGATGCGGGAGGAACATCCCGCCGCATGGGATGCGCCGAGCGCGAAACGTAAACCCTATTTCATCCCCTTGATCCAGTCGCCGATCAGCTTCGTCGCCTTCTCATCCACGATGGATGAGGCGATGTGCGGCATTCTTCCCAGGCCGAGCTTGGTCATGCGGTAGTGGACCATCGAGCGCTCCGGGTGGCCGGGGACGATCAGGCCGGCCTTGGCGACACCGAAGGTGCCATGATTTGGCTTGAGGCTCAACAGGCCGGTCTTGTCCAGCGGCAGCGTGTACAGCATCAGGAAGTCGGCGTTGCCGCCGCCCCACTTCATGTGGCAGTGGGAGCAGTTGGAATGCAAGTACGACCGGGCCCGCGCGTCCAGCGGCTGGGTCTCGTCCTCGTGATCCACCAGCTTCGGCAGCTTGTCCACCGAGGTCGCCAGCGGCTTGGTGAAGATGCCGAGGTGCTCGAGCGTGCTGAGCTGGTTGGCCTTCACGCCGTTGTAATCGTGGACCTTGTTGAACTGGATGGTGTTGACGCCGAGGGCGAACTTGGCCGGCATGGTGTGGCACAGCGTGCACTCGGCCCGGCTGGGGAAGTGCCAGGTTTGCTTCACCTTGCCGCCGGGCGCCTTGGCGTCGCGAATCTCAAAATCGCGGTCCAGGCTGCCGGGGCCGATCAGCTCGGCATCCGTCTGGTCGTCGTTCCAGACGTACGTGTAGCCTTGCCAGTACTGATCGCCGATCTCCTGCGTGCCTTCGAGCTGCTCGAAGTGGAGGATGCGAGTTTCGAGCCGGCGCTTCGTGGCCGGGTTGCCGCGCTCCATCTCGAGGTAGAAAGTTTTGACGAGGACCGTGCCGTCGGGGAACCGCCAGCCAGGGGGCGCCCCCGGCGACGGCTGCGGATACGTCAGCACGTCGAACTCGATCTGCGACTTCCCTGGCAGGGCGAGGAAGCGTTCCTTCAGGGCGTGATCGCCCCAGAGCTGCGAGTTGACGGAGTAGGGAATCAACCCCGGCGCCGGCTTGTGCTCCTTGGTCGAGGCGAACAGGCCGGTATCGCTGAGCTTGCGCGGGAAGTCATTGGTGCGGACGACCTTTGGGGCCGGGACCAGACGATGGATCTTGCCGCCGATGAAATCGACGAAGAACAGCTCGCCGGCGGCGTCCTCCGCGAAGCAGATGATGCGCAGCGGCGTATCGACGAGTTCTTTGTTGGATATGACCTTCTTGCCGTCGTGCCGCAGTGCCCAGACCCGGCCGGTATCGAAGTCGCCGTAGATGTAGGCACCGTGCAGCTCCTTGAGTCGCTTACCGTGATAGACGTACCCGCCGGTAATCGAGCGAAAATCGACGTGCGAGTGCTCGATGACGGGCGGCAGGATCGGTGTCGGCCCGCGCTTGCGTTCGGGGCGGAATGGATGCGTGCCTTCCAGGACGCTCCAGCCGTAGTTGCCGCCGCGTTCGATCTTGAGGATCATTTCCCAGAGGTCCTGACCGACCTCGCCGGCCCACAGGTCGCCGGTCTTCTTGTCGAAGCTGAAACGCCACGGCTGGCGGAGCCCGTAGGCATAGTTCTCCGGCCGGGCATTCTTCATGTTGACGAAGGGATTATCCTTGGGGATGCCGTAGGCCTTGCCCGCGGGCGGGTTATCGACATCGATGCGCAGCATGGCGCCGAGGAGGTCGCTCAGGTCCTGACCGGTGTGCAGTTCGTCGGCGATGCCGGAGCCGTCGCCGGTGCCGATGTAGAGAAAGCCGTCGGGCCCAAACTTCAGGCAGCCGCCGTTGTGCCCGCCGGACGGCCATTCGAGGATCAGCTTCTCCGATTTCTTGTCGCTGGTCCAGGTGTCGCCCAGCTTGACGGTGAACCGGCCGATGTGCGTGCCGGTCGGAAGTTCCTTGTCCGGCTCGACGATATAGGTGACGAAGAGCTGGCCGTTGTCGGCAAACTTCGGATGGCACTCGATGGCATAGATGGTCGTCTTGAGATCGAGGAGCAGCTCCTTCTCGGCCTTGGGCTGATTGCGGAAGGAGTAGATCTTGCCGCGGCGCTCGGCGACGATCATGCGGTCGGTCCCCGGCGCCTGCACGAGATCGAGCGGCTCGGAGAATGTCATCTTCGGGAAGGCAACTTCGGCCCGGTAAGGAGCCGGCGGCTCCGGCGAGCCTTTCACCTTCGAGGAAGTCCACAGGGTGCGCTTGGCGATGCCGGAGACAGGCTTCTGGTCTTCACAGCCGGCGAGACCGAAACCGAGAGAGAGCACCAGCGCCGCCAGGGGCGCCAGCCACGCGATTCGCCGCTGCATATCGAGGTTCCTTGGAAAGGTGGAGCGCGAACAGGGTTTGCTTCCACTTTACCGCGAATGCGGCACGGATCAACGGGGATGGTAAAAAATGTGAAGTGGGCAAGTCTTGACGCTGTTTGGAAAACGAGCCTCCTTTACGCTGGCTGTTCTTTACCACAAGACACCAGAGCACGGAGGCTCGCATGGCTCGGCACGGGCACGGTCGGACGGTTCGAAGGCAGCGCCGAACGGTCATAATACTTGGACTGAAAGGTAGTTGGCTGGATGGCAAACGGATGCCTGGTCCTACGTCGTCTCAGGACTGAGATGTTTCGCCAGTTCCTTCTTGAGCCGTTCGCCGAGAGCGGAAACTCCGTGAAGGGAGCCGTCGAGGACGATGGTTTGGCCATCCGCGCGTTCGAGCGTCATGGTCACGGGACTGGTTACAAGTCCCTGCTCGAGGTTCTTCTTGGTCTTTTCGTGTTCGAAGCGGACTATCTGATCCCAGGGAAAGACAAGTTGCTCGTCTCCTCGAACCTGTACTAATCCCGCCGAATACAGTCGGATCGTAGCTGTCCATTCAGTGCGCGCGCCGATGCCTTGGTTCTGGCGAGGTGGAGGACTTGTTGTTGATGGTGCTGCTGCGAGATCGGTGAGTTGGCCTTAGCCGCTGGGAGTGGGGAAGAGCTGCTCCA
>VGYC01000225.1 GCA_016873095.1 Planctomycetota bacterium | reverse complement strand
ATCGCGTGCCCGGCCTCTCCGCGCCCGCGTCGCGTCATCCCGTCACCCCGCGGCCCCGCGCCTGCCCCCCCCCGCCGGCCCAGCAACGCAACTGGCTCTGGCGCGGCTCACTTCTGATTGTCGATCTGCTGCAACACGGCATTGACGGCGGAGGGGAAGTCGGCGGCCGTGGCCTCGAAGATGCGCGTCACGCTCGGGTTCTGACGGTTGGGAACAATACAGGCGAAGCGGATGCCGCCGGCAACGCTATCGGCGCGGTGCCAGCTCACGCCGCGGGCGCGCAGCGGCGACAGAAAGAACTCGCTGGTCTGTTCCTGATTGGCGCCGGCGGTTTGCACGGCCGAATCGCGCGGCACGGAGACAACAACTGGTTGTGGCCGGCTGAGCGTGGCGCTGCCGGGTGGAGCGCCGCCCGCCAGCACGGCGTTTGCGGCCACGCCTCCGGGCGGGACGACCGCCGGCGGGGGCACAGCGGACGTCAAGGTGCCGGCCGTGGGTGTCTTGGACGGTGGACGTTCCGGTTCGCCGATCGAAAGTTGCTTCGAGCCGGGCAGCGTGGCCATCGCCAGCGCGGCGTTGCTGTTCGAACTGGCCGACGGAATAGGCGGCACGTTGGCGCTGGTCTTGGTCGGTCCTGATCCGGAGTCTTTTTTCGGCCCATACTCGCCGAAAAGCGGGTCGTGCTTCTTGTCCTTGCTTCCTTGCAGCACATTGCAACCCGTTGCCAGCCCTGCAACCAGGACGGCGGCAACAAGCGCCAGACGGCTCAAGGCACGGCGGCTTGCCGTGCGTATTCGCCTCTTTGCCTTCGTTGCCATCGCCTTGCGCATATTGACCCAGTTCTGGTGCGAGCTAGATTGAGGGTTTATCAGTATCCTGGTATCGGCGTCTCGACTTGAGAGGCTGGAGAAAATCCAAAAGATTCCATCATGGCCAAGGCATCCTTGCGAATCGCAGTCATCGGCGGCGACGGCATCGGACCGGAAGTTATCGACCAGGCCATCCGCGTGGCCGACCTGGCGAGCCAGCGCGACGGCAGCCGTCTCGAGTGGCATCGCCTCCCCTGGAGTTCCGCGCACTACAAGGAAACCGGCCGGATGGTTCCCGAGGGCGGCTGGGATCTGCTGCGGTCGCATGACGCAGTCTTGCTCGGAGCGGTGGGCCGGCCTGACGTGCCGGACACTATCACCGTTAACGGACTGCTCTTGCCGATGCGGCGGAAATTCGATCAGTACGTCAACTTGCGGCCGGCCTATCTCTACGACGGCGTGCAGTCGCCGCTGCGCGACAAGGCGCCGGGCAGCATTGATCTGCTGGTCTACCGCGAGAACACGGAAGGGGAGTACGCTCCCGTCGGCGGCCGCGTTTACGAGGGCATGGCCGGCGAGGTCGCCATTCAGACGGCGGTGTACACGCGGCGCGGCTGCGAGCGCATCATTCGCGCGGCCTTCCAGGCGGCACGCAAACGCCGCAAGAAACTCACCTCCATCACCAAGTCGAACGCACTGGTGCATGGCATGGTCCTCTGGGACGAGGTCTTCCAATCCGTCGCACGCGACTTCCCTGACATCGAGGCCGGTTCGCTACTGGTCGATGCCGCCGCCATGGATCTGGTGCGCAAGCCCGAGTCGTTTGACGTTCTCGTTGCCAGCAATCTGTTCGGCGACATCCTCACCGACCTGAGCGCCATGGTCACCGGCAGCGTTGGCCTGGCGGCGAGCGGCAACATTAACCCGGAGCGCGTCTTCCCCAGCATGTTCGAGCCGGTGCATGGCTCGGCGCCGGACATTGCCGGCAAGGGTATTGCCAACCCGCTGGCGGCCATCCTCTCCGCCGGCTTGATGGCCGAGCATCTCGGCCTGGAGAGGACGGCTGACGCCATTCGTCAGGCAGTGGCCAGCGTGCTCAAGGCTGGCAAACCGCGCACGCCCGATCTCGGCGGCAATGCCAGGACTGCGGAGATGACCGAAGCGGTGCTTGCTTGTCTCTGATCTGAGGCCGGTCGCAACGCTTGAAAACCGGGCGGAGAAGGAGAGCCTGCTCCGCCCGGCCCATGAAAAAGGCCTGACACGCGAGAGTCCAGCGTTAGCGATAGTAGCCGTCCGAGAAGTCGGTGGCCGGAATGTACTGGCCCGGGAACGAGACTGGGTGGAAGCTTGGAACGGATTCAGCCTGGCCCGTGCCTTCGATCATGGGCACCGGGGCGCCGCCGCCGAAGCCGGGGGCGAAGCCTGGGAATGGAGCGGGGCCGTACGGACCGTAGCCGGGGCCGCCGGGCATGAAGCCGGGATGCGGCGGCGGGGTCGGCGCCGGCGGTTGGCCGTTGCGGAAGAAGCCCCACAGGAGGTTGTTGCCGCCGGCCTGGTGCGACCAGTTCAGGCCGACGCCAAACTTGGCGTTCCGCCAGGCTTGCGCCGGCTCGCAGAACCACGCGGACAAGAGCAAGGCCAGTCCGGCCGTCAGAATCGATTTCTGCATGTTGTCACCTATTGGCAGTCGCCGGCCGCGGGCCGTTCCACAGAGGCCCTCGCTCGCCGGTCAATAGAACAATGCCTCATGACGAGGATTTCGACCAGAAATTCGTCCGACCAAGTGGAAGATTCTCCGAGAACGCACCTGCCCTGGGGAGAATCCTTACAAGAAAGATGCTTTTCGTTAAAGTCGCGCCCGCACTTTTCGCCCGCCTCGAGGACCACGACGCATGACCCCACTGCTCGAAGGATTCCCTGTTGTCGTGCAAGTTCCGGTGGTCTGGGGCGAGATGGATTCGTACCGCCACGTCAATAACGTCGTGTATTTCCGTTATTTCGAGAATGCCCGGCTGGAGTATTTTCGCCGGCTGGACTGGTTCGCCTTCGAGGAACAGACCGGCATCGGACCCATACTGGCGAGCACACAAGCACGATTCAAGCGGCCGCTGACTTATCCAGACACCGTTTCGATCGGCGCTCGCCTGCTATCCATTGAAGTCGATCGATTCACACTGGAACACAGAATCGTCAGCCACGCACAGCAGGCCATCGTCACCGAAGGTCACGGAGTGATCGTCATATTTCACTATCCCAGCGGACAAAAAGTCTCGCTGCCTGACGAACTCAGGAAGCGCATTGAAGCACTGGAAGGAAAATGAGCAGTGCTTGCAACACGTGCAAGCACCACACGGATCATCCGGCCGGCAACTCGGCCAACCCAACCGGCATGAGCCGCACAATGGTCACGGCACCAGCGATGGCCGTTGCGTCCGGGCAATCTTGTCCTGCATCACGTCGCTCCACATGAAGAAGTCGCGTGGGGCACGGACGAACGGATGCGCGACGAACTGCGGCCCCTGTTCCGGCGGCTTGGCCGGTGGAGCGTAGCCGGGGAACGGCAGCGAAACCGGCCGCGGCGCATAGCCCGGCACCGGTAGATTCATCGGTGCGGGCGCGAATCCTGGCGCTGGCAAGCCAGGCGCGAAACCCGGCGTGGGCAGATTCTGAGCAAATCCAGGCACGGGCAGATTTCGGCCGATGCCGGGAACGTAACCGGGCGCGAACCCGGGTGCAAAACCGGGCATTGGCAAGCCGTTCGGACCAATGCCGAGACCATCAAGGCCGGGCATGGTGAGTCCACCCATATCGACTGCCATGCCAGGTCCAGCGTTTGGCCAGCCGAATGGTTGACCCGGTCCGCCGAAGCCCGGTCCGAAGCCGCCAGGTCCACCAGGTCCGCCGCCGAAGCCGCCGAAACCAGCGCCGGGCCCCATTCCCGGTCCGCCCGCGAAGCCGCCCGGACCGGCGCCGCCGAAGCCTGGTCCGTACCCAGCAGGTCCGCCGCCGAAGCCGCCGAAGCCAGCGCTGGGGCCCATCCCTGGGACGCCGCCGAAGCCGCCACCATATCCCGGGCCGGCAAAGCCCGGTCCGTAACCTCCCGGCCAGGCACCGGGTCCACCACCGATACCTGGACCGCCGACGCCTGGCCAGTATCCCGGCATTCCGCCGAAGCCCGCGCCCCCTGGCCCCGCGCCCGGTCCCATTCCTGCGCCGCCCGGCCCAACTCCGGCATTGAACTGTGGTCCACCCGAACCACCCGCTCCGGGGAATCCCGGCTGTCTTTGTCCGTATCCAGGCGCGCAGCCCGGAACGCCAAACGGACAGTGATGGTAGCCGTATGGCTTGCCGCCGTCATGTCCGGACATCAGGAATTGCCCGGTCTTGCCCGGCAGGCTTCCGTTGAAAGGAGGAAAGCACGGGTACAAGTAATGGTTCGGTCCGTAGTGGAAGCAGCCGTTGGGACAGAAACCATAAGAGCCGGGATTGCAGGCGTCGGGGGCAGGCTGGATCGGGCATTTGCTGACCGGTGTCTTGAAGTACGCCGCGCAATGCCCCACCATGGCTGCCAGACACAACAGCGCCGCAGGCTGGCAATAGCGATTCCAGGCCGATTTCATGGCGAATCCTTTCAGGGGGAACTCCTGGCGCGATCTCAGCAACCGAATCTCGGCAAGCGGATCTCAGACGGAAAACTACGGGCAGCATGGGGCCACGCACGTGTAGGGATCGTAGCCGGGCTGGAGGTAGTGCATGCCGGGATTCACAACCACCGGGCTGTAAGTGATGATGCCCTGTCCGGTGCAACCCAGGCTCTGGTACTGGGGACAGGCGTGATTCTTGTAGTAGCTGACCCAGTCGATCTTGCTGAGATTCTTGTAGTAGTGCCCCGTCGAATCGTAGTAATCGTGCCAGAAGCGATTGAGGCGCTTTTCCTCCGGCGTGAAGCAGCGCCGGTTGTGTCGCGTATTGCTGATGGGCTTGGCGAAGATATCGCTGGTCAGTGCGGTGAAGAGCAGGCCGGCAACGGCCGCAAGAGAGAGAAGTTTCATGGCGACTCCTTTCGGGTAAGATGATCCTTGGTGACGGCGCAAGCCGCCTTCCGTGGCAAGGATAACCCACGATTGGACAGCCGGCGTCGCGGCAGCGCCAGGAACTTGCTTTTTCCACGTCGCCTGAGTAGGGAATTGCGGGCCTTGTGCTTCTTTTTTTTCCAGCCGCTCGATAGGCTTATAGCGAATGATCCAGGTGCATCGTCTAAGCAAGCGCTTTTACCTGCCCGGCGGCGATAGCCTGCTAGCCGTTGATGACCTTTCCTTCGAGGTCTCGGCCGGCGAGGTTTATGGCCTGCTCGGGCCCAACGGCGCCGGCAAGACCACCACGCTGCGCATGATCCTCGGCCTGCTCACACCCACCAGCGGCCAGGCTGCCATCGCCGGCTTCGCCTCCAGCGACTCCCCGGACGAAGTCAAGCGCCGCGTCGGCTGGGTGCCCGCCAATGCCGGGCTCTACCAGACCTTGTCGGTCGGGGAGTTCTTGCTGTTCTTTGCCGATCTCTACGGCACATCGCGACAGGAGGCCAAGGCAGAATTAAAACACCTCGCCAACTTGCTTCGCTTCGATGATTTCCTGCATCAACGCTGCAATACACTGAGCACCGGCCAGCGACAGCGCGTCAACCTGGCGCGGGCTCTCATCCATCGCCCGCCTGTCATGCTTCTCGATGAGCCGACACTCGGCCTCGATGTCATTAGCAGCCAGGTCGTGCGGGAGTACATCCAGCATCTGCGCGACCAGGGCAAGGCAGTCATCCTCACGACGCATCATCTCGACGAGGCGGAACGGATTTGCGGGCGCTTCGGATTGCTGCACCGCGGCCGATTGGTCATCGAGGGCACATTGACGCAGCTTCGCGAAAGCACCGGCTGTCCCACGCTCGTGGAAATGTTCTTGAAGCTTTCCGAGGTCGGTCCCGCGCTGCGCAATGACCTGGCGCATGCCGGTGTCGCCAGTGTCGAGACAGCCATTCAAGCCGCGGGCTGTCAATCCAGCCGGTCGAAACGAGGGGACTGACCTTGGATCCGCTGCCATCCAGGTTCGTGCCGATTAGTGTGACGCAGCCGCGCCGTTGGCCAACCCATGTCGCACGTCTCAGCCGCCTGGTCCGCAAGGAACTCTCCGAGATTCTTCGCGACCGTCGCACGATCCTCACGCTGGTGCTGATGCCGGTGCTGATCTACCCGCTCCTGGCCATCGCCTTTCAACAGCATTTTCTGGCGAGCACGCTCGCACTGCGCAAGCAACCCGCCTACGTCATCGGCCTTCCCTCCGAGCAAGAGTCGTTGATTTTTCAGTCACAGCTCGAACTTGGCGACAACGTCTATCGACAGCGCAATCCCGACAAGCCCAAGCAGGCGCTGACTATCGAGCCGGTCCTGTCGACAGACATCGAGCGGGATGTGAAGGATGGACGGATCCACCTCGGGTTGCGCGGCTTGCCGCGCCGCGGCAAGGTTGGCCAGGACGAGGTCGTTGTCTTCGAGGCCGTCTACAAGGAGAGCCTGGGTGCCGCCCAGGAGGTTTTGGAACACATCGAAAGACGGCTGGCCATGGCGAATGAGTTCTTCCTTCGATCTCGGCTGAACGTTCCCGGCCGGCCTCCGGTGCGGCTCTTCCGCCTGCGCTTGGTCCCAAAGACCTACGAAGCGCCGCAGCGTGTGTCGCTCGGCGCCTTGATTCCTTTGATCCTGATCCTGATGACGATCACCGGCGCCGTGTATCCCGCCATCGACCTGACGGCCGGCGAGCGCGAGCGCGGCACCATGGAGATCCTGGTTGCCGCCCCGGTGCCGCGCCTCGGCCTGCTGTTTGGCAAGTACGTCACGGTCTTCACCGTTGCCGTCATCACCGCCCTGGTCAATCTGCTGACCATGCTCGTGACGCTGATCTCCAGCGGCATGGGCGCGCTGGTCTTCGCGGCGGGCGACATCTCGTTCCTCGTCATCATCGAGATCCTCGGACTGTTGCTGTTGTTCGCTGCCTTCTTCTCGGCGGCGCTGCTGGCCATCACCAGCGCGGCCCGTAGCTTCAAGGAGGCCCAGGCCTACATCATTCCCCTCATGCTGTTGTCGTTGACGCCCGGCGTCATGGGCATGTTGCCTGGACTCAAGCTGGAGGGATCGGTCCGGGTCATCCCGCTACTGAACATCGTGCTGCTGGCGCGGGATCTGTTCGAGGGGCAAGCGACCGCAGCGGCCGCCAGCGTCGTCGTGGTTTCGACCTTGCTGTACTCGATCGCAATCCTGGCTGTGGCGGCGCGCATCTTCGGCGCCGAATCTGTGCTGTTCAGCGAGCAGCGCAGCTGGTCCGATCTCTGGCGCCGCCCGCCGGAGCCGTCGGCGAATTCCACTCTTGCCAACGCCTTGCTCTGTCTTGCGCTGGTCTTTCCCACCTTCTTCGTATTGCAGGGATCGCTGATCCGCGAAATGTCGATCCTGGGCCGACTGCTGGCCATGCCGCTCGGCAGCGCTCTTCTTTTCGGATTGTTCCCGATCATCTTCGCCTGGTGGAACCGCGTTACATGGCGATCGGGCTTTCAACTCCGCCGCCCGGGCATCGGCGGAGCCTGTGGCGGCGTGCTGCTTGGGCTGTCCCTTTGGACGCTGGTCTTGCAGGGCCTGGCCCTGTGGACACTCTTCGTGATTCCAAAGCACGGCACGCCGCTGCCGGAAGAACATGCCCAGTTGCTTCAGGCCTTCAGGGACGCCCGCAATCAGCACTTGCCAATATTGCTGCTGGCCGTCGTGTTTCAGGCGATCGCGGAGGAGTGGTTTTTCCGCGGCTATCTGTTCGCGGCGCTGCGCTCCAACAGCGGGCCCTGGCTCACCATCGGCGGCTCGGCGCTGCTCTTTGGCTTTTTCCATCTCGTCTCGGCCGGCGGCCTCGCTTTCCTGTCGAGCACCATCCTGGGCGCGATACTGGGCTGGATCGCCTGGCGGACCAGCAGCGTCGTGCCGGGCATGTTCCTGCACGCCATCCATAACGTCATCCTCGGCGGCGTCCTCACGGGAGTGAATACTGGCGTTCAGGATCTGCTGCCTTGGACCTGGGTCGCACTCGGGGCCGTTGTCGTCGCCGCCGGCATCGCACTCGTTCAGCTGGGGAGCACACCGCGCAGCGCTGAAGCAGAGCTACACCCAGAATGATTCCGTCACGCATCTCAGGCACGGTCCCGAGAGTGCATTCTGCAATTTCGTACTCTTGGCCAGCGTTCAAAAACGGATACCGGAAAAAATAGCGATATGCGATTGCGTGCCTTGCCGGAGGAGCCTATACTGAAACCGCTATCCGCCGATGGAAGCATCCAGGAGTTGACAGGCGGAGGGCGCTTGACTTCACCTTGCAGGAGTCGAAATGGCACATCAGGAGCATCCGGGGAAGCATTCAGACGAAGAAGCGCATGCCGCCGCGGTCGCAGGCAGCGCGCTGGCTCGCCCACAAGAGCAAAACCAGCTGGACTTCGAAATCGAGTTTTACGGCGGCATCCTTGAGCGGCATCCCGGCTTTGTGGATGTTCTCCGCGTTCAAGGGAACAACCTCACTCTCAAGGGCCGCTATGCCGACGGCATGCAGATCGATAAGCGGCTTGTGAGCCTGCGGCCGCAGGATCCGCTGGCCCATTACAATCTCGCCTGTAGCTACGCCCTGCTCAAGAGGCCGGAGCAAGCTCTCAAGACGCTGCGCCGTGCCGTCGAACTGGGCTACCGCGATTTCCGCTACATGCGTGAGGACCGCGACCTCGACTCGATTCGCCACGACCCGCGCTTTCGGCAGCTGCTCCGCGAATTCGAGAAGGCGTGAGCGTCTTTACCGTAAGCGACCGGCTTGCGGCCTAAATGAACCGGCAACAGGCGCGACGCCATTGCATGGGCCGACAGGTCGGCAGCTTGTCGCCACGATCATTCCATGTCAAATCCTATTTCCGGCGACGGCTCGCTGTTCACGGACCCTTCGGCCAATCGTGCCCGTGAGCATTTTGCACACAAGCCGCGAGCGCTCACTGACAAGCTGATGACCGTGGCCGATGCCGTGGCTCGCCTTGTGCAGGACGGCGACTACGTTGCCGTGGGCGGCTTCGGCGCCGACCGTATCCCGACAGCGCCGCTCCACGAGATCCTTCGCCAATGCAAGCAAGGGCTGGGCATGGCCGGCCACACATCAACGCACGATTTCCAGCTCCTTTGCGCCGGCAACCTCACCGGCCGCGGACAGACGCTGCGCCGCGTGGACATTGCTTACATCATTGGCTTGGAGGCACGCGGCCTGTCGCCCCATGCCCGCCGCGTCATCGAATCCGGTGAGGTCGAGTTTACCGAATGGACCAACTATTCCTTGGCCGTTCGCCTCAAGGCCGCCGCGATGGGCCTGCCGTTCCTGCCTTGCCGCTCGATGCTTGGTACGGATACCTTCTCGAAAAGCGCTGCCCGCGCCATCGATTGCCCCTTTACTGGCGAACGGCTCGCTGTCGTACCGGCCTTGTATCCGGATGTCGGCATCATTCACGTTCACGAATCGGACCGCTTCGGCAACTGCCGCGTGCGCGGCACCACCGTCGCCGACTGGGAGTTGTCCCGCGCCGCCAGGAAGCTCATCGTTACCTGCGAGCGACTCATTTCCGATGATGAGATTCGCCAGGACCCGTCGCGGACCTTCATTCCCTTTTACTGCGTGGACGCCGTCTGCGAGGTTCCCTTCGGCAGCTATCCGGGCAACATGCCCTACGAGTACTTCTCCGATGAAGATCACCTGGCACGCTGGCTCGCCGTCGAGCGCGACCCGGCGGAGCACAAGGCCTTTCTCGACA
Organism: Planctomycetota bacterium; assembly: GCA_016873095.1. GTDB lineage: Bacteria > Planctomycetota > Planctomycetia > Gemmatales > Gemmataceae > VGYC01. The sequence continues at coordinate 1,861 of VGYC01000225.1, read as the reverse complement.
AGTTCATTCATGGCGTCCGCGACTTCTCAGAATACTTGCAACAATGCGGCGGCATGACGCGGCTTCAGGAGCTGCGCCGACAAGAGCTGTTGCTATGACACGCGCCAGCGCCGACCCGGCAGCCAGGCGAGTCTCCGTTGATTTCCGGCGTCCAGTCAGCTGAACATCTGAAACCGTCCCGTTGCCTCGAAGGCGTTCCGATGGTGAACAATCTCCGGCGCGCGTTGCCCGGCCGGCCAGCGGACGGCAAGCACATCGAATCGGGCCGCGTGCTCGAGCAGCTTCTTTCTCTGCAGGAAGTGCAAGGCCAGACGCGTGAGCCGGCGCTGCTTCGCGTCATCGACCGAGGCGGCGGCCCGCGTCACCTCGCCCTCTGCCGTCGAACGTACCTCGACAAAGACGAGGCATCGGCCGTCAAGAGCGATCAAGTCCAGCTCACCGATCGGACAGCAGTAATTGCGGACCAGCACGCGGTAGCCGAGCTTCTTGAGAAACCTCGCCGCAGCACGTTCCGAGCGCGTGCCGAACCAGCGCCGCCACCACGGACGGGAGGGGCTGGCCGGTGTATCCTCTCCTACCCTTTCAGCCTCGTTCCCCACGATTTTCCCCAGGATAAGCCGGGAGGTCTGTCATTGCTAGCTGCAATACCAAGCAGCATGCCTGCGATAATGCTACAGATTTGTGATCGGAAAACAGAAAAGGACTCCCGGTTCTCTCCGCAAGTCCCAAGATTGGCGGGGACGGCGAAATCGCCCCTGACGTGGCTCGCGTCATTGATCTTTGGGCGCATCATGATCGATCAGCGCGTCTGCTTCTTGTCGCTTGCCAGGTCGCGGAGCAAGCCAATAGCCGCCTCGACCAGCATTTCTCCGGAGCCTGGCTGCGTTGCAGAATTGGTGACCTCGTAGCTGCCACCGGCGTAAGCTGCGCGCGTTGGGATGTACATTGTCTCGACACAGTTCGACAGTTCGATGACAAGAGTCGTGCGAAACGGCGAGGCTTGCTTGATCGACAATCCGAGTTCGACGAAGACCTCGCCCGGCAGACAGACGATGCCGACATCATTGCCCAAGGCGATGGCCTGGACCTCGACCGGAAGATGTTCACCGATGCCGGCCCAGGTATGCGTCAAGCCCCAGTTGATGAAGTCGACTGGCTTTCCTTGCGGCTTCTTGTTTCGGACCTGGTCCAGCACGACTGCCTTGTAGGCATTGACCAGGTCGAAGAAGTCGGTTTTCTTTCCTTCCCGGGCATCGAGGAGCATCGGCCGTGCTCGTGCGACTTGTTCGGTGCTGACCTTCTGCAACGGCAAACGCACCGTCGTATGCCGGATGCGAAGCCGCGGATTCTGGATGGGGCGTAGCTGATCGAGGTTTTTCTCAATGGTCCTGGCCAGGGAACCGCCGATGAAATCTGTCTTGTTGCGCTCCTTGCTCGCGGGATCGACATGGTTGATGTCCCCGCAACAGCCGGTGGCGAAGATCGATACCACATCGCCGCCCAGCGACCGGCGAATGCCCTGTTCGATGAAATAAGGATAATCGGCGCTCCAGAGCGTGCCGCCTACTGTGTCCAGGTGCAGGGCAAAATTGCTGAGCAGGCCCAGTGGTTGCTTGCCATCGACGGATTGCACCAAGAGCATGGCAATGTCGGGATCGACTGGCCCGCAGGGCGAAATCGTCAAATTCTCTCCAGCTTGGCTGCGCCGGCCAGCGTTTCTGCGAGAAAATCTGCATTTAGGGCGGCGGCTTTGCGCTTGCGGGCGATGCTGTCTTTGCGCGGATGCTGCTTGAGCAAGCTCAAGGCCATCTTTCGCAACAAAGCAAAGTTCTCGGCGGCATTGCGCTGTTGAATGCGACTG
>VGYC01000224.1 GCA_016873095.1 Planctomycetota bacterium | reverse complement strand
TTGCCGCCCCCTGGACCCCCGCTAGCCTTTCTCTGTTCCGCGGGAAGAGAAGCGGCTTGTTTCGCACCGCCCGAAGACTCACACAAAACCGGGCTCAACGATTCCACTTGAACCCCGTACCAAGACAAGGGACACGCCAAGAATTCTCGAATCGCCTAGCCAAACACCCGATGCACCGCCTCGTATTTCACGCTCGGGAAGATGTGCCGGTAGCGCTTCTGCTGGAAACTTTCGTGGCAGAGAACTCATTGAAAAACATGGGAAAACAGCCTAAAATGGCAGAGAACATGGAGCAAGGAAAGTTTGCGTAACTTCATGCCGTTTCTAATGTTTCGGCGAAACCGAGCGACCGCCTTCGGAACCGTAGGTTGGGGGTTCGAATCCCTCCGGGCGTAGTCATCTCAAAAGTTGCACGCACGCCGAGGACCACTTGTGCACGCGCCAGTGGTGCGCGTGCAGCAAGCGGCCCAAGGCCAAGCGCGGCCCACTGATTACCCGCGGAGGCGTTATGACGGCCCCACGTTCGGATGCCCTCGTGCTCTTTGGCGCCACGGGAGATCTGGCGTACAAGAAGATCTTTCCAGCGCTGCAAGCCATGATTCAGAGAGGCAAGCTGGACATGCCGGTTGTCGGCGTGGGCCGAACCGAATGGACCGTTGACCAGTTCAAGGCGCGGGCCAGGGACAGCCTGGAACAGAATGGTGGTGTGGATTCCGCCGCATTCGCGAAGCTTTGCTCCCTGCTGAACTACATCTCCGGTGACTATGGCGAGCCGTCGACCTTTTCCAGACTGCGGACCGTGCTAGGTGCTGCCGAGCGACCGCTCTACTATCTGCTGGTTCCGCCCAGCGTCTTTGCAACCGTTGTCGAAGGACTGGCGAAGTCTGGCTGCGTCAAGGGCGCACGCGTTGTTCTCGAGAAGCCCTTTGGCCGGGACCTTTCATCGGCGAGAAATCTGAATCGCACGCTGCACGCCCACTTCCCAGAGAAGGCCATCTTTCGCATTGATCATTATCTCGGCAAGGAACCGGTTCAAAACCTCATCTATTTCCGCTTCGCAAACCCGCTGCTGGAAGCCGGCTGGAACAAGCAGCATGTGGAAAGCATGCAGATCACGATGGCGGAGAATTTCGGGGTTGCCGGCCGCGGCAAGTTCTACGAAGAAACGGGGGCCATCCGCGACGTGGTGCAGAATCACATGCTGCAGGTGATCGCATGCCTTGCCGAGGAATGCCCGGTCAGCGGCGACGGCGAGGCGCGGCGCGATGAACGCGCCCGCGTGCTCAAGGCCGTCCGGACGCTGGCAACGTCCGATGTCGTACGCGGCCAGTTCCGCGGTTACCGCAAAGAGGCGGGCGTGGCGGGCGACTCCAGGGTCGAGACCTTCGCAGCGGTTCGCTTTCACATCGACAACGCTCGCTGGGACGGTGTGCCTTTTTTCGTCCGCGCGGGCAAATGTCTGCCCGTCACTGCAACCGAAGTCCTCGTCAGGATCAAACGGTTTCCTCGGCCCGTGCTCGACGAGGCCATGCAGTCGCCGGCCAACTATTTCCGGTTTCGAATCAGTCCCGATGTGGTGCTGGCGCTGGGTACGAAGTTCAAGAAGCCCGGAGAGAAGATGGTCGGCGAACCCATTGAACTGCTGGTCTGCCATGAATTGCCGGGCGAGATGGGGGCGTATGAGCGACTCCTCGGCGACGCCGCCAGCGGCGATGGCATGCTCTTCGGCCGCGCGGATATCGTCGAGGAGGCCTGGCGCATCGTCGATCCGATCCTCGGCAATGCGACGCCGCTCTCCGAATACGAAGCCAACAGCTGGGGGCCGGCCGAAGCCGAGCGTACTCTGGCCCCCGAGGGAGGATGGCACAACCCAAAAGCGGAAGAAGAGTGCTCATGACACTGCCGCCCTCGCCGACATCGCGCCAAGCGCTTGCGGTGTCTCAAGCTTGCACGGCGGGCTCACGCGCCGACGCTCGCCTTCCGAGAGACACCGCGCGACGCTCCGGAATTCCTCGTCGCGGCCAACTCGCGGCTGGCTCCCCCCTCTGGCTGCCGTCGCCTTGTGCATGTATCCTGAATAGCGAATCGCAACTTTGCATCACGGATTCGCACCATGCCCTATATCGGCATCGACTTCGGCACCAGCAATTGCGTGGTCGCCAATTTTCAATACGGCCAGGCGGAGGTCATCCCCAATCAGGAAGGGCAGCGCTGGACGCCGTCGGTGGTCACGCTCCGCCGCGACGGCAGCCTCGCCTTTGGCCAGGAGGCCAAGGAGAACTTCGACGAGCAGCGATCCATCCGCTCCATCAAGCGCATCCTCGGCACGCCGGAGCGCGTCCCGCTCGTCGGCCAGAACCTGCGCACGGAGCAGGTAGCTGTCATGCTCTTCAGCCTCTTGAAGCGAGACGCCGAGCGGCATCTCAACGAGACCTTCACGCGGGCGGTGGTGACGATCCCGGCCAACTCGAAGGGGCTGGCCCGGCATGCCACCAAGCTCTGCGCCGGGGCCGCCGGCTTGCAGGTGCTGACGCTCATCAACGAGCCGACGGCGGCGGCCATCTGTTACGGCCTCAATGCCCAGCAGCAGCAGACCGTCCTCGTCTACGACTTCGGCGGCGGCACGCTCGACGTCACCGTGCTGCGCATCCATCACGGTATCTTCGAGGAGATCAGCAGCAAGGGCATCGGCAAGCTGGGCGGCGACGACATCGACGCCGCACTCGGCAACGTCATCGCACGCCGTTTCCAGGAGAAGACCGGCTACGACATCCTCAACTCACCGTACAAGACGCAGTTCATGCTGGCCGTCGAGAAGGCCAAGATCGAGCTGTCCACCACCGAATCGACGGTATGCCGCAAGCCGGAACTGGTCCCCGAGCGACACCTGAGCCTCGAGGAGGAGATCGACCGCGCCACCCTGGAGCGCGAAATCATGCCGCTGGTCGTGAAGTCCGGCACGGCCATTGACGAGGCGCTGTCGCTGCGCGGTCTGCGGCCACGCGACATCGACCGTGTCCTGCTCGTCGGCGGCACCAGCAAGATGCCCGTCATTCGCAAGTTCGTCAGCGAGAAGCTAGAGGGCAAGGAGCCGGAGCCGTTCGACCGCGTCGATCCCATGACCTGCGTGGCCCAGGGGGCGGCCATCGTCTCCGCCATCCTGCAAGGGGCGCCGGGCCTCGACAACTATGGCTACAGCGTCAAGCTCGAACATTCGCTGTGCGCCAATCCCATCAACGAGAAACGGCAGGTATATCTCGACCCCATCGTTCGCCGCGGGGCGGATATCCCCTGCTCGTTCACCAAGACGTATCATCCCGTCGCGGACCCGGCCGAGCGAGTCGTCATCAGCGTCTACGAGGGCGACGTCTACGACGCCCCGGACAGCCAGGACAACGTCAAGCTGGCGGAGATTCCCTGGGAGTTCAATCCGCCGCGTACACAGCGCGACGGCGCCCTGGAAGTCACCTTCGAGTACGGCGACGACGGCATCCTCACCGTGCAGATCTCCGATCCGCACGGCGGACACAAGAAGCGCTTCGCCATCCAGCAGTCCGGCCCGGACCAGATGGACACCACGCAGATCATGCGCATGAAGCGCATCAACGAAGACCTGATGCAGCGCTCCGACAACCTGGAGCAGACTGCCGAGTATCGCGATGCCCTGGAAGTGCTCAAGAAAACCGAGCAGGATGTGATTCCCAAGCTGGACAATCCCGCCGACCGTCGCGAGCTGGAAGAGATGTGCCGCATGGTCCGCGAAGCGATGGGTTCGAGCGACCGCAAGAAGATCGAAGAGGCCAGCGCGGCGCTGAATGACCGGTTGTTGAACTATGCGTATCTGCTCTGATTGCTTGCGTTTCGCGCTCGCGCGGCGCCTTGCGAACGCGAAACGTAAACAGGCGAGACAGTGATGCGTTGTCCACAATGCAACAAGGAGCAAACCGAGCTGTCGCCGCGCTGCGGCAGTTGCCAGGCGGATCTCGCGCTACTCGTCGATTACGTCAGTCATCTGCAAGGCGGGCTGGAGCGTGCCGACAACTTGACGCGGGCCGGCGAGCTGGGCCAGGCCGTCTGGGCATACCTCGAAGTGCTCGAAGTCGATCCCGACAATGCAACTGCCCGGCGGCAGGTGGGACAGGTGGCGACGGCGGTGCGGCAGTTTGACCAGACCGCGCCAGGTCGCCGCTGGCTGGGCCGCATGCGCGGCGAGGGGGACGGCTGGCGCAACTATGCCATGGTAGCGCTCCTGGCCATCGGCATCGGCGTGATCGCCTTCTCGGTCGGCTACGGCGTCGGCGGCTGGACGCCGACGGAAGAAGAGCCGACCATCACGATGCCGGAAGGGCCGCGCGATTCGGCGACCGGGAAGTAGCAGCCCTGTTTACGTTTCGCGCTCGCAGATGCACTCGCCGCTCGCCGAATCGTGCCTCCGAACGCGAAACGTAAACAACCGAGGTGCCTCCTTGCCGGAACTGCCCGAGGTCGAAACCGTCGTTCGTGAGCTTCGGCCACGGCTGGTGGGCCGGCGCATCGTAGCCGTCCGCGCCAGCCGGCAACGCTTGCGCCTCCCCTGGTCGAAATCCTGGAACGCCGTCGTCGCCAATCGCCGGGTCCTCGCCGTGCACCGACGCGGCAAGTGGATTCTGGTAGCGCTCGAAGAGGAGCGCTTCCTCGTCGTACACCTAGGCATGACGGGCCAGCTGACGGTCATGCCGGCGACCGAACCGCCACAGTCGCACACCCACCTGATCTTTCCGCTGGACGACGGCGCGCAGCAACTTCGTTTCCGCGACATCCGCCGCTTCGGCAGTGCCCGCGTCTTTTTCGAGCCGGCACGCCTGCAACAATTCTTCGACGATACAAAGCTCGGCCCCGAGCCATTTGAGCTCAAGCCCGGCGACTGGCAGGACAGCCTGGCGCGGACCCATCGCTGCCTGAAGGCAGTCTTGCTCGATCAGCGCGTGGTGGCCGGCGTCGGCAACATCTACGCCGATGAATCGCTGTTCGAGGCCAGGCTGCACCCGGCCCGCATTGCCGAAACGGTTCGCAAGGACGAAGCCGAGCGCTTGCGCTGCGCCATCGTCGCCGTCTTGAACCGGGCCATCGCCAAGCGCGGCTCCAGCATCCGCAACTACGTCGGCGGCTCGGGGCTCAAGGGCGACTACCAGGATGAGTTCCGCGTCTACGGCCGGACCGATGAGCCCTGTGCGAAATGCGGCGTGCCGATCTCGTGTATCCGCCTCGCCGGCCGTTCGACGCACTTCTGTCCGCGCTGCCAGAAAGCAAAACTAGAAACCAGAAACTAAAAACTAGAAACCAGTAACTTGAAGATAGAATGGCCACGAGTTTGCCATCGTTTCTGTTTCTAGTTTTGAGTTTGAGTGCCATGCAAGTCGTCCTCACGGTCATCGAGGGGCCGCACAAGGGGCGCGAGTTTGCGTTCACGGGGCACGATACGTTCCTGGTGGGCCGGTCGAAGCGCACGCACTTTCAGCTGCTCTCCAAGGACAGGTATTTCTCGCGCATCCATTTTCTGGTCGAGGTGAATCCGCCGCGCTGCCGGCTGGTGGACATGAACAGCCGCAACGGCACGTTCGTCAACGACGAGCGCGTGCAGTCGCGCGAGCTGCGGCACGGCGACCGCATCAAGGCCGGGCACACCATCCTGCAAGTGAACGTCCCAGAAGACGAGCCGGCGGCTGACCAGGGACCAGACACGCTCTCGTGGGAAGACCTGGTTGAAGCACCGCCCGCCTCGCAGCCAACCGAAACCACGACGGCGACATTGCCGGAGATTCCCGGCTATCACGTGCTCCGCGAGCTGGGCCGCGGCGGCATGGGAGTAGTCTACCTGGCACGCGACGAACGTGAGGGCGTTCGCGTCGCGCTGAAGACCATCACGCCGGCGGTGGCGCCGTCGCGTGCCATGGTCGAACGCTTCTTGCGCGAGGCCACCATCCTGAGGCATCTGCGGCATCCACGCATCGTCTCGTTTCACGACATGGGCGAGGCAGGCGGGCTCCTCTATTTCGCAATGGACTACGTGGCGGGGACCGACGCTTCGCGGCTGGTGAAGAAGCACGGTCCGCTGCCGGTCAAGTCCGCGATCGTGGCGACGTGCCAGCTCCTCGAGGCTCTCGAATACGCCCACGAACAAGGCTTCGTGCATCGCGACATCAAGCCGGCCAATCTGCTTCTCAAGAGTGATGAACGCAGAATGATGAATGATGAACGGAAAAAGGAACGCCGTTCATCATTCATCATTCATCAATCGTCATTTGAAGGAGTCAAGCTTGCCGACTTCGGCCTGGCGCGCGTGTATCAGACATCGCAGCTCAGCGGGCTGACGCTGAGCGGCGAGTTCGGCGGCACCATGCAATTCATGCCGCCGGAGCAGATCACGCACTATCGGCAGGCGCGGCCCGCCGGCGATCAGTTCGCGACGGCCGCCACGCTGTATTACCTGCTGACCGGCCAGTTTGTATACGACTTCAAGGACAGCCGCAAGATGCCGATGCTGCTGATCCTCGAGGAAGACCCCGTCCCCATCGAGAAACGCGGCGTCAAGCTGCCGGCGGGGTTGGCCGAGGTCATCGGCCAGGCGCTGGCGCGCGAGCCGGCGGAACGCTTCGCCGACGTGGCAGAGTTTCGCGAAGCGCTGGCGGAATTTGTGTAGCTCGCTTGCGGTTTCGCGCACAGGCTGGCGCGCGAATGCGCGAGACCGCAAGCGATTGACTCGATCGCGGTATAATTGGAATCATGAGTGAAGGGAAACCGACTATCGGCTTACCGATGATCTCGACGGCGCCGACGGCGCTCGACCCGGTGTGCGGCATGACCGTCGCCCCGGCGACGGCGGCCGGCTCGACCGTGCATGATGGGCAAACTTACCATTTCTGCAGCACGCATTGCCTGGCGAAGTTCAAGCAGGATCCGGCTCGCTATTTGAATCGCGCCGCTCCCCGCGAAGCATGCCCCACGCCGCCGAACGCCGTCTACACGTGTCCCATGCATCCGGAGGTGGTCAGCGATCATCCGGGGGCGTGCCCGAAGTGCGGCATGGCGCTGGAGCCGATGGTGGCGACGGCCGACGAGGGGCCCAATCCGGAGCTGGCCGACATGAGCCGGCGCTTCTGGATCGGCGTCGTCCTCGGCTTCCCGGTATTCATCATCGCCATGGCCGGCATGCTGCCGGGCAATCCGCTGCACGCGCTTAACCCGGCGATCCTCAACTGGGGACAGCTGATCCTGGCGACACCTGTGGTGCTGTGGTGTGGCTGGCCGTTTTTCGAGCGGGCCTGGCTGTCGGTCGTGCATCGCAGTCCGAACATGTTCACGCTGATTGCACTTGGCGTGGGGGCGGCGTTCCTTTACAGCGTCGCCGCCACGTTGGCCCCGGGCTGGTTTCCGGCGGGTTTTCGCACGCACGGCGGCGTCGAGCCGTACTTTGACACGGCCGTGGTCGTCACCGTCCTCGTCCTGCTCGGCCAGGTGCTGGAGCTGCGCGCCCGCGGACAAACGGCAGGCGCCATCCGCCGGCTGCTCGGTCTCGCGCCCAAGACGGCGCGGCGGGTTCGGCCCGACGGCGTCGAGGAAGACGTGCCCATCGAGCATGTCAATGTCGGAGACGTGCTGCGCATCCGGCCCGGAGAGAAGGTGCCCGTCGATGGCTCTGTGACCGATGGCCGCAGCGCGGTGGACGAGTCGATGGTGTCCGGCGAGCCGATTCCCGTCGAGAAGGAACCGGGCAGCAAGGTGATCGGCGGCACGGTCAACGGCACGGGTAGCCTGCTCATCCGCGCGGAGCGGGTCGGCGGCGACACCTTGCTGTCACAGATCGTCCGCATGGTCGGCGAGGCGCAGCGCAGCCGGGCGCCGGTGGAACGGCTGGTGAACCAGGTGTCGCGCTACTTTGTGCCGACGGTGATCTTCATCAGCGCCGCTACATTCGTCATCTGGTCGGCGTGGGGCGAGCCGCCGCGGCTGGCGCACGCGCTGGTAAACGCCGTGGCCGTGCTGATTATTGCTTGCCCGTGCGCCCTGGGATTGGCAACGCCGATGGCCATCATGGTGGGCACGGGCAAGGGGGCCGAGCATGGCGTGCTCTTCAAGAGCGCCGAAGCCCTGGAGGTCCTGCATCGTGCGGACACCCTGATCGTGGACAAGACAGGCACGCTCACCGAGGGCAGGCCGCGCCTGGCTGGCGTGCATGCCGTCGGCGACATGAGCGAGAACGACGTTCTTCGCCTGGCCGCAGGCCTGGAGAAGAGCAGCGAGCATCCGCTGGCCGACGCCGTCGTCCGTGCGGCCCAAGAGCGCGGCCTGGCGATTCCGGAAGCGCAACACTTCCAGTCCATCACCGGCAAGGGAGTGGTCGGCGAGGTCGAGGATCATGCCATCGTGTTTGGCAACGCTGCGCTGCTTGCCGAGAAGAACATCGCGACCGACAGCGTCAAGGCGCGCGTCGAAGAATCTCAGCGCGCGGGGCAGACCGTGGTGCTGGTCGCGGTCGATGGCAGATTGGCTGGGTTGATCGGCGTCGCGGATCCGATCCGCGCGACGACACCGGAAGCGATCCGACAACTTCGCGACGACGGCATGCGCGTCATCATGCTCACCGGCGACAGCAAGGCGACCGCCCAGGCCGTCGGCAGACAGCTTGGCCTCGATGAAGTGTTCGCGGAGGTGCTGCCGGCCGAGAAGTACGAAGTCGTCAAGCGACTGCAAGCGGAGGGTCGGATTGTGGCGATGGCCGGCGACGGCGTCAACGACGCCCCGGCCCTGGCCCAGGCCGACGTCGGCATCGCCCTGGGCAGCGGGACCGACGTGGCCATGGAAAGCGCCGGCATCACGCTGGTGCATGGCGACCTGCGCGGCATCGCCCGCGCCCGCCGCCTCAGTCGCGACACCATGCGCAACATCCGCCAGAACCTGTTCCTTGCCTTTGCCTACAATGCCGTGACCATTCCCGTCGCCGCCGGCGTGCTGTACCCGGTCTTCGGCATCCTCATCAATCCCATCTGGGCCAGCGCAGCCATGAGCCTCAGTTCACTTTCAGTTGTTGGGAATGCGTTACGATTGCGAGCAGCCAGGTTCTAGCTTCAGCCAAGCCAGACGTGTTCGCGAGGGGTGACGGTCGCTCGGTGATCACTTCCAGTGCCGACTGCTTGATTTCGAGGTCGAAACTGGTTTTTAGTGGCACTTCCTCCGTCGTCACATGCGGCGGCCTTTGGCGAGCTATTGCCAAAAGTTGTGGATAGTCGAGAGCAAAAGGCGGCGTACTTTGGGAGGAAATCAACCACGATTCTTCTTAGCTGGCCAACGAGGCCGAGGAGTACGCCACCATGGAGTTTTCTACGAACGAAATGCGGATCGTCCCACTGGTTCCGAGCCAGGAGAGCAAGGATGTCCTCAGCGACATCTTGCGACAGGGTGCCCAGAAGATGCTTGGCCAGGCCATCGAGGCGGAGGTCGAGGATTGGCTCCGGCAGCGGGCCGAGTGCCGCGACGAGCGTGGCCGACAACAACTGGTGCGCAACGGCCATTTGCCCGAGCGTTCCCTGGTCACCGGTCTGGGCGAGATCAAGGTTCATCGCCGGCCAGCTGAGCAGCGCGAGGTGTTTTCCTCCGCCATCCTGCCACGCTATCTGCGCAAGACCAAGAACATGGAAGAGCTGCTGCCCTGGCTTTACCTCAAGGGCATCAGCACCGGCGACTTCAGCGAAGCCCTGGCGGCTCTCGTCGGACCCGATGCCAAGGGGCTGTCAGCCAGCACCATCACGCGGCTGAAGGCGGTCTGGCAGGACGAGTATCAGGCCTGGGGCAAGCGTTCCTTGGAAGGCAAGCGTTTCGTGTACGTGTGGGCCGATGGCATCCATTTCAACATCCGCCTGGAAGAGGAACGGCAATGCATTCTGGTGCTGATGGGCGTCACGCCGGAAGGAGACAAGGAAGTGATCGCCATCAGCGAAGGCTACCGGGAGTCGGAGCAATCGTGGCTGACCTTGCTGCTCGATTGCCAGGCGCGTGGCCTGGTGACCGATCCGGAGCTGGCGATCGCCGACGGCGCCCTGGGCTTTTGGAAGGCGCTACCCAAGGTGTGGCCCAAGACGCGTGGGCAGCGCTGCTGGGTGCACAAGACGGCCAACGTGCTGGACAAGATGTCCAAGGGGCAGCAACCCAAGGCCAAGCAGATGATCCATGAAATCTGGATGGCGGCCTCGCGGGCCGAGGCGGACAGCGCCTTCGATCTCTTTGTGAAGACCTGGGAAGGCAAGTATCCGAAAGCCACCGCCTGCTTGGTCAAGGATCGGGAGGCCTTGCTGACTTTCTACGATTTTCCGGCGGAGCACTGGCGGCACCTGCGCACCACGAACCCGATTGAGTCGGTGCTGGCCACAGTGCGGCTGCGTACCTGCAAGACCAAAGGCTGCGGCACGCGGCTGGCTTGCGAGACGATGGTGTTCAAGCTGATGCAAAGCGCCAAGAAAGGTTGGAGGAAGCTCAATGGAACTTCTTTCCTTCCCGAGGTGCTTCAAGGAGTCAAGCTTGTCGATGGAGAAAGATCAACCGAAGACGCCGCCTGAATCAACGCTCATCCACAAGATTTGGGAATAACTCGCCTTTGGCTCGTACTATTTCAGTTCGAGGGCCAATTTCCGGCCATCGTCAACTCGTTGCATCAGCACGGCGGATAGCTCCCCGATCTTGCGGATGATGAACTTTTCATGCAGCGTGAAGAGATTGCCACAACGAATAGCGGAAGTCGCGCTGAGCCCCGACTGCGCCCCTTCCGGCGTGGTAATGTCGACCAGTACTTGAGTCGGGTCGGTGCCGACGAAGCTGAGGTTCGTCGTGAGCATGGCGACGACACAGTGGTTGAGCAGCTGGTTGCGCACGTCAGATTGTACAACGAGCATGGGCCTTACCTTTGAACCGCGTGCGTCGCTGAAAGGATGGTCGACCATTACCATGTCGCCACGCCTGTAGATCATGGTGCGACCTTGTCTTGCCAGCCCTCCGGATCGAGTTCGGCCACCAGAGGATGCATGCCCAGCACGTCCTGCTCTTCTTCAAGCATCGCTTGTGCCCGTGCGAAGACCTCACCGCTCACAAGGTAGTAGATGTGCTGTGTCTGGGGATCAACGACACGCGGTGGCGACTCAGCCGATTCGGCCAGCATGCGCACCTGCTCCTCAGTTAACGTAATCATGATGCTCTCCGGCCTGTATCGTACCCTCGTGAAAGCATGCGGGCAAGGCAAGTCTGGGAAGCGGGAGCCCGTTGCGATGTACGACGAGCCAGTCTTTTTTCGGTTCTCACCAAGGGGCAAAAATCTCTTCCCCCGCAGAACTCTCGACTTCGTAAGAATAAGCCCGCGGTTGCAGTTTTTTTCAGAATTTTTCGACCATCCTCCAAACCAAACGGGGATATATTGTGTTGTAATGGTGGCGCCCGCCACCTTCCCCGTTCGGCATTGGAGGCCGTCATGAAAATCGCGATCACCAAACCACTTTTCGCCTGGGACGCCCTGGAGGATTCGCCGTCGCTGCAATCGCTGCGTGTCCTTCTCGAGGC
>VGYC01000223.1 GCA_016873095.1 Planctomycetota bacterium | reverse complement strand
ACCCACCGCTACCGCGTCACAGACCAGGGCTGGCGCACCGCCATGTTCTGTACGCGCACCTATAACCGCATCCTGCGCCCCGGCCTGGCCCACGTCTGCGCCGACGAACCTGACAGTGACAATCCGTTACGCCACAGCTTCGAACGCCTTGACGCAGACATCGACCATTGGATCGAGGCCCAGAAAGTGCCTGCATGAAACTTGACTCAAACGAGATAACTGCTGGGGATCAAGGACGCTAGCCAGGGTTATCGGCGATCTTTGCCGAAAAGATCAGTTTTGCCGAGATTTGGGAAAATGCGTGCTTCTGGTTGTCTCATAATTGTTACAGATTTGACTGTCGATGGTTCACCAGATCCGAACTGCGAGTAGATTGTCGTTATTCCCGAATCTCCGGACAGAGACCACCGAGTATGTGGCGGACACCTAAGGCCGCGACTCGCAATTCCCGTCTTCACAATGGTTTGCAACGATTTGTGGGTCCGCCACGTCAGTGGCGGACTGGCGGATATTGCTTTTTTTGAAGGGGCATCTTGGATCAAGCCTCGTGGAGGAATGCTCTCGTCGGCTCGTTATTTGCGTTCCTCTTGAAGACGGGAATCAAGGAGCGGACATGGGCAGACACGGCAAGAGCACGGCGAGTGGATTCGGCAGGGCGCTGTTCATCGCCGCCTGGCTGTTCGTGGTACTTGCGGCTGCCTTCGATGGAGGCTTCGCCTGGCACTTCCGCGCCAGTTTCCATGAATGGGAGATGAACCCAGTGGCGCGAAGGCTGGCAGCCTCGTTCGGCATGGCAGGACTGCTGAGCTTCAAGAGCGCCGGTGTCGTATTTGCCGCCGCGGTCGCCGTGGCCTGCCGCCGCTTGCGGCACCGCCTGGCAGTGCCCATGACGCTGGTCGTCACCGCCGTCTACTTGCTGCTTTCGCTTCATTACCTGAGAAGCGTCCTGCCACTCGACGGGTCGCCGACGCAAGTTCTTGCACTGGCCATGCGTTGACGGTTGCCGCACGCCATTGTCATTCCGGCTCATCGTCGCGCTGATTGTCGCTGGCCTTGTCGACCGTCAACGGCTCGAGGCCCAGGTGGCGACGGGCATCGAGACAGGCCTGCATCAGGAAATTACGGGTCGTGCGATGGTGTTCGAGCACCGCGGCGTCGAGCACGACCGGTGTGTTGACGCCGATATCGACGCGGCGGCGGATGTCGAAACGCTTGTTCTTGGTGGGCGGGCCGTTGCAGTACGAGAAATAGCTGCCCCAGCCTCCCTCGATCCAGCAGACCAGAATCGGCGTGTGTGGCCGCTCGCGCAGGATGTGCCAGATGCCCTGGCCGAACTGCCGCAAGACCTGCTCCTCCTTTCGACGCAACATGCCCTCTGGAAAGACGAGCAAGGCGTCGCCGCGGTCGAGGACGGCAATCGCTTCCTTGATCTCGGGCACCTCGCGGCGGAACTTGCCGGCCGGCACGCGGATGGTATGGGCCACATTGACCATGAGCCAGCGCACCACCGGCAGGTCGAAGAAGGCACTGGTCATCATGGGAATCAGCCGCCGCGGCACCACCTTGGCGACCCACATCGGATCCAGATAGGCGCTGTGATTGGCCAGCACGATCAAGGGACCCTGCGCCGGCAACTCGTCGAGACCTGGACCATGGGCACGGATCCGTTGCATGGGCCAGAGCAGGAACTCGACAAACACTTCCAGGAGTTCGCGGAAGAACCACCAGCAACACAAGGCGGCGGCCAGCAGCGTGATACCGGTCAATAGCCAGAATTGACCTTGGATATCGAGAACTTCCGCACGCGTTAGACCGCAGAGCAGGCCTGTCACCAGCAGCATGCCGAGGTTGTCGGTGGCATGACGCAGCGCCATGGCGTTGCCGCGGGCATCGGCCGGGACAACAGCCTGGTAGGTCGCGCACAATGGCACGTTGATGAGGCCCGCCATGAAGCCGACGACGAAGCAGGAAATCTCACCGGCAGCAAGGCCGACACAAAGGGCGACCAGGCTGAGCGCCAGTCCAGCGGCGCCGAGAACGGCCAAACCCTGAACCCGCCGTGGATGCGGGTTCAGCCCGGCCAACCAGCTTCCGACGGCCAGCCCGATGAGCGCGGCCCACGCCATGCCAAGTATGCGTAGGTAGTATCGATCTTCCAGGATGAGCCCGACCAGCACGGCGGACAGGCCGCAAAGAATGCCCCGCAACAAAGCCAGCCCGATCAAGCAGCCGCGCGCCTCAGCAATGTGAAAAACACGTCGGCAATCGCCAAAGAAACTGGCAAGCGCGGCCAGGGGCGACTCCGCTCGGCGGAGGTCGCTCGGAAACGTCGCGGGCAGCGCGGCCACAACGGCCAGTATGCCGGCTGCCGCCACCATCAGCCACGGGTTTTCGTCGCCAAAGTATCCGAAGAGCAAACCGCCGGCGGCCGCCAGCATTGCGCCCATCGCCATCCAGCCGTTGACGCGCGGCAACGACACGCGTGCATCCTTGGCGGCGGCAGGGAAAATTGCCTCGAGCGATGGCCAATAAAGCCCAATCGCCAGCGCGACCAGGCCCCACCAGCAAAGCACATTGCCGGCGGACGTGAGGAGCATCACGCCGCCCGCCAGCGCCATCAAAGCGGCTGTGACCAGCACCAGCAGCTTCGGCAGGCTGTTGATGATCGCGCCGTTGAGGGGCGCCAGCAGGATCGCCGGCGCCGCCAGCACGGCGATGGCGAGATGCCAGGCGTCGACTCCAAGACTGGCATCGCCGTGCAACAAGCCCAGGACGACGACGATGCGCAGGCAACTGTCCGCCATGACCCGCGCCGCCTGCGACAGCCACAGCGATGCCAGCCGGAAGCGCGCGTTCCACACGGGACGACCACCACTTTGCATGGTTTACATCTCGCGCCGCCTCGTTCCGTCAAGGACGGGATGCCGCGCGCGTCACGTAAACTAGAGACGATTTGTCTTCTTCTTATGGGGGGCTCTGCCGGTGTTCAACATGCGGGCTTGCGGTTGGCCCGCTGGCGCCCATAATAGACCCCGACGCCTATCCCGCTTCGCTCTGTCGCATACGCTCCCGGCACGCCAGGGGTGGAACATGGCCAAGGCAAAGCACACGCTGCTGGTGGTGGACGACGAGCCCGACCTGGTGCAGAGCGTCGTGGATCTGCTGCGCTTCGACTACCGCGTCCTGGGCGCCATCCGTGCCAGCGAGGCGCTCAAGGTCATGGAGCGCGAACCGGTCGATGTCATCATGACCGACCAGCGCATGCCGGAAATGACCGGCGTTGAGCTGCTCAAGGTGCTGCGCGAGCAGTATCCGTACGCGGTGCGACTCCTTTTCACCGCCTATGCGGACATCGATGCCGTCACCGACGCCATCAACCAGGGGAGCGTGTATCGCTACATCTCGAAACCCTGGGAGCCGCACGAGCTGCGCGAGGTCCTCCGCCAGGCCGTCGAGTATCACGACCTGCGAACCGAGCGCATGCGTCTCCTTCAAGAATTGCAGGAGAAGAATCAGCAACTCGAGCTGGCCAACACCGGCTTGCGGCATGCCAACGAACTGAAGAAGGGTTTCATCAAGGTTGCCAGCCACGAGTTGCGCACGCCGCTGACGATTGTCATGGGTTTGTGCGATCTGGCCAAGCGTGCTCCGGATGTCACGCCACAGTTGCGGCAATGGCTGGAACGCATCTTCGCCGGCAGTCTGCGTCTCAACGAACGCGTGGACCTGATGGTCAAGCTGCTCCTGGCGGACCGCTTTGACAGGCCCTTGAAGCCGCGCGAAGTCGATCTATCGGGGCTGCTTCATCGGGCCGCCGACGATGTTGCTTCGTTCATTGAGCAGCGCAAGCAGACACTGACGCTCGATCTGGCCGATAACCTGGGCATGATAAAGGTCGAGCCGGATAAACTGCACGATAGCGTGGTGCAACTCCTGGTGAACGCCATCAAGTTCACGCCCGACGGCGGTCAGATTTGCCTGGCGGCGCGGCGGCTCGCCGACGCCGCCGCTGAGATTTCGGTCAGCGACACCGGAGTCGGCATGGATGCCGCCAGCAAGGCCAACATCTTCGACCCGTTCTTCACGCGTTTTGACGTGTCGCGCCATTCATCGGGCGTCTTCGAATTCGACCGCCGCGGCCTGGGTCTCGGTCTCAGCGTGGTCAAAGCATTCGTCGAGATGCACGGCGGCGCCATCCGCGTGCAAAGCGAACTGGGCAAGGGGACGAAGTTCACCATCGTGTTGCCGGTACAAACGCCGCTGGCCGCGAATGGCGATCCGGTGAACTGACTCGATATCAAAACACGGCGATGCCGCTGATCTTTGCATAGTTGACCACGCTGATGAAGTCGATGGCGATCTCTCCCAGCGCGCTGGCCGTCACCTCAAACTCACGCCGTACAGCACGGTTCTTGCCGCCAGCCGCGACAAAGATGTCGAAGTTACTCAGCACCTGATTGCTGTTCAACTTGACGTTGAATATGCGCTTGCCTGGGCCGTCCCAGTAGATTTCCGCGAAATCGAGACGGACGGTGAAAGACTTGCCCGGCGTGAGGTTGCCCAGGACGTAGCGGAAGTCGCCGTAGCGTTCGCTCTGATAGACAGCTTGTGGGGCGGGGTCGTCAAGCAGGCCGCGATTGATCGCCGCGGTCGTGGAAGCAACCAGGCCGCCGCTGAAGTGGGAGTCGGCCCTGTAGACGCCAGCGCCGCTGCCGCCGGCCGCCAGGGCCAGCACGGGACCGGTCTGCACCTCGATGCCGTTGACCCGGGCCGCGCCGACGTTGGTGATGAACTGGATTGCCAGCTTGCCGCTGCTGCTCGACGATACGGTGAACGGCTTGACGATCGCCCGATAGCGCCCACCGGCGGCAGCGCAAACGTCGAAGCGGTCGAGTACCTTGACGCCATTGATGCTCACGGTGAAGATACGCTGCCCCTTGGCCGCGACGGCGTTCTCGGCGAAATGCAGACGGACCTTGTAGGCTTTGCTCGCCGCCAATCCCGAGACGGTGTAGGTGAAGTTGCCGGCTCGCCAGGTTCGGTACACGCTCTGCGGCGCGGGACTGGCAACTCGGCTCGTGTCGATGGTCGCGGTCGTGGCATTGGCGCTGCCGCCGCTGTAGCCGGTGTCGGCCAGGTACGCCGCCGAGGCCGTGCCGGCCGCATTGATTGCCTTGACGACTGTGGCTGCCGGCGGTGACACGGGCGGCGCTACGGGCAACGCCGACGTCTCGCTCGAGCGGACGCTTTCGCCTGCCGAGTTGACGGCCGATCCCTGATAGTAATACGTCGTGCCGTTGCTGAGACCGGTGTCCACAAAAGTCGTTGCGGTCACGCCCGAACGGTACGGCGTGTTGCCTTCGCTGCCACTGAGCGTGCCGCGGTAGATGTTGTAGCTGCCGGCGCCCGTGGCCGCGTTCCAGGTGAGCGTTACCTGCCCATTGCCGGGGGCGGCCTTCAGTCCGGTGGGCGCGTCGGGTGCGGCGACCTGCGCCGCTTGCACGACGAACATGGTGACACTCTGCATCGGCACGGTAAATGTCACGCTATTACCGGTGAAGGTCAGGTCCGTGAGACGAGTGATGGCGGCGCGTGTCTGGTCACCTGGATTGATTGCTGACAGCTGCCAGCGCTGGGCGCCGCCATTGCCCGCGAAGTTGCCGAGGTTCATGGTGATCGACGTGGTTGCGCCGGGGTTGCTCGAGCTATACAGGTTCTTGTTGACAACCATGACCGTCAGCGCGCCGTCGGAGGATCGCAGTGAGCTGAAGGCCGAAACCTGGTCAGCGTTTGGCACGGTCGTCTTGACGCTGGTGTTGCCGAAGGTCGAGCCGTTGCCGTCGTAGTTGCGGTACATCTTCATGGCCAGATAGGCAGGAGTTCCGGCCGCGGGCGTGGTCCAGCGGTTGGCAAGGTCGAGTCCTTCCCGGCCAAAGATGCCAAGCACGTCGGCCTGGGTCGTGGCCCCATTCATGTGCCCCTCGGCGCCCCAGTTGTACTCCGTGATGCCGATCTTCGTGCCCGGATAGTAAGTGCTGACCCACTCGCGCAGCCTTGGAATCAACCGCACCGTGTCGCCGATCCAGCTTTGATCAACGTACGTCGGGTCCCAGAGGCTGCGCGTCGAGCGATTGCGCAGCAACTGCATGCTCTGCGAGATGTTGTCGCCGAACTCGCCGCCTTGAGGGTAGTAATGGACGGTGAAGTAGTCGAGCAGCCGCTGCCCGGTGGCAGCGTCGTGCCGGCGGATCTGGTCGAGCAGCCAGGGGAGATAGTCCATGTTGTTGTGGGCTTCGCGATCGGGGAAGCGGCTCCAGCCGTTTTGCGATCCCTGCTGCAGGTCGTAGCCGCTGTACAGGTAGCCGCTCCAGCCGAACTCCTCCGGCCCCAGGATCTTCGCTCCGGGATCGAGCGACTTGATCATCGTGGCGTAGCTGAAGAACTTATCGCGAACCTCCTCCATGGTGGCGCCGGTCGGATGCACGTCGCGATGAGTTTCGTGCCAGATGCTCGGCTCATTGTCGAGAGTGTAGTAGCGGACGCCGCCGTTGCCGGACGTGCCCCAGCTAGCAACAAGATGCTGCACCCAGCTCCTGGCGAAATCGACGTCGGCGGGCACATTCGCGTCGTTGGGGTTGTTCCAGGTGATCGCCGTGCCATTGGCGAGGATGCCGTTGCCGGCATCCGGCATCCAGTAGTCGGTGTCCTGCTGGGCACCGTACTTGGTGACCGAATAGCTGGCGAGCTTCGAGCGATTGGTCCCGAGCTTGGCCACCCAGCCGATGGTTGGAATGGTGACAACGGCGTGGGCAGCGCCGCCCCGGGACGCGGCGATGAAACTATCCACCCAGGCCCCGGCGGCAGTGCCGTCCCGGCTGATGCTCTCGAAGTACCAGTCAGCCGCATGATTGGCTGCGTTCTGCTGCCAGTTGTAGCGGCTGGTCATGTTGCCGCCGGCGCGATTGACCGTGGCCTTCAATTCACTGAGTGCCGCGGTGTCCGCCCAGGCCGTGCCGTAGATGTTCGGATCGATGAGGCGCAGGTTGGCGGCAGCATCCACATTGACGACGACGCTCAGCAAGCAACGATCTTCAAGCTGCTCGAAGTTGAGATGGAAACGAAGGGATCGCCCGCGAAGTAGCACACACGCCATGCTTGATCTCCCCTGGCGGCTAAGGCGGCGATGCGCGCACGTTCCTTGCCGCTCATGAACATGTCCGAATGTCATTGACGGGAATCAAACAGGCGGAGACTTGCGGCGCCTTGTCGCCGACAAATCATGTCCAACCTACAATGTGCCGGCGCGGAAGTCAAATGCCGGCGTGTCACGCTGGCCGCGGTCCGGCAGATGCCGGCTACTTCAGCAAGCTTCGTTGCAAGATCTCGCGCGCCCGGGCGAACTCCGGTTGCCAGTGGATCTCCGGCTTGCCGGTCTGCAGGCAATCGCGCAGCTTGACGAGCGTGTTGCGAGCCATGTGTGGGCACTTGTTGCAGGCACAAGTGATGCCGGGGACCGGATGGTAGCGATGCTGCGGCTGCTGGCTCTGGAGCTGCCAGAGCATGTTGGCTTCCGTGGCCACCAGGAAATCGACGGGCTCCTTGTAGTCGGCGACGTAGCGGATCATGGCCTCGGTGCCGCCGACGAAGTCACTGTGTTCACGGATGTTGGCAGGGCATTCCGGATGGGCCAGCGTGATAGCCGTGGGCATCTTCCGCTTCATGGCCAGCAAGTCGTTGACGCTGAAGATCTCGTGCACCATGCACGAGCCGTCCCAGAGGATCATCTTGCGACCGGTGACTTCCTCGAGATACTGCCCGAGATGGCGGTCGGGCACGAACAGGATTTCAAGGTCCGCTGGAACGCGGCGAATGATCTCCTCGGCGTTGCCGGAAGTGACGATCCAGTCGGACAGCGCCTTGACGGCGGCAGAGCTGTTGATGTACGTGACGGTCTGAAAACGCCGGCCGTTCTCACGCAGCATCTCCTGGTAGCGGAACAGCTTGTTGGCCGGGCAGCTCTCGGCCAGGCTGCAACCCGCCTGCAAGTCCGGCAGCAGCACGCGCTTCTCCGGATTGAGCATCTTGGCGGTCTCGGCCATGAAATGCACGCCGCAAAACACGATCGTGCCGGTGGACACCCTGGTGGCGGCTCGTGCCAGCTTCAAACTGTCACCTGTGAAGTCGGCCAGATCCTGAATCTCGCCGTCCTGGTAATAGTGGGCCAGGATGGTGGCGTCTTCGCGCTTCTTGAGGTCTGCGATTTCCTGGATCAGATCGGTCATGAGAGAGGATCCTTGTTTTTTGTGTGGCGGAGGACAACCCACATCCAGCTTTTAGCGACGGCCTTGCGTCGTCAGCCATATTGTACGAGCGACCTCGATGAAATGGAATGGCATGGCAATGCATTTCACGCGTCGGCGCGGCGAATTCATTGTGCTGCCTTTACCGTTTCGACCTTCAACAGGGTGTATGGATAGATTGTCGTCGCGTAGATGGTGCCGTTGCGTGCCACGATCAGGCTCATGATGACGTGCAGCGGCGTCAGCGTGCCATCCGGCAGCGTGTGATAGCCGTGCCGCGGCCGCAACGAGCCGTCCGGGTTCTTGGCTTGCGGCCCCTTGATATGCCGTCTGCCCGTCCGGCGTGATCCGCCAATCTGGATGGACGCGCTTGGCGCCGAGAAACTCTGCGAACGGTTTGCCCGCCACCAGCAAGGGATCGATGCTGACACGGTCCTTGGCCGGATCGTAACGGGCCACGCGGTAATCGGCGGTGATGGCTGTGCCGCGACCCAGGGCGTCGATGATCGTGTTCGGCTGGTCACGCAGGATCGGGCCAAGCTCGCGGTAACGACTGGTTCGCAAGTCGTAGAGCATCCAGTGCTGATGCTCACAGGTGACGACATAGATGAGGCCGCGACGTTCGTCGGCGGTGACGTCGATCACGCCTTCGCCTTCGGTGCGGCCGGCGGCGCGCAGCTTCTTGTCGAGCGGCATCGGCATGCCGAGATTCTCTGTCGTATCCTTGGCGGGGTCATAGACGAGCACGTAGCCGCCCTCGTAGACGGGAACCTTTTGCCCGCGCTTCCTGGCCGCCTGCTCCGCCTGCGACAGATAGCCCTGCTTGGAGCCGACGTAGATCTTGCCCGATGGCCCGACAACGTTGCGCGTGTGCAACTTGGCCTGGGCAGCGTAGCCGGTGGTCTTCTGGCCGACAACCTTGTGCGTGTCGAGGACGATACGCATCTTCTCGGTGGCCGGGTCGAACTCCACGAGGAAAGAGTTGCGTCCGTAGGCAGCGGTGCCGACGTAGATCTTGCCGTTGCGGCCCTCGCACAGCGAGAAGTAGCCGGATTCCTCCGTGGTGGTTTCCGGCGGGATGTGAAATGCCTTGGCCTGAACGTAGCGAAACGGCGCCTTGGCGGGTTGCTGGGCGGCAAGCACACCGCGCGGAGCCAGCGCGGCTGCGCCGGCTGTGACCAGCGTGCTTTGAACGAGCGTGCGACGCGTGATTCGCATGAGGTCTCTCCGAATGAGCCAGTGCCGATCCCTGATCAGAATCGTACAACCTGCCTCGGCGAGCGTCGAGGCGTAAGCCCGACGTGTCAGTGTCGCGCGGCGTCGAGTACACGTCGGGCTAACGCACCGACGCCCGCCCTGGAGAGTACCATGCGATATCTCGTTCTCGGCGTTATCCTGATGCTATTGCCAGTGAGCGCTCTTCACTCGCAGAAGCCCGCGAAGACGGCGTTCGTCTTTCGCGACGTTGCCGAGGAAAGCGGCCTGTGGCCTGCCGTCGGCGGCATTGCCGGGCATGGCGCCGGCTGGGGCGACGTGGACGGCGACGGCTGGCCGGACCTTTTTGTCGGCAGCTTCGGCGGGGCGCCTTACGGCTCCAAGCCACATCAGTTCTTTCGCAACGTCAAGGGCAAGTTCAGACTCGACGAGCAGAAGCACCTGCGGATCCTGGGTCGAGCGAGCGGCGCGGTCTTCGCCGACTTCGACAACGACGGCGATCTCGACCTCTATGTCACCAATCACGCCATCGACGGCCGGCCGTACAAGATTCCGCATTTCGCGACGCCCAACGCACTGTTTCGCAACGAAGGCAGCGGCAAATTCACCGATGTGTCGGGCGCCTCAGGTGCCTGTCCCGGCGATTTTCCGGCGCGCAGCGTGGCCGTGCTCGACTTCGATGGCGACGGCCTGCTCGACCTTCTCGTGGGCGAATGCTTCTTCCAGGGAGGCAAGAGCCGGTCGCGGCTGTTTCGTAACGTGGGCGGTCTGAAGTTCGTTGATGTGTCGCGTGCCGTCGGCTTGCCGGAGAAAGTGACCGGCTTCGGCGTGGCGGCCGCCGATGTCAACGGCGATGGCTGGCCCGACATCTTCCTTGCCGGCCGCTACGGCGGCAACCGCCTGTTCCTCAACGACGGCACTGGCCGCTTCCGGGAGTTGCCGGCGTCGCACGGCAGCTTTGCCTGGCAGTACAAGGACACCAACGAGGACACTCCTTGCGGCGTGTGCTTCGGCGACGTGAACCGAGATGGTCTGCCGGATCTGGTCATCGGCCCGCAGTACGACCGCCCGTGGAATACCGGCGGGGTGGCCGCACGGCTGTACCTCAACCGCGGCGTCGGCGCCGACAAGTTGCCGCGATTCGAGGACGTCACCGACAAGGTCGGCCTTGTCCCCTTGTTCATGAAGGCGCCGCATGTGGAGATTCAGGACTTCGACAACGATGGCTGGCCCGACCTGTATGTCAGCGTCGTGCACTTTGCCGCCGGCAGACCTCATCCCGTCATCTTCAAGAACCTGGGCGTCAAGGCTGGCTTGCCGCGTTTTCATGCCGATGCGCTCGGAGTCAATGACTTTCCGACCGCAGCCGACAAGAAACTTGCCGACGTGACGGCGTTCTTTGACAAGATGGTGCGCGAGCAGAAGGTGGTCTACACGGCGTCGGGCCCGACAGCCGACTTCGATCGCGACGGACGCATGGACATCTTTCTGGCCAACTGGTGGGTGAAGCTCAAATCGCCGCTCCTGCGTAACGAAACGCCGTCGGGCAACTGGCTGCAAGTGACGGTCCGTGGCGGCAAGCGCGTGAACCGCAAAGGCGTGAACCGCATGGGTATCGGCGCGATGGTCCGCATCTACCGGCCCGGGATGCTGGGTCAGCCGGCTGCACTGGTTGGCGCTCGCGAGATCAGCGTCGGTTACGGCTACGGCTCCGGCCAGGAGGCGGTCGCGCATTTCGGCCTGGGGACTTTGAAGAGCTGCGACCTGGAGGTGATCCTGCCGCATGGCAAGGGCCGGATCGAACGCAAGGGCGTGGAGCCGAACCAGCGCCTGACAATCGGTGAGTGAAGGAAAGCGATTCGTTTAGAAAGTGTTTGGGAGTTGTGTCTGCGTGCTCCCGGTACCTCTTTGGGGAAATGAGGTTTCAGGCGATCCAGCCGCGGCCGGCATCAAGTGCAGGGCGAAATCGCCAAATTCTGCCTCAATTATCGCCGCGGGCTTGATTTTGACTACTGTACAGCCCCTACGATTCTCCGGAGTTTTGCCTGTCCCGTCCCATCTCTTTTCCGGAGGATAGGAA
>VGYC01000222.1 GCA_016873095.1 Planctomycetota bacterium | reverse complement strand
CTCGCTCATGCCAATCCAATCCACAGCGAAGCAGGCGAACTAGTGGGCGCGGTGAACATCATTGTGGACATCACCGAGCGCAAAAGCGCCCTGCTCGCGTGCCAACAGGCCGAAGCCGCACTACGAAACAGCGAAGAACGTTTTCGGGAGGTCATGGGGACGGTCGAGCAAGTCTTCTGGCGCGCCCGGCCTGACCTCAGCGAGATCCTATATGTCAACCCAGCCTACGAGCGAATCTGGGGGCGCAGCTGCGAAAGCCTCTACCGATCTCCGTTGTCGTGGGCACAAGCCATTCATCCTGACGATCGCAAACGTGTACTGCAAGCCGCGCTCGCCCAGGCGACAATGAACAGCTATCAGGAAGAGTACCGCATCACCCGTCCGGATGGCACCATGCGCTGGATCCGCGACCGCGGCTTCCCGGTTCACGATGAGAACGGGAACGTGGTTCGCCTGACCGGCGTTGCCGAAGACATCACCGAACGTAAGCGCCTGGAAGAGCAATTGCGGCAGGCGCAGAAAATGGAAGCCATCGGGCAACTGGCCGGCGGCGTCGCCCACGATTTCAATAACCTGCTGACGATCATCACCGGCTTCAGCGAGGTCATCCTGCTGCAACTCGCCCAGGACAGTCCGTACCGCAGTTCGCTCCTGGAGGTGTGCAAGGCCGGCGAGCGTGCCGCCTCCCTGACGCGGCAACTTCTGGCGTTCAGCCGCAAGCAGATCATCGCACCGGAAATCCTGAACCTCAACACCCTGGTCGGGGAAACGGAAAAGATGTTGCACCGTCTCATCGGTGAGGATATCACTCTGGTTTCCGTCATGGCGCCCGACCTGCATGCCATCAAAGCGGACCCGGGGCAGATCGAGCAAATCCTGATGAACCTCGCCGTCAACGCCCGCGACGCCATGCCGCGTGGCGGCAAGCTCACCACCGAGACTGCCAACGTGATCCTGGATGAATCCTACTCGGTCATTCGCAGCGAGGTTCGTCCCGGACCTTACGTCATGCTGGCCGTCAGCGACACCGGTTGCGGCATGGACAAGGACCTGCAGGCCCGCATCTTCGAGCCGTTCTTCACGACCAAGGGACCCGGCCAAGGAACCGGCCTTGGCCTCGCGACCGTGTACGGCATTGTCAAGCAGGCGGGTGGCTACATTTACGTCTACAGTGAGCCCGACACGGGCACGACGTTCAAGATCTACCTGCCGAGCATGGCAGAGCAGGCAGATTACATCAGCTCCGGCGCAGCGTCGCCTCAGGCCATGCGCGGCTGCGAGACGGTGCTTCTCGTTGAGGACGACGACAACGTCCGCGCGGTGGCTCGGCACGTCCTTGAAGCATGTGGTTATGTGGTACTCGAAGCCGATTCCGGCGAGGACGCTCTCAAAGTTCTTCAAGAGCATGTGGGTCCAATCCACCTGGTGATTTCTGATGTTGTCATGCCCACGATGAACGGTCCGGCTCTCGCCGAGTACGTGGCGAAGCAGTGGCCACACACGAAGTTCCTCTTTGTGTCCGGCTATACCGATGACGCTGTCGTTCGCAACGGTGTTCTCAGGGCCGATGTGAACTTCCTGCAAAAACCATTCTCCCCGCGCAACCTGGCTCGCAAGGTGCGCGAAATCCTCGATGCGAAACCGTTGGAGAATAGGAATTGAAAGTGCTTGCCGGCATCTGGATTCTGGCGATGGGAGTGGGTTTTTTGCACATTGCTGATGTATGGCAACACACCCGGGTCTTCTTCGGAGAGCCTCTCACTGCTGAAGACTGTGCGGCCAATGAAACCAGGCATGTAATGATTTCACCGGCATTTCCTGCAAATACGCGGCGTACTGTTTCCGGCGTTTCGAGCCGGACACGCCGGACACGCCTCTCCGTGAAGGTTTGATTCCGAGTCGCGTCGATCGAGCATGCCTCCTGCTCGCGTCCGCAATGCTTCGTTCTGGTATACTGTTGAGAGTATCTGTCAGTCCCTCCCGTCGTCGCTGAAAGTGAACAATGCCCTCGCCGGAGGCAGCATCGTGCGATCACGCCGCTGGAATTGCCTGATCGGGTGTGTCCTGTCGTTCGTCTCCGTCGCGGTTTGTCCGTCGGCGCAAGCCGATGAGTTTCGCGATCGGATCGAACCGTTTGCGAGGAAGTACTGCCACGCCTGCCACAACAAGAAGCAGGCCAAGGGCGAACTCGACCTCACGCGTTTCACTCGGGACGGCGATGTCACCAAGGATTTTCGCCGCTGGAACCACGTCATCGAGTTCATTCGCAAGGGGGAGATGCCTCCAGGCGACAGACTGCAGCCGACGCTGGAGGAGCGAAACGGCGTCGTCGCTGCCATCGAGGCGATTCTGCTCGTCGAGGCCAAGAAGAACGCGGGCGATCCCGGCGTCGTCTTGCCGCGACGGCTGTCCAATACCGAATACGACTTGTCGATTCGCGATCTCACCGGCGTGGCCATCCAGGCGACCAGGGAATTCCCCGTCGATCCGGCCGGCGGCGAGGGCTTCAACAACACCGGCGAGGCGCTCGCCATGACGCCGAGCTTGCTGAACAAGTTTCTCGGGGCGGCGCAGCACGTCGCCGATCATCTCGTCCTGAAACCGAGCGGCATCACGTTCGCGCCTTTTCCGGTCACGTCCTACGCCGAGCGCACCAAGCTCACCGAGCAGGCGATCATCGATTTCTACAAGCAGCACGATATTCGCCTCAGCGACTACCTCGAAGCGGCGTGGCGCTATCGGCAGCGCGGTGAAGCGGAGCGTGGCGTCAGTGCCGACGACTGGGCCGCCCCTCGCAAGCTGAGCGGAAAGTATCTCGCACTTGTCTCGAAGACTCTCGACGAGGCCAAGAACGGCACGGGGTATTTGAAACAACTTGGCGACATGTGGGACGCCATCCCGGCTCCGTCGAAAACCGGTGGCGTGCCGGCTGAATTGATGGAGGGCGAGCGTTTCATCACCTATGTGCGGACGCGCCTGGGACAGAAGGAACCGCCGCTGATCCACGCCAGCGCCGGCAACTGGCCCATAGGCCATCTGGCGCTGCGCGCCAGAGTGGCGGCCGGACGTGATCGCTTCGACCCGGCCGTTTTCAAGACGAAGCAACTCGTCAAGATAGGCCGTGTGCAAGGGAAAAAGGACGTCGTTCTCTATCTGAGCGTCGATCCGGCATTCGAGTCGCCTGCCGGCGTGGTCGTGTTTCATCGTCCCGTGTTCAGCAGATCGGATAACCTGCCGCGCAAGAAGGACGGCCCTGAGTCGCTGCGCGCGGTGCTGGAACGCGAGGCTCCCGAGGTCGCGCAGCGCCTGGGATTCGGCAAGCATGCGCGCGGCAGCAGCCTGGATGCGGATTCATTCGCCGTGCAGGCCCCTGCCGTCGTCGAGATCCCGCTTCGCCCGGCCACAGCCGCGAAGCTTCAGGGGACGCAGTTGCTTGTCGAATGCGAGCTGGATGGAAAAGCCACCCCGGAAGCGGCCGTTCACGTGCGGCACGGCATCGGTGCACGTCCCGCGGCGAAGTTCGGTGCCAACGTGGCATTGCTGATTCAACCCGAGAGCAGACTGGCCAAGACCCTGTCGCCGTCATGTGAACGATTCTGTGCCGCCTTTCCCGATCGCTTCTTCTACGTGGACCCCAATCGTGGTCTGGCCGCGGGCTTCCATCTCGTCGAGGGCTGCTTCCGCGACGATCAGCCGCTCGTCAACAATGTTCTCACTGGGCCGGAGCGCAAGGAACTGCACCGCCTCTGGAAGGAACTTGACTTCGTCACGCAGAGCGTGGAGACGCTGCTGCGCGGCTTCGTCTGGTTCGAGCGGGCCGAGCGTCACGTGCTGCATGACAAGCGCTTTGATTTTCTGCGCTCCGAGGATCCGTTGCTTGTCGAAGAGAAGCTTCTCTCCAGGTTCGAGCGGCTCTACCTGGAAAAACTCGGCGTCAAGCTCATGGACGATGCGCTCAAGCCGCGACAGGCGAATCCGCAGTTCGAGCTGATTCATGGCTTCTTCGATCAGGTCCGCGCCGGCCTTGCCGAATACAAGCAGACGCTTGCCAAGGCGGAGGCGCCTGCGCTGGCTGCCCTGGAACGGCTGGCGCAGCGAGCCTACTGCCGCCCATTACGAGCCGATGAAGCGAAGGCGTTGCGTGGCCTCTACCTTCAGCTGAGAAAGCAGGGGCAAGGCGTCGAGGCGGCACTGCGCGGCACGTTCACGGCGATCCTGATGTCGCCGCACTTCTTCTACCGCGTCCCGGTCGCGACGGCGGGGTCGGGCGTTCATGCCCTCGCAGACGATGCCATGGCCCGGCGGCTGAGCTATTTCCTGTGGTCGTCGTTGCCGGATGCAGAGCTGCTCAAGGCGGCGAGCGCGGGCAAGCTACAGGACGACGCGGAATTGCGGACGCAGGTACGACGCATGCTGAAGGACCCGAAGATCGAGGCGTTTGGCCGCGAGTTCTTCGGCCAGTGGCTGCGCTATCGCGACTCCCTGTCGCGCGACACCATCCCCGCCAACACATTCCCCGGCTATGATGCCGCATTGCGCGAGGCGATGTTCCAGGAGCCGACACGGTTGATCACGCACCTGCTTCAGCAGAACGAACCGGTCGATGAGTTGCTGCACAGCGATGCGACCTTTGTCAACGACAAGCTCGCCCGCTTCTACGGCGGCGACATCGAAATCCAGTTCCGCCGGTTGCTCGCCACGCAGCGCGATCCGAAAACGGCCTGGCAGCGCGTCACCGGCCTGCGGAGCATCGGCCGCGGCGGGCTGTTCGGCATGCCGGTGATCCTGGCGCAGAACTCCGTGGGGCAGCGCACCAGCCCGGTGAAGCGCGGCTTCTGGGTCGTGCACCATTTGCTCGGCCAGCACTTCCCGCCGCCGCCGGCCGAGGTGCCGGACCTGCCGAAATCGGAAAAGGAGAGCGCCAGGACGATTCGCGAGATGCTGGCCCAGCACACGAAGAACCAGCGCTGCGCCATGTGCCACGTCCACTTCGACGGCCTGGGGCTGACACTGGAGGGCTTCGACGCCATTGGCCGGGCCAGGACCAGGGACCTCGCCGGCCGCCCCGTCGTCGCGGTCGGCCCTCTGCCGGGCGGCAAGACCGCGGAAGGCGTTGCCGGGCTGATCGACTATATCGAGAAGAAGCGCCGGCCCGAATTCGAGCGGAACCTGTGCCGCAAGCTGCTCGGCTACGCGCTCGGCCGTTCCGTGCTGCTGTCGGACGAGCCATTGGTAGAGGAAATGCAGCAGAAGCTGCGCGCGGAGCGACGATTTGCCGTGTTGTTCGAGACGGTCGTGCTGAGTCCTCAGTTCCGCCGGCAACGCGGGCGGGAACAAGTGAATGCGACGCAGTGATGCCGCCTCGTCTACGTTCACGGCCCCGCAGGTGCTCAGCCGGCCTGGCAAATGCTTGAACCTTCTCAGAAGTGAAATGCCAGGTCGCGTGCGCAAGTCAACAGACTGGGATCGTCATGCCAAAATCGCTTGAAGAACTTCGCGAGATCCTTGCCCGGGGCCAACGCCTTTCCCAGCAAGGGTCCTATGAAAGAAAGCTTCCAAAAAGAGAGGCTCGTCCAGACTTGTTCGAAGCGCAAACAGGGTTGCGCGAATATACCGTGGACAATCCTGACGACGAAGCGGCTTGGCGGCTTCGATCGCTCGCCGAGGAATGCGTCACGAATTTCAAAGCCGCCATCACATGCTTAGAGCGCGCCATGGCGTTGAGCGGCCAACGGAGCAAGAAGGATCTGAAAACGTTGGCGAGGTTGCAGGAATACTCCAAGAAGGCTCCCCAAAGGCCTCCGATGGGCGACCCCACATGGAACCATCCCCAGTTGGGCGCCTTCGACTACGACGTTGTAGGATGGGTGCAGACGCTGCAAGCTCCGGCGTTCGACGCGTTCGAATACGACACGGGCAGGCAAAGGGGCCAATACCGCTTGATTTTCGAAGCCGACGAGGAAAGCGAGTTGCCCTCAGCGGATGCCGTGGCGCTGGCCGCGAAAGTCTTGGCTAACCAGGTGCAGCTCGTTCCGAAGGTTACCGCCGCGCTATGGGATGATATCAACGGCCGCGGGCCCGATTCAGGAATGTGGTGGCACAACGACCTTGCAGCAGTCTGCGAGCACTTGCCGGCACTCGCACGACCGGAGGATTTACTGGGAATCATGGGGTTGTCCGATATCATGGTGCACAAACTGGTTTTCCGAGATGAAAGGCCCCTGGTAGAACTCAGTTTCGAGGCCCCCTTCGAGACGGAGCACGGCGTGGGGATCCTCACAGACGGCGAATCCGTTCTCGGCACCGGTTACAGCGGAGATGTAATCCCATTCGAACCTGAACACGGGGCTCGCAGCTAGCCCGCGGTGCTGGGTTTTTCGTTGTGCGACTTTGCGACTATGTCCTTTGCAACGCGAACAGGCCGAACGAAGAGGACCGTCTGCCTCGTTTGTGGTCGCGCCGTCCTCCACGAGGAACTCCGCCTCAACAGATGGGGTGAAGACGCTCATTGGCACCCGGTTGCTCATCGCGCCCCTTGCGGCGCGCATTGTGGCGGCGGTGGCGTCCCGTCTGGCGAAACCGATGTCCACATCCTTGGGTTTGGCAGTTGCCCGCGCTGCGGTGCGACTGAGACAGAGATTGCTAAGGTGATCGAGAAGCCGGACGGAGCAGAGCGAGTCGTTTTCCAGCGGTACACGGTCGATTACCGTCGTGACTTGGGCTTCCGGACAGCTCCAGGGGCGCCGTTGACGGGGTCGCGGGCTGTGAATTGGCATCGCCACGAAAAAGTTGACCCGACAACCAAACGATCGTCAGGCAACAACCGACGACAAACGGCAGAGAACGGTAACGAAGATGCATTAGAAAGTCTCCTCTCAGGGAGTGATATCGTAGCAATAGATCAGGTCGTTATCCCGCAAATAAAGGCGTCCGTTGGCAATGACGGGCGGCGTCCAGATTTTTCCACCCTTACGTGGGATCCGCGTTATCTCCGGAATCGTGAATCGGCTCTTTTCGATCCACCCTTTGCGCGACGCTTCGACCAGGGCGACTGCCCCTTTGGATTCGCCGTAGCCATAGAGATAGCCGTCGGCGTAGGCAAAGCTTCCCTTGTCGAACCCGAACCGCTCCTCCCACACCAGTTCCCCGGTCTTGAAATCCTGGCAGATCCAGCCATTGGGATCAGAGCAGCCAAAAAGAAGGCCGTTCACGAGGGTGACTCCGCTGTGGTGGTTCTTCATGACCTTGTTGCGATAGACGACCTCGGTCTTGATGCCCTTGTCAACCCGTTTGAGCTTCAGCAAGCCGCAGCCGACGCCGTAAGCGGTCGTCACGTAGACGCCGTCTTCGTGATGAATCGGAGTTGCGACCATGATGTGCGCTGCGGGAATAGTGCTCTTCCAAAGAAGCCGACCATCTTCGGCAGCGACGCCGGCAACGCCCTTGCCGGTCAGGTTCACGTACTGGCGCAGGCCGTCAATTTCCGTGACGATGACCGACGAGGAAACGGCTTCGTCCGCCAGTTCTTTGCTGCGCCAGAGGAGCTTGCCGGTTTTCTTGTCGAACGCCGCGAAGGTACCTCCCTTGCCGCCAGGCGAGCAAATCACGCGATCGCCGTCAACAAGGGGTGATTCGCAATAACGGCCATCGTGAAGGATCTTGCCTTGAAGGTCATTTTTCAGGTGAACGTGCCAGACGTGCTTCCCCGTGTGGCGATTGATGCAGTGAAGTTCGCCGAGAACGCTGATCGCATAGAGATAATCTCCGTCTACGGTAGGCGTGGAGCACGGGCCATCGCCCCAGTCAGTGAGCCGGCGCGGTCCAGCCGAGGCGGTCCAGAGCAGCTTGCCCGTTTGTGTGTCGAGGGCGAAGACGAGATCGTCTTTGTCCTTCGATCCCATGCAATAAAAATGATTGCCGACAATCGACGGTGGGGAAAAGCCGGTGCCTGCGTCGCGGTAGGTCCAGAGGAGCTTCGGTCCTCCTTTCGGCCACACTTTCAATAGGCGGGTCTCGCGCGACACCCCATCACGTTTCGGGCCTCGGTACTGGGGCCAATCGTCGGCGCGGCCTTCGGTGACCAAGATAACCGCGAGGAACAGCAGAAGAATGGAGGCGGATGGCCGCGCGCACCAGCAGGCGCAAGGGTAAGGCGGAGCAATTGAGGTAATGGCTCGTCGCATGTCAAAAGTCACCACAGCTTCGATCGCGTGCAAACGGATCACTTCTTCCCTACCTCGATCTGACTTGGCTTGGTTGGCGAAGGAAACGCCTCGCGAATCGGCAATGTTACTTTTCCGGTTGCTGCCCACTCAAGGCTTCGTTCCATCGTGTTAATGAAGCCGACGCAGCGCATGGCAAACACGTCGTGCCCCATCGGTGTCTGCACGATGCGACCTTTGCCGTAGGTCACGGTCCAGCGCGTCGGCTCATGAACCATCGTCTTGGGACAGAGAGCGGTGGCCAGGACTTGAATCTGCTCGGCCGGTCCGCGCAGGTTGAACATAAGCTGGTCCTTGGCGTGCATCCATTCTTGGGGCATGCCTTTGCAAATGGGGTGATCCGTGTCGCGCAGGACAATGGCATAGGGATGGTTCGTTTCGCTGGTGCCGCCCCCGTCCCCCTTCGGAATGCGGACCTGCTTCCCTTTTTCATCGAAGTAGATGCGATCGCCGAATTTTGGGCTGCGCCAGGCCAGGCCGACCATACGGTTGAACTCGGGCCAATCGGTGAAACAGTTGTTGGCGGAGTGGAAGAGAACGAAGCCGAGCTTCCCATCTTTGACGTGTTCCTCGAAGGTTTTGCGAAACTCCGCGGGCCAGGCGGGGCCATTGTAGTTGCTGATGGCGACCTGATACTTCGTCAAATCGGGCGGAAACGGCACCGTGGGAACCTTGCCGGGCTTATCGTTGGGTTTCAAATTCGACGAGACGTCGACGGTGAAGCGGCCATTTTTCTCCAGCACCTCTTTGAGAAATGCCGTCGTATCGCGCCAGGCGTGATTGTGCTGGCCGTCAATGATAAGCACGCGAATCTTGTCGCGTTCTCCGGCCGCAACGGGGCTGACTTGCCAGCCGATCAGAAGGAGATGGGCGATGAGGGCCGTTCGCAGAATTGTCATGTGTGCTCTCCGATCGCGAAGGAATGAAGTCCGGTCAACGGGGTGCTTGCGCGGGGCGTTCAGTCTTTCCTGAGCACCTTGATCCGCAGGTTCTTGAAGTCGATAGCGTGTCCTTCCGCCTCGATACCGATGGGGCCTTTCTTGGCCTTGAAGGTGTCAATCTCCCAGGCCTGGGTGCCGTTGACCTTGAGCCCGATCTTGCTGCCGATGCAGACGACCTCCCACTCATTCCACTCACCCGGGGCCTTGTGCAGGTTGGGGACGGCCTTGGTTTCCTTCGCGTTGCTCAGCAGGTGTCCGCCGTCCGACTGCAGCATCTGGATCTGGTTGTTGCCGCGGAGGAACAGGCCACTGTTGTAACCTTTTTTCGCCGGCCGCCATTCCAGACGAAGAATGAAGTCCTCGAAGGTATCCTTGGTAAAGAGGTGACTCGACCCTCCGGTGAGCTTGAGGAGGCCCTCTTCGATTTTCCAGCTCTTGGGAGTTTTGTCCGACGTTTTCCAGCCGTCGAAGCTCTTGCCGTCGAAGAGCAGGCGAAAGCTTTCCTTTTTCTCGGCCTCGGAGAGTTCCTGCGCCTGAAGATTCACCGCGAGGGCCAGGAAAGCAACAGAAAGAACGAGTGTGCGGATCATGGTGGATGCCTCGGAAAAAAGGTGGGGATGTCGGGGTTACTTCTTCGCCGCCGGCAAGGAACTGACCCTGCTCGCCGTCGGGAAATTGGCGGGGATGGGAAGGGTCACGCCCCCTGTGGCAGCCCACTCCGTGCCACGCTGCAACGTGGTCTGGAAACCCACGCAGAGCATCGACGCTGTGCCATGCCCCATCGGCGTATGGAACACACGTCCTTTGCCGTAGGTCACCGTCCAGATCATCGGTTCATGGGTTTTCGTCCCCTTGGAATAGGCAGTCGCCAGGAGATGGACGTTCTCGATGGGGCCGCGCATGTTATCGTAGAGTTCGTCCTGCGCGTGCATCCATTCGCCGGGCATTCCCTTCGTGATGGGATGCTCGGCATCACGAACGACGACGGCGAAATTGCCTCCAGAGCGGTGGCCCGAACCGAGATCTTCTCCCTTGGGAACGCGAATCTGCTTGCCGCTGTCATCGACCTTGAGCCGTTCGCCGAACTTGGCGTCGCGCCAGCCCATGCCGATCATGAGGTTGTATTCCTTCCATCCGCCAAAGGCGTTGTTGGCGGCGTGGACGATGACCAAACCAATCTTGCCATTCTTCAGGCGTTCCTCAAGCCCGTCGTTGATTTGCTTGGTCCACGACTGACCGTTGTAGTTGCTGACGACCACATCATACTTGGAAAAGTCGATCTCCCAGTTCTTCAGCTCCGCCTGGGCTGCCTGCAATTTCTCCTGGAACTTCGGAAGTTCCGCCTCGTACTTGGCGAGTGCTTCCTTGTATTTGGCCATCGCCTTGACATCTGTTTCATCCTTGGGCTTGCCCGGCTTGGGGAGCGAAGGAACCTGCGGCGAAGTCGCGACGTCCACAGTAAACCGGCCGCAATCTTCAAGGGCCTTCTTCATGATGGGCGTGGTCGCGCGCCAGTCGTGGTTGTTCTGGCCGTCGATGATGACGACGCGGATTTTCCCCTTGCCCTCGCCGGCCGAGGCCACAGAGATGCCAAGCCCGACAAGGCCAAGCATCGCCAAAAAGAAGATAGTGAAGATAGTTGCTCGGGTAGACATGGTTTGCTCCCTGGTTGCAGTTCAGAAAAGGTGTTCCGGGTCAGCTCTTGAGCCGGCCGCGCAGAGTCATGTGCAGATGGTTTTTGCCGACCGTTTGCCAGTCGCAGACAATAGCGTCGCTGCCGATGCGCCAGTGGTAGTTTCCGCCTTCAAGGTGGGATTTGACAGCCTGGCCCCAGATGATCAGCCGCAGGTTTTCCGGGCCGCCGTCGCGCTTGACGATGTCATCCACTACCTTGCGCCGATCCGCGGAAAAAACGTCGAGCCGCTTGGAGAACAAACTCGTGGCCAGCGGGCGTGCTTTATCGTTGAGATCCGCAATGCGGAGTCCACCCTTGCCCATTTTTTGCCCCGAGCCCGACGAGACCCCCTTGGCGGAGTCTTGCATTTTCTTGAGTTCATCCGGCGTCAAAGCGGCATAAAGCTCAAGGACGATTTTCTCTTCAGCCTCCCACAAGGACTTCGCGGGGTTGCCGCCGAGGAGAATCGGGCCGAACTCATTCGCCGGATCGCTGCCGAACTCGGCGAACAAGAGTGTCAGATGATGCATGCCGACTCGCCAGGCGAATGGCTTTTTCTCGGACGGCTCGCCAAAAAAGGTGAGATACCGTGCTCCCTCAGGCGTTTCCTTCGTGACTTCTAGGCAGCGCTGGGCGCCGTACTCGGAAGTCATGGTCTTGACAACGTCGGCGATCAACGCCTTTTGCTCGGCTTTGAGCTGCGTGTACGGGATGCCTGGCCGCTTCGACGCCGGGAACACTTCGCTGTAGCGATCCTTGT